>JAQBZB010000018.1 GCA_027622275.1 Planctomycetota bacterium | reverse complement strand
CTTCCAGCCGCCACAAATTCCCGTGAAATCACGTGGCGGCTGGAAGCCACCACTACAAAGTGAGTGGCAGTGGGCGTTAGCCCACTGATCAAGTTGGTTCACCAGTGGGCTAACGCCCACCGCTCGCCAAGTTTCGTTCTGTGACGCCACGCGTTAACGGACAAACACGCGGTCCTGGCAGATCCCAGCGAACTCTTCGGAGAAGTCGGGAGGTGGATCGGTGGGCGGCCAGAAATGCTCGCTGCGGACGGCACGGACGATTTCGTACGCGCGCTGATCGGCTTGTTCGAGATCTGCCTCGCTCCACTGCGCCTCCAGGAAGTCGATGCGGCTCGTATCCTTCGATAGCGTAATGTAGCCAAGTCGAAGGGGGCCCTCGATCCCGAGCGCGCGAACCAAATGCCGGTAGAGCGGCAGTTGCAGGTCGATCCACTCACCGCGCCGCTGATGGGCATCTTCCGGCCGTTTACTTGCGTCCGAGGTTTTGTAATCAAAGACAATGCGCTGGCCCGTTGCCGAATTGACGTCGATGCGGTCGATGCGGCCGGTCAATCGCATCGGTTCACCATCGACGAACAACTCCGCATGTTGATGCTGATCGGTGGGCACTTCCGCGTGCTCGATACGCCATCCCTCGGCGGCCCAGGCAGCTTGCTGTTCGGCGAAGGCATCGAGACGCAGGCGAAGCTGTTCCACTTGCACATGCACGACCGCCATCGCGTCGCGGCCGAAGTCCTTCGCCACAGTTCGGTTCAAGGCATCATGAAGCGTGCGGCGAATCTGCTCGACGTCGGTCGAGTGACGCTCGGGACTTTTGCCAAACTCATGCAGCACGTCGTGAGCGAGCGAGCCGAACGCCGCGCCGTCCAGTTCGTCGGCATGATCGTCGCTCGTGCGCAGGCGGAGGACATGCCGCAAGTAGTACCGATACGGACAAGCGATGTAGTCCCGGAAACTCGTCACCGACATCCGCGCGATCGGCTCGGCCAACGGTACCGGTCGCGGAATCGAAAGGCCGTCGCTCGTCGAACCCAATGGCTTTGGTCCGGCAAACGCCTGCTCGTCCGGTTCGTCGCCAACGTGCCGAAAGAAGCGGAGGGCACGTTCAGCGGCGTCGGCCGAGTCGGTAGCGAACAACAATCGACTGGGCACCAGGGGATCGCCATCGTGATTGCGGCGCCCGACGACGACGCGGAGATCCTCACGCGACGCGAGCATCACCGTCAACGCGTAAGCATCCCGCGCATAACGGCGCGGGTTGTCCAGTAGTCCGAGTTGGCTGCGAAGCTGGTTCGGCAAGAACAGGTCGGAGTTGACTGAATCGGGGATGAAGGCTTCGTTCAAGCTGGTCACGATTAACGCGGGTGCATCGTCCAGCGGCAGCTCCAACCAACCGAGCATCTCGATCGCGGATTCGTCAGCCGCAGCCGGGCTCGGCTGGCCGCTCAATTGATCCAAGGTCCAGCGTATCGCGCGCGCGGCGGATAAGCGGGGCTGCAAAGACTCCGGGACATCCGAATAGGTTGCGAGTGCGTCGCGGATGCCCTCGCACGCCGCCAACGCGGAACGGTCCGCTGGTTCGTGCCGTTGCAATTCGCGCGAACCGTAAATCTCGGCCATGACTCGCAGCAGTGGCCCGGACCACTCGGCAATCGGCAAATCCTTGTCTCCCACCGTCGCCACAAGTCTTCTCACGGCGTCGAACGCAGCCTGCAATCTCGCGGATTTCCCTGTCGGCCCGAGCCAACGCTCGTTGAGCCGGTAGGGCAGGTGGTCCGCATGGTATTCGTCCAACTCACCGAGCCAGCCGGCCGGAACGCGTTGCTGATTCAGCCACGTTTCCACATCGGGATGCCGCACGAATGCCGCGAACCCGCGAAAGTGTCCGCCCCCGAGGTAGTCGGCCAAACTTTCGAGGAGCGTGCAGGGACCGCTTTCCAACAGCGAACGGCCGGGGCCCCAACGCGTTGTCAATCCACGTGTCTTGAGCACTCGATCGATGTCCGGGATGAGACGCTCATCGGGGACTCCGATCGTGATCTCATCCGCGCCGTACCGACTCTCATAGCGGGCGATTTGCCGCAACACCGCCAGCGCTTGATCATTCGGGCTGCTGACGACGTCCACCTGCGCGGTTGCGAGAGGAATGCAAACTTCTTGCCACACGGCCGGAATCAGGCAACCGTGTTCGTCGAAGCGATCACTCCACGGCTCCGGGGCAAAGATCAACGCCGTCACGCGCTCCGCGACCTGATCCAGCATCTTGCGTGTCGCGACATTCATATCGACGGTGCCGATGACAATCAGATCGTGCTCGGCCTGACATTCCTGCCTGTCGATGGCGACGAGCCGCGCCGTCTGTTTGTCCCACAAGTCAAGCTCGTCAAGCAAGCCATGAAAGCGATCTTGCACCGCCGCCATCGCCCGCCAGCGCTCGGTTTCGTGGAAGCCGTCGAGCGCCGCGCCGCGTCCGGCGACGTCTCGGAAGTCGAGTCCGTCCGCGGCGAGTTCGACGTGCTGTCGTCGAAAGATTCGCCCCAGTTCAAACCACCGATCGTCGTCGTCATCTTGAGGCGGATTCGGGATGACAGGGACGAGGTCTTGGTGCGGGGTGGTTTGCAGCGCGCGAGTCCAGGCCAGATCTTGCGTCAGATCGTTCGCGAACGGACGTTGTGGCGTGTAAAGCTGTTCGGGGAGTGTTCCCACCGTTTCAATCAACGGTGGTGTGAGCAAGAGTCCGTTGACTTCGCTCCGCTCGACCAGGATTTCAAGCAGCCGCCGACCGGCTCGTCGGCCGGGGACGACCACGATCACGTCGCGCAGATTCGCGGCACTGCCTTCGCGATACTTGCCGAGCAAGTAATCGGCCGCAGCGGGCAACGCTGGTTGATCGAGTCCCAGGAAGATACGTCGAATCGGCATAGCCCGAGGATACCGCGAGTCACTCGTGCGGCCAATCGGGGAGTCGAGAGGTTCGTACGTGGCCGTTCGCTCCGCGAACGATCGCATTTTCGCGGAGCGAGAATCCACGAACCGCCGGTGGCTAGCCCGGATCATTCATCAGCCGCCTGGCGATAGCCTGCGGTTCTCGTGAACTTCGAGAGAACCGCACGCTATCGCGTGGCGGCTGATTTGCGCGGTGTTGGGGGCAAGATAGCCGTCCGCTCCTCTTACAAACGTGTAATTTGAAGAATGCTGAACGGTTCATGAATAATCCGGGCTAGGCGGCTTCGATTGCATCCCAGTCAATCGGTTGTTGAAGATCGATCGACTTTGGTGCTGCCGTAATCGCTTCCACGTACTTCTGCGCCGCACCCGTGTTGAAGATGACGACGCGTTCGTCAGGCTTGATCCAATGGGAGGCCACGAGTTTCTCGATCGCGCCGACACAGGCGGCAGCTTCCGGACAAACGGCGATTCCTTCGTGCGACATCGCGGTGCGCATCCAATCACGAATGCGAGATTCTTCGACCGCGATGGCACAGCCATCGCTGTCTCGAACGGCGTCGAGAATCATAAAGTCACCGATGGCGGCCGGTACGCGGATACCGCTCGCGATGGTAGCGGCGTTGGGGTGTAGTTCAGCAAAACGCTCGCCCCGTTCGTAGGCCGTCACGATCGGGCAGCAACCTTCGGATTGAACCGAGACCATCCGCGGACGCTTTTCACTGGCCAGCCAACCCAGCGCCGCCAACTCCTGGAACGCCTTCCACATGCCGATCAGTCCCGTCCCGCCGCCGGTCGGATAAAGAATGACATCGGGAAGTTGCCAGTCGAACTGTTCCGCCAGTTCGAGCCCCATCGTCTTCTTGCCTTCGATGCGGTACGGCTCTTTCAACGTCGAGAGGTCAAACCATCCCATCCGTTCTTTGCCTTCCCGCACGATCCGTCCACAGTCGTTGATCAAACCGTCCGCAACGAAGGTTTTCGCGCCGCCGGCGACACACTCGTACTGGTTGATCATTGGAGTATCGGCAGGCATGAAGACGAAGGCTTCCATCCCGGCTCGCGCACTGTACGCCGCCGCCGCCCCGCCCGCGTTGCCCGCCGACGGCAGCGCGACACGCTGGACCCCAAAGCCGTGCGCCATCGTGATCGCCAGCGTCATGCCCCGGCTTTTGAAGCTGCCGGTGGGAAGTTGCGATTCGTCTTTGATCCACAAATCAGTCAGACCGAGATGCTTGCCCAAACGTGGGCACGCCAGCAGCGGGCTCATTCCTTCGCCCAACGAGATGATCTCTTGCCCGTCGGTCACCGGAAGCAGTTCGCGGTATCGCCACAAGGTCGGTTCGCGATCGCGCAGTGCCTGTTTCGTGAGTGATCTGGCAACCGCGTCGAGGTCGTATCGCACCCAGAGGGGGCGATCTTTGTGCATCGTTTGCAGCTGGCCAGCCGCCAAATGTGTTCCGTCTATCGCAGCTTCCAAGTGCGTCACAAAGCAGGGCATGGTGTTTCCTTCCAGCCGTCAAGTTGTTCCAGGCATTCGGAAACAACAACTCCGCTGGAAGGGGATTCCTGTCGTCGTTCCGGAGCCGGCGCGATCGTCATCTGAGGCAGACAATCTAGCAGATTTTGCAGCCGTTGTTCGCTCAGACGGAATTCTTCTTCGGCCCTTTTTCTCGCCGTGATGTCGTGGAACACCACGACGCCACCCTTGAGGACGCCGTTGTCATCGAGTACCGGTGTCGCGCGACAGGCGACCCACACGGGCTCCGGTAGAAAGGCATTGCGAATGACGAACTCGGCGTGATCGACGCGCTCGCCTTGGACGGCCCGTACCAACGGCAATTCGATCGCAGGACACGGCGTTTCGCCGTCGGGTAAGTAGATGCCATACGTTGCGGGCCAAGACTCGGGCTCCGCGCTGGTCTCACCCGTGCCGAGGATCGCCTCAGCCGCCTTATTAAAAAGAACCATCCGATAATTCGCATCAACCACGATCAACCCGTCTCCGACACTTTCAAAGACGGCGCGGAGATACGCTTCGGTTTGATGTCGTTCGGTGATTTCTGCCTTGAGTTGGCGGTTGATCTTCAGCAGTTCTTCGTTTCTTTCGCGGATCGTCTCTTCAAGCACGTCTTCTCGCACGGCGTACTGGGCACGGACTCGCTTCGCGTGTTCACCATCACTGAATTCCCGTGCCACATACGATTCGATTTCCTCTGCCACGAACCGCCAAGTCCGCCCAACTTTCTTTCCAGGCAACTCGCCGCTTTTCGCTAGACGGTAGACCGTGTCCCGCGACAAGCGGAGCATCGAAACGACTTCGTCGATGGTAAGAAACGTGAGTGACATCGGGTTACTTCCTGCTAATGCGTGTTACTGCCGAACAAACCGGAAAGTCGTTCGCTAGACAAACGTACGCGATTATTCGGCAAAGGCCAGCAACCGGACGCAGAATCCGCCAACTCCCTGGCCACCTTTGCCGGTTCTGCCGACGGAACCGGATCTGCACCCATAGTTTTTCGGGAAAGTTACGCGAACTGGACCGCGCGCCCCAGAATCGAGCGGTATTGTTTTTGTAGATTCGCTGGTGGGAATTGCTCACTAGGGATGAAACGCTTCATCGATTCTGTCCCTTCGATGACGCGTTTCTAGGGCTCGCAAGCGGTGACTGCCCCCTCCGCTATTGGCCAATCTCGAGCCCCCGCGGGAAAGTGACAACCGCGGGGGCTCTTTCATTTCGAAGCGATCCACGCAAGCGGTGCCACACGGGTGAGAATTAATCACCAAGGAAGTGGATCGTGTTATGGATCGAACCCTCGATCGGCTGCCCTTGCTGCCCTTTCAACGAGTACTTGATCTCCATGCACCACGTTGGTGCGAGATCAGGAATCGAAAGAAACACGCCTTTACCGTCCGCGGATGGCGTCGCCTCGCTGACCGATACTTCGTGTTCGTTGAAATGCTTCGAGCCGTAGTCCGCACTTCGTTTCAAGCTCCATACCTTGACGGCGTAGTTGCTTGTATCGGCCGCGATCGCGGGATCCAACCGATCTGAAAAAGTCAGTTCGACACCGCCGCGCCTGGCGTGCAGACCGATGGGCAGATGAACGGGTTGGCCCGTGCAGCGAATTCGATAGAAGCCGCCTTCCTGTTGCTGTTGGTTGCTGCCCCAGCCGAACATGCCGCAGGCGTAGAGTTGCCCATCCGCCGGATTGAATCTGCCCCGCATGATGCCGGTCGGGAACTGAGGCAACGGCAACTCGCACATCCCACCTTGCATCTGACCGTTGACTCGCTCGTGAGGCACGACGTAGATCTTGCCATAGCCGTACGACAGATTCAGTAACGATCCATCGAGCGGTCCCCAGGCCGGACTGTCGACCCACAGCAACTCGGACGGAGAGCGATCGAACGCATTGGTGATCCAACAGAGTGGCTGCTCCATCGCTTCGTCCGAGGAATCTTTGACGTCGTGATATCCAAACATGTTGCCATAGAAACCACCTTCGCGGACCCAATTGATGCGATTCTTTGGATTCCAGTGCCCTTCTTGATCGGTCACGATGAACGTCCCGTCCGGATTCACGCAGACGCCATTCGCCGCCCGAAAGCCATTGGCGACAATGTCTGTTCGAGAGCCGTCGGGGCTGACGCGAAGCAGTGTGCCGTGGTGTGGGACGAGCGCCGTGAGCGCGTGGCGGGCCGATTTCGCGTAGTAGAAGTTACCGGCCGCATCGGTCTGTAACCCCATCGCGAATTCATGGAAGTGGTCGGTCACTTGATGATCGTTGTTGAAGTTCTCGTAGTAGTCGATCTCGTCGTCGCCGTTCAGATCATGCAAGATGCAAATTTGATCGCGGCAAGAAACATGAATCAGCCCATCGACGATCTTGACGCCCAGCGGTTGAAACAGGCCGGACGCGATGCGTTGCCAAGTTAGCTCAGGCGCGACTTCGACAGTTGCATCAGCAGCAGGGAGCTGCGACAGCCCGCTCACCAACCACACGCTTCCGTCCCAGGAGCTGACCGCCGCGCGATCGCCATCAGGAAAGAAGTCGAACCCCGTGAGACGCATCCGACAGAACCAAGGGTTGTCAAATGGCGGCGTCATGACGTCGACCGCGAATGGGCCGCTGCTGTCGCCGATGCCGGCTTGAGTCTTGATTTTTGCGGACCAGCGAGGTGGGCCGCCGCTCGTAGATGCCGACAGGTCTGCGTCCGGCTCACGCAGTGCGACTCGCGACGCCAGGCTGGTTGTTCGTTCGGCGTGCGGGGACCGAGCGGTCCACAACGTGAATCGTGTGGCAGCTCCCGCTGGAATCGTCAGCAGCAGATCCGATTGTTCGCCAATTGCCCATCTCAGCCCTGGCGTCTGTCCCGCGACACCAGCAACCAGCGGACCTGTCGTGCCGAGTTGACTGCCGTTACTACCGACGATGACCTTGCCAGCGTGTTCGTGTCCCGAGCGATCCTCGACCCGTTCGCCCGCGACGTTATCCATCGACCAAGCCGCCACAGCCGCGGTCGCTTCGGGAGCAGTCGTTAGTTCATCCGCGTTCAAGACACGGTCGTAAAAACATACTGCGCTGATCGATCCAGCGAAGTAGCTGTGCGGCCCCGGAAAGTTGCCGGAGGTGAAACCAATGCGGGCGACGTGATCCGGGACGGCCTCTTTCGGTTTCAGTTCTTTGCGTCCGTCGGATTTGTGATCGACGAAGAGTGTCACGGTTCCTGAGTCATGCGAGTAAGTCACCGCGACGTCGTGCCAGCGATCGTCATCAACTGGCGTTCGCGACTGCACGACTCCGACCCAGCCGACATCAAACGCCAGCCTCCCACCTCGCACAAAGAAGGTCTTGCCGTTGGGAACCCAAGCCGAAGCAGTCGCTGTCTTGGCAAAAATGGTACCGCCTTTGGTGGTCTTGATCCGCGCGGTGATCGTGAAGTCACGCTCGCGCATTTCGAAGTCACTCGCGTCGGCGACCTCGACACGCGTTGCGCCATCGAACACCAAAGTCCGCGGAGCTTCGATTTCGCGGTTCGCGGGGCTGCCATGCTTTCCAAAGCTAACGGCAGTACCGGCCCCGGCGATCTGCTTGAGAATCGCCGCCGACCCCGCTGCGGTTGCGACTCGCAAGGTGAGATCGTTCGTCCGCGTGCCAAGGTTAAACGTGCGCGTGAACACCGGCGTGTCGTCGGCGGTGGCGAGGCCCGGCATTTCGAGAATCTGCGTGTCGCCAACCGTATACGAGACGATGACTTGTTGCCCGTGGTAATACATGCCCTGGTAGTGTGTCCAATCACGGGGTAGCGGCCCGTAGGCTCGGTCGTCGCGTCCGCGGAGCCGCGTGTCGGAGAATGTGCCGTCCGATGGATTCGCCCAACCGGGGCCGGTCGGATTGGCGACGTGGACTTGACCAGCAACACGTGGATGAACTCCATGCCGGCCATTAAAGTTGATGCCGTCCCAATTGATGAAGCCCTGGCCCGACCAGGCTGCCGCCATCCGCATCGTGTCGTAGTCAAAGATCATCCAGTGGCGGCCTTGCGAGACGCCGCCGGGACCGGGGTCGAGTCGAATGGCATTTCCTTTATAGGCAAAGTTCGTGCGATCCGACCCGACCTCGTAAGTCGCCACGAGGTTATGTCCATAGTCCATTTGTTCCCACGGCAGGATGTTGGACGGCTCCGGGCCACGTGACTCGCCGCGGGGAAGGCTGGCGAGGTATTGTGCCGTTGGCTGGAAGTACGCGGATGCATTGTGCGTCTTGAGGTAGGCTCCGCGGATGTAGTGAATGACGTCGTACTTTTGTTGCGGCACCATCCAGGATTGCGGCACCATCATGCCGAAGCCGCGTGTCAACGTCTGGTACATCGTGTACGGATCGTTGCCGCTTTTGAATTTGCCGGAAGCGAAACGGAGTGATGTCGGCAACGAACCTTCTTTGTCGTGCGTACCGTGGCAGTTGATGCACAGCCGGTTGTAAATCGCTTCGCCGCGTTGGAAGCTGACATCGTCTAAGCTGCGGATCATCCCGGCATGATCGATCTCGCTCTCGTACTCCGGCAGCGGCCGCGCCGCGTAGGCAGAAGGAGGTGGCTGAAGCTCCTTCGCCCGCGACAACCCACGCTCGGAGATTTCCATCACGTACCTCAGCAAGTCGAGAAACTGTTGCCGGCTGGCAAGTTGATTCACCTGGCCCGCGGGCATGATGGATTGTGTGTTCTTGAGGACCTCGTCGATCTCCTCGCGTTTCACGGAGATGCGTCGGTCGGGTTGAGTGGCGTCGCGCAGGACAACCCGTTCCGGCGTGTCTTCCTCGACGAGGCCGACCAGTGTTTGGCCTGTGGTTGTGACGATGGTTACCGACTCGAATCCTTTCCTGATCACGCGCGAAGGGTGCAACAAGGCGTCCACGAGATAGGTATCCGTCGTCTCAGGTTGACGGACGGTCAGATCCGGACCCAGCGATGCCTTCGGATCACCATGCACATGGCACTTGGAACACGCCATGAAGGGCTGATGAAAGACGATCGCACCGCGGCTTGCGTCACCGCCCACTCGCGCAGCCTCGGTCAGTGCGCTGGCCGGTTCAGCGACGAGTCGTTCTTCGAGTGTCTGCCCCAGCGACACTTGAACGGCAGAGATGGCAGCCACAAGGATGCACGCGGATTCAAGAACAACGCGGGACATGGATCGCTTCATGACAGTTCTGGGAGCGGGAGGAGTGGCAAAAAGGTAGTTGTTAGAAGCTCTCATTGTACGCGAGAATTCGCCGCAATGCCGTCTACGTTTTGGCATCCTCTGATGGGTAGCGGTACAGTTTGACGTATGTGTTGGTGGGGCAGGTTTGCAACCTGCCTGATGGAAAGCTCTTATGGCAGGTTGCAAACCTGCCCCACGTCAAACTGTACCACTACCCTCTGATGAAGTCGCTGGACACACAATTTCGGCTGTGTTGTAATAGTATCGTCAGTTGATTGCGCGATCGACAGCGTGATCCCTGCCCGCCAATCGCAGCTCGGTGTTGATCGAGTTCCACCCCAACGAAGGAAGCGGAAATGAGACGTGTTCGGCAGTGGTTCCTCTTCGCGATCGCGTTGTCCGTTTTGCGTCCCGCATTTGCAGACGATTCAGAACCCGTCGACTACAACCAAGATATCCGCCCCCTTCTTTCGAACGTGTGCTACAAGTGCCACGGGCCCGACGAAGGGGAACGGCAAGCCGACCTTCGATTCGATATTCAAGCCGCCGCGTTCGCCCAACGCGACGGCCAGCCCGCAATTGTTGCTGGGAAGAGCGACACGAGTCATCTCTATCTGCGGCTTATCGCCGAAGATCCAGACGAGCGGATGCCGCCAGCCGACAGCGGCAAGGAGCTGACGTCCGCACAAATTGACCTGTTCAAGCGTTGGATCGATCAAGGTGCCGAATGGGGAGAACACTGGTCGTTTGTGCGGCCTGTTCGCGCCGAGTTGCCAACCTCGAAGTTTGACGAGCAAGCGAAAAACGCAATCGACCGCTTCATCTTTGCCAGGCTCGAGCAAGCAGGTTTAAGCCGCAACGGCGAGGCTTCTAAAGAGCGTCTAATTCGGCGAGTGACGTTCGACCTGACCGGCCTGCCGCCCACGATCGACGAGATCGACGCCTTCCTCGCGGACGATTCGCCGGAGGCTTATGAACGAGTTGTCGATCGGCTATTTGAGTCAACTCGCTACGGCGAGCACCGCACGCGATATTGGCTGGATGTCGCCCGCTACGGCGACACGCACGGGTTGCATCTCGACAACGAACGCTCGATCTGGCCATATCGTGATTGGGTGATCAAGGCCTTCAATAACAACATGCCGTTCGATCAATTCACCGTCGAGCAACTGGCTGGCGACCTGTTGCCGAACGCCACTTTGGAACAGCAGGTTGCCACCGGCTTCAATCGCTGCAACGTGACGACGAGCGAAGGGGGCTCGATCGCCGAAGAGTATCTCGTGCGCTACGCCGTCGATCGTGTTGAGACGACCGCGACGGCCTGGATGGGGCTGACCGCAGGTTGCGCCGTGTGTCACGACCACAAGTTCGATCCGTTGTCGCAGAAAGAGTTTTATCAGCTGTTTTCGTATTTTTACAGCCTGACCGAGAACGCGATGGACGGGAACGCTTTGCTTCCGCCTCCCGTTTTGAAAGTTGCCAGCGACGAGCAGAAACAGCAACAACAACAGCTCAATGAGCAACTTGCCGCGATCGCGGAGAAAATCACCGCAGCCATTACCAAAGTCGAGTACGTCGAACCCACGGCAACGGATGACGTGGCAACGGGGCGGCGCGACTATGTGTGGATCGAAGATGATTTGCCTGCGAACGCGAATGCTCAAGGCAATAGTCCGTGGAAATTTGTCGCCGCCGAAGAAGGCCCCGTATACAGCGGTCAGCGTTCATCCACGCGAACCGCAACGGGTCTCAGCCAGCACTTCTTTACGGAAGCGAAGCCAGGCTTGAAGATCGGCGCGGACGATGTCTTGTTTGCCTACGTCTATCTCGACAAGAAGAATCCGCCCAACGAAATCATGCTGCAATTCAACGACGGCAAATGGGAGCATCGTGCCATCTGGGGCGGGAACTTGATTGAATGGGGCACAAACGGACAAGTGAGTCGATTGCCGATGGGCGAGTTGCCACCCGCCGGCGAATGGGTCAGGCTTGAAGTGCCAGCGGCAAGAGTGGGGTTGAAGCCGGGAACGGTGTTGAACGGTTGGGCGTTTACTCAGTTCGACGGAACTGTTTACTGGGACCACGCCGGTGTCAACACGATGACGCCGCAAGGTGACGAAGCCTTCGAGTCGTTCACGGCTTGGAAACAAGTCCAACGGACGACTGACAACGGATTGCCGAAGCCCTTGCAGGAGATCCTCCAGCTCGACGAAGACAAAGCGACCGAGGCTCAGGCGAAGCAACTCTTATCTCACTTCGTCGAAAGCGTGTACACCAAGACGCGAGAGGTGTTCGAGCCGCTTCACAAACAGCTCGCGGACACACGCAAACAGCTCGATGATATAGACAAGGCGATTCCCGCGACTTTGGTCATGGCCGACATGCCCCAGCGGCGTCAGGCTCACATGTTGATTCGTGGCGAGTATGACAAGCAGGGCGATCCGGTCGAGCCAGGTGTTCCAGCAATCTTCCACGCGTTACCAGACGACGCCCCATCGAATCGGTTGGCACTAGCAAATTGGCTTGTTGATCCAGCGCATCCGCTGACGGCTCGTGTTACGGTCAATCGATTCTGGCAACAGCTGTTTGGCACGGGGATCGTCAAAACCACCGAAGATTTCGGGTCGCAGGGCGAATGGCCGTCGCATCCCAAGCTGCTGGATTGGTTGGCGGTCGAGTTCGTCGAAAGCGGTTGGGACGTGAAGCAGATCCTGAAGCTGATGGCGATGTCATCGACTTACCGGCAGTCTACTGAAATAACACCGATCGCCTTAGAGAAAGACCCACAAAATCGTTTGTTTTCACGCGGGCCGCGATTTCGAATGGATGCCGAGATGATTCGCGATAACGCGTTGTTTGTCAGCGGGTTGCTCGTCGAGAAGATCGGCGGCAAGAGCGTTCGCCCCTACCAGCCCGAAGGTCTTTGGAAGGCCGTCGGGTATAGCGGCAGTAACACGGTTCGTTTCACGCAAGATCAGGGCGACGCGCTGTATCGTCGCAGCATGTACACGTTTTGGAAACGAACAGCTCCGCCGCCGACAATGCAGATCTTTGACGCACCGTCCCGCGAGTACTGTGTCGTTCGGCGTGAGCGAACGAATACTCCCAAGGCCGCACTTGCGTTGATGAACGACGTGCAGTTTGTCGAGGCGGCACGCAACCTCGCCGAGCGGATGATGAAGTCCGGTGAGTCGGTCGAGGCACGCTTGGAGTTCGGATTCCGCGCTGCCACCGCACGCAGGCCGGACGAAGCGGAGGCGTGGGTACTGCTGGACATCTACGATTCGGTTCTGAGTTCATACAAAAACGATCCTGGGGCCGCGACCGCGTTAGTTAGCGTCGGCGAATCGAAACGCGACGAGTCGCTCGACGTTGCAGAACTCGCAGCGTGGACGATCGTCGCGAATTCAATACTCAATCTCGACGAAACTGTTACCAAGGGATAATGCCTTTACGTGCAACCCACGTGGCCTTTCGCTCCGCGAAAGAGCGCTCTTTCGCGGAGCGAAAGGCCACGTACGGGACCGTTTGAGAAAAAAGTGAGCTGGATCATGGACCCCAGAACCGAACACGGCCTCCTACAAACTAGACGCCACTTCTTGGGACGTTCGGCAACCGGCATCGGCACAGCAGCCCTCGCTTCTCTGCTTTTTTCCGAATCGATCGCAGACACATCGTCGAGCGAAGACCTCGGCGTCTTGAGGAAGCCTCACTTTGCGCCGACGGCAAAGCGAATCATCTACTTGTTTATGTCTGGCGCGCCTTCGCAGTTGGACATGTACGATTATAAACCGAAGATGGACGAGCTGTTCGACACGGAGCTTCCCGACTCCGTGCGCATGGGCCAGCGTTTAACCACGATGACTTCGGGGCAGACACGGTTCCCAATCGCGCCTTCCATTTTCAAGTTCGCACAGCATGGCAAGAACGGTACATGGATAAGCGAACTGCTGCCGCATACTGCCACGATTGCCGACGACATTGCCGTCATCAAGACGATTCACACCGAAGCGATCAATCATGATCCAGCTATTACGTATATCCAAACCGGCGCGCAGATTCCGGGACGGCCAAGCATGGGGGCGTGGCTATCCTATGGCCTGGGCAGTATGAATCGCGATCTGCCGTCGTTCGTTGTGCTGACATCCAGTTGGAGCGCTAAGCGGGATGCACAAGCGTTGTATGAGCGACTGTGGGGTGCCGGATTCTTGGCGTCACGTCATGCCGGCGTGGCCTTGCGATCAGCGGGTGATCCGGTGTTGTACTTGTCGAATCCGGCCGGCGTCAGCCCGGAGATTCGTCGCAAGATGCTGGACGGCGTCGCGGCGTTGAATCAAAAGCAATTCGACTCGATCCACGATCCCGAAATCGCGGCACGAATTGCTCAGTACGAGATGGCCTATCGGATGCAAACCTCGGTTCCCGAGTTGAGCGACATCTCCCAGGAGTCGGAACAGACGCTCAATATGTACGGCCCCGATGTTCACAAGCCGGGGACGTTCGCGGCAAACTGTCTACTTGCGCGGCGTCTGGCCGAACGCGACGTTCGATTCGTGCAGGTCTTTATTCGTGGCTGGGACCAGCATGGGAACCTACCGAACGATATTCGGTCGCAATGTGGTGATGTTGATCAGCCTTGTGCCGCGTTGATCAACGATTTGAAACAGCGAGGAATGCTCGAAGACACGCTTGTCGTCTGGGGTGGCGAGTTCGGGCGAACGATTTACTGCCAAGGTGGACTAACCAAGACGAACTATGGTCGAGATCATCACCCGCGTTGCTTTACCGTGTGGATGGCGGGAGGTGGCGTGAAACCCGGAATCTCGTATGGCGAGACCGATGAGTTTAGCTACAACATCGTCGACAAGCCGGTTCACATTCACGACCTGAATGCAACGATACTCCATTGCCTCGGCATTAACCACGAACGTCTCACGCACCGCTTCCAAGGCCGCGACTTCCGCTTGACGGACGTTCACGGCAAGGTGGTAAACGAGATTCTGCTGTGACAGCTCATCTAGGCCGGATTGCTCATGAACCCGAAGCGTAAGCGAGAAACGGCTTGAATTCCCTCGCTAACATTTCGGGTTACAACGCGGTAGCCTCCACAGATGGCACTCAACCCGCGAGCATCTTCTGAATCGTCGACTTAGCCGCTTCGAGAGCGTCGCCGAGCTTCGAGGGATCCTTGCCGCCGGCTTGGGCCAAGTCAGGCTTTCCACCACCTCCACCGCCGACGATGGGTGCGACTTCCTGTACCCAGTTGCCGGCACTTAAGCCGCGTTCGACCAGGTCGCGGCTCACGCCAGCAACGAGAACGACTTTCGAGTCTCCGACCGCCGTCGCGAGAAAGATCGCGTTCGAGCCGCCCTTCTTCCGGATTTGGTCAATGAGTTGCCGCATGAGATTTGGATTCGCACCGACGGTCTCGGCGACAATTACCTTCGTATCGCCAATCGTCTCGGCTTTCTGTAACAACGCGTCGGCTGACAGATCGCCCGATTCCGCCTGTTGCTCGAGTTGGGCCGTCAGGTCGACGACATCCTTCTGCATCGCAACGACGCGGTCGGGAACATCCAATGGCGCCACATTCAACAGCCGAGCCGACTCCCGCAAAGCCGCTTTGATTTCCGCGTACATCGGCTTGGAAGTCGGGGACTTCGACGACGCACCCGGCTTGGCTCCCCCGTCACTCTTCTTCGATCCCGAGGCGAGTTGCTTTTTGAGATCGCGGACGTGTTGCGCCAAGCCGCGAATGGCTTCAGGCACCATCGTAAGAGTCACGCTCAAGAGTTCCGCCGCTCTGGTCAACGTTACGCGTGTCTGTTCCGCATGCTGCTTTGCCTTCTCACCGGTTAAGGCAATGATGCGGCGTGTGCCAGCCGATACGCCTTCCTCCGTGATGATTTCGAGCGGGCCGACCTCGCTTGTGTTATCGAGATGCGTGCCACCACAAAGCTCTTTGCTAAAGTCACCCATCGAAACCATGCGCACGGGATCGGGATACTTCTCGCCAAACAGCATCATGGCTCCCTGTTCGCGAGCTTTGGCGAGCGGCAGTGTTTGAGCGGCGATCGGCTCGGCGGCCGCGACTCGCTCGATCGAGTCGCGTTCGATGGTCTGCAATTGTTCCGCGCCGACGGGTGCAAGATTCGTGAAGTCGAACCGGAGCCAGTCTTCGTCGACCTTTGAACCTTGTTGTTGAGCATGGGAGCCAAGATTCTTCTGAAGCGCGTGATGAAGAATATGAGTCGCCGAATGGGCTCGGCGAATCCCCTGTCGCCGAGCGATATCGACGCGAGCAGTCACAGGTACTCCCGTTCGTAACTCACCTTCCAAAAGATGGCCCTGATGCAGGATCAATCCGGCGTCGCGTTGCGTGTCGTCCACTTGGAAGCGAAACCCTTCACCGATGATCTCACCCATATCCCCAACTTGGCCACCGGACTCGCCGTAGAAGGGCGTGCGGTCGAGTACGATCGTGACTGTTTCGTCGTGACTGACTTCTTGCAAGTGATCGCACAATTGGTCTTGGGCGACGATGAACTTCAATTCCGCATCTGCTGCGGTCGACTCGTAGCCCAGAAACTCGACGTGGTGCAGCACCTTCTTGATCGCATCGACTGGGCCTTTGTCGCCCATGACCGTATGTGCAACTTTGCCCGACACTTCGCCGTGTGCTTCCATCGCCTTGCGATATCCATCCCAGTCGAAGGCCAGATTGCTTTCTGCCGCCATTGTTTCGAAGACTTCTGGTGGAACGCCATAGGTTTGATAGAGGTCGGCTGCTTCCCCGCCGTCGACGGTGCCGTGATGATCGGCCTTCATCTCGGTGAAGATTCTCTCGATTCGCGCGAGGCCAGCGTCGATTGTGCCGAAGAAGTTCAATTCTTCGTTCTTGATGACTTCACAAACACGATCCGTCGTTTCCGTCAGTTCCGGATAAGCCGTCTTCATCTGCTCGACCACCGCCGGCACGATCTTGCAGAGGAACGGATCTCGCAGCCCCAGCTGATGTCCGTCAAGGACGGCTCGTCGCAGCAGTCGACGAATGACGTACTTTTCCTTTTGCGCCCCAGGGTAGACGTTCTCATGCACTGCCATCGTGCAAGCACGAACGTGATCCGTGATCCGCCGCAAGCGGCGACCGGAGTCCGAATCGAACTCGTACTTCGTGCCAACAACCTCGGCGGCGGCTTCGACGATCGGGCGCAAGAGGTCGATGTGATAGTTGGTTGGCACTCCCTGGAGCACCGACGCGGTGCGTTCGAGTCCCATGCCCGTATCGATGTTTTTGCTCGGCAGCGGGCGAAGATTGTCCGGCGGATCACCAACGCGATTAAATTGGGTAAACACCAGATTCCAAATCTCGACGGTATCACCAAAGTCGTCGTCATAAAAAATTTCACTACACGGACCACAGACTCCGTCGGGGCCGTCCGTCGGAGCCCCGGCTGGCCAGAAGTTGTCATGCTCGCCCATTCGCTCAACGCGCTCGGCGCTGAGACCAATATCGTTCTGCCAGATTCCGGCCGCCTCGTCGTCGTCGAGATAGACCGTGACACTCAGTCGTGCCGGGTCGATCGCTAGCCATTTCTTATCGGTAAGAAACTCCCAAGCCCAATGAATTGCCTCTCGCTTGAAATAATCGCCAAAGCTGAAGTTGCCCAGCATTTCGAAAAACGTGTGGTGGTAAGCCGTTCGTCCCACGTTATCGATATCACCAGTCCGAAGGCATTTCTGGCAGGTGGTGGCTCTTGTGAAGTCTAGTTTCACCTTGCCAAGAAAGTGGTCCTTGAACTGGTTCATCCCGGCTGGCGTGAACAGAACGGAAGGGTCCCAAGTCGGAACCAACACATCGCTGGGGCAGCGCGTGTGACCTTTTGACTCGAAAAAGGCCAAGTACTTTTCGCGTATTTCGTCAGTCTTCATAGGTTGCATTACAGACGTGGTCGTGGTGGGCGAGGTACGATGGCCTTCCAAGACCGTCGATTCATTGCAGTGCGGATGATCGACGGCCTTGGAAGGCCATCGTACGCTTCGCCGCACCGCGCGATTTGCCCATAATAGCGACGCGATCGAATTAGGGCGAGATGGTTCGCGGGGTCGTGTTGGTGCCGTTCGTGGTCACATGAAGTGTCACTTCATCGGCAGCATCGCGAACAGCTGCGGTGAACTCTGCCGGAGTCGCCACCTTCGAATCGCCGATGTGCGTAATGAAGCTGCCGATCCGCATTCCAGCCTGCCACGCCGGAGAATCTCGAACGACTTCGACAACATAGAGACTGTCAGCAGGCGGGCGCTCGACCATCTGTGAGAACACAGGTGACGCGGTCGCATAGTCGACGCCAAGGCCGCGCCACGTCGGCACGTCAGCCGTCACAATCGGTCGGCGAACGGTATTCACGTACTTCTTCGTGACGGTGACTGGCAATTCGATCACCGCGGCATTCGGGTTCGAAATGTCTCCGCGCACGATTCGCAGTTGTGCCGTTGTTCCGGGGCTGAGAATGCCGATCCTCCAAAAAAGATCGCTTTCGTCAAAAACTGCCTTACCATCGATGTGTGTCACAATGTCATCCGCTTTCAGGCCGGCACGAGCCGCTGGGGTGCCGTCGATGACGGAGACAAGACGGGCACCGTGAAACCCTTGCTGACGAAGCAGTACATTTAGCGTCTCGGGACCGACTCCCAAGAATCCAAACTCGGGAGTCTCGCCGCTCTTCAAGGTGTCGACGATGCGGCGAAAATCCTTGTCGACTGGAATCGCCAAGCCAGCTGCCCTTTCGGCATGGACCGAGCCTGCGTACGAAGTTGTCAGGGCAATCATTTCGCCGTCAAGATTCAGCAACGCGCCCCCGCTGTAACCAAAGTCCAGCTTGGCATCGGTTTGGATGAGTGTTCCGTAATGGTGCAGCGTCTCGCGGCCAAGCGGCTCGTTCGAGCGACCGGGAGTTGGTGGTGCCCGTCTCGCAATGTTCGAGACGACTCCCCAACTGACGCTGACGCTACCGTCACGCGCGATCGCAGCGGGATTCCCCAACGCAATCACAATCTGTCCCTTTCGAGCCGTCGAGGCATCGCCGAACGCGATCGGAGTAAAACTCTCTCCATCGATCTTCAAAACGGCAAGATCGTACCAGGGTGTTGTCGCAATGACGGTTGCAAAGAACGGACGTTGCTGATGCCAGACGTAATACGTCGATGTGCCGACGTCGCCGAGAACATGCAGCGTTGTCAGAACAAGGCCCGACTCGTCGACAATAACACCCGCCCCGAAATCACTTGGTACAAAATCCGGTGACGTTGGATCGAGACGTTGACGCGCCGTTGCGAACGGGAAACGCAACGCAATCGCAGACTCTTGGGCGTTTTTGGGAACGCGAGTGATGGCAACAACCGACTTTTCGCCAATCGCGGTGGCGTCGACCAACAAGTGCTGCAGGGCGGCTGCCGCATCCGCGGCGTCTGGTTCTGCCGCGCGACTTTGGCTCGCGCCGAGCAGCGCGAGGCCAAACGCCAGGCAGCAATGCCAGCTGGTTCTACTCGCTGTCGTCGGAGACTTCATCAGGGCTATCATCGGCCGCCACGGAACCGAAGCCGACTGCCGACATGACTTTGTCGGTGATCTCATCGGTAATGTCCTTATTCTCGACCAGGAACGCGCGAGCCTTCTCCTTTCCCTGACCAAGGTGGGTTTCGCCGTACTTAAACCAAGCGCCACTTCGTGCCACCACATTGTGAGTGACTGCCAAGTCCAGGATATCGCCCTCATAGCTGATTCCGTTCGAGTGCATCATGTCAAACTCGGCGATTCGGAACGGAGGTGCAACCTTGTTCTTGACGACCTTTGCACGCACTCGTTGGCCAACGACTTCTTCGCCATCTTTCAACGTGCCAATGCGCCGGACATCAATGCGGCAGGAGGTGTAGAACTTCAGCGCTCGTCCGCCGGGAGTTGTCTCGGGGCTGCCGAACATGACGCCGATCTTCTCGCGGATTTGGTTGATAAAAATGACAGCCGTCTTGCTCTTCGAAATCGCACCGGTCAACTTTCGCATGGACTGACTCATCAAGCGAGCCTGCAACCCGACATGCGAGTCGCCGATCTCGCCTTCAAGTTCTTGTCTTGGAACTAGCGCGGCAACCGAGTCGATGACGATCACGTCGACAGCGTTCGACTTGATCAGCATTTCCGTGATTTGCATTGCCTCTTCACCGCTGCCTGGCTGGCTGACAAGAAGCGTGTCCAGCTCGATGCCAAGCTTCTTTCCCCAAGTTGGATCAAACGCATGTTCAGCATCGATGAATGCTGCGATCCCTTCCTTCTTTTGAGCCTGAGCGATCACATGCAGTGCCAAGGTCGTCTTGCCGCTAGATTCCGGCCCAAATATCTCGATGATTCGGCCGCGGGGAATCCCTTGCCCGCCGAGTGCGATGTCGAGCGACAAGCAGCCAGTGGGTATTCCCTTGACGGCGCCGCGAGCATCCGCACCCAACGGCATGATCGAACCTTCGCCGAACTGCTTCTCGATCTGTTGCAGTGTCGTTTTCAGGTTCTGATTCTGGCTGAGAAAAGCCGACACCGAAGCGGCTCCATTATCCGTCGATTTGCCCGCTGTACGACCGCTTCTTGCTTTTTTTGCCATGCTACTAGTGCCCGTCTTCGAAGCCATTGCCATGTGTAAAACTCCTTGTTCTAGGGAGAAGTGCCCAAGATTGTAGCGCCCATCGACCTGAAGAGCAATCAGCGCGGTAGATTTACGTGAATAGTGAACATCTGGATACTATAGAAATTGGCTGTCGAAAAAGCAAGAGGCAATCGCGAGTTCCGCGGGATAAGCATGTGCGCCAGCGATCCGGCAATCGAGTGGCCGATCGTCGGGAGACGCACGAGCCCGGCTGCGCCTTCCGCTTCGCGCGTGTGCCACAAAGGTGCTTTCAAGGTGTCGACCGTGTGGGCCGCGTTTCGATAGGCCTGCACGCGAAACGGACGGGCTCCCTGCGCTTCGAGCAAGTTCGCTGTTTCGAGCAAGGCGGCGGAAAGTTCCGAATTCGTCGCGTGACTCTCCGGCGCCGACTGTTTGTATTTCGTGATTGCCCTCTCACCCTCCCACGCGGGCGTGTCAGCTTCGCACGTCAAGCGCGCGTCGGCACACACTCGGGAAAGAAGCTCGGAGCAACATGCTCCATGATAGGATTCTGCAAACGCTCTGCCTGCGCTTTGGCCGTTGGCCCGTCTTTTGCAAGCTAAAGTCGTTTCAGTTCCCGGTCAACGAACTTGTCCGCAACGCGGAAGACGAAAATATTGATGGCGCGCCATTGGCGTTCACCCAGATGACTATCAGTTGTGTAAACTGTCACAAGGCGGTGCGGAAGGAGTAGCTTTCAGGACACGCTAACGGTGACACACGCGACGGACGAATTCGCAAGGCTCCGGCAACGGATGGTCAACGCACAGCTTCGCGCGCGCGGCATTCGCGATCCGCGCGTGCTTGCCGCGATGCTGGCCGTGCCACGCGAGGCGTTCGTGCCGGAAGTATCGAAAGCGGAGGTTTACGCGGATTCGCCACAACCGATCGGTGCTGGGCAAACGATTTCGCAGCCGTTTACCGTCGCCTACATGGCGGAAGCAGCCCAGCTTCGCGGCGCTGAGAAGATCCTCGAAGTCGGCACCGGATCGGGATACGGTGCGGCGGTACTTTCCCATCTTGGTGCCGAAGTCCACACGATCGAGCGGCTTCCGGCTCTCGCCGCGCGAGCTACCGAGACGCTGAAACGGCTAGGTTTCTCCAACGTTCATGTCCACATCGGCGACGGCACTCTCGGCTTGGCGGATCAGGCGGCCTTCGATGCCATCGTCGTCACGGCTGGTGCCGCCACGTTGCCTCCGGCTTACAGCGAACAGCTTGTCGAGGGAGGCCGCATCGTGATTCCCATCGGGCGATCAGAAAGGAACCAGCAGCTGTACCGCTTCCGCCGCGGGCGTAACGCGTTGTCGATGGATGACCTGGGCGCGTTCGCGTTTGTACCCCTGATTGGCAAAGCAGGCTGGCACCCGGCGTAGTCTGCGATCGTCATTGCGATTTGACAGCCGGTAGTGAGTGGCACGACGTTTGCGACCGATTGTTCATGGCACCGAGTTGGTGCGAGTTAGGAAGAACACCGCGGATCGCTTCAACGCAACCACTCTCCGCGGATGGCTTTGTTTCGAGAGAGAGGAGAAACAAAGCTGCTTGGCAATCGATGAAGGAGCAAGCGTATGGCTGCGATCACCGTGCAAAGCGCCCGCAGCGCAGGCGTTGAATTCCAAGATTCACCAAGGGTCGTGGCATTGCTTCAGCGGCCCGACGCCTATTCCGAGAAGACTGGTTCGGTAGAACTGATCGAGACACACATCTCCTGGATCTTCCTGACGGATCGTTTCGCGTACAAGCTGAAGAAGCCCGTCCGCTTTGACTTTTTGGACTTCAGCACGGCGGAACTGCGACGTGAAGCGTGTGAGAACGAAGTGAAACTGAACCGGCGGCTGGCACCGGGGGTGTATCTGGGCGTCGTCCCCGTTGTGGTCAGCGCGAGAGGGCAACTCGGCCTCAGTCACCACGGAACTCCGGTCGATTGGGTTGTGAAGATGCGGCGGCTGCCGGCCGGGAACGCTCTGGATGTTCTGATTCGTGAAGGGAAAGTCTCTCCCGCCACCATCGAGCAACTCGCCCAGACGCTGTCGGACTTTTATAACAACGTGCCGCCGCTGACCATGACGGTCGAAGACTATCGGCGGAACATTGAACGCCATGTGATCGCGAATCGCGATGAACTCGCGGCGGGCACTCATCAACTGGACCAAGCGGAGATCCGTCGAGTTCACTCGGCCCAACTCCGCGTCCTGAAACTTGTGCCGGACATGCTTGAGGAACGAGTCCGCAACGGGCGGATCATGGAAGGACACGGGGATCTCCGTCCGGAACACGTCTACTTCATTCCATCGCCGCGAATCATCGACTGTATCGAGTTCAATCAGGAGTTCCGCGTCCTGGACGTTGTGGATGAACTGGCATTCCTCGCCATGGAATGCGACTTCTTAGGTGCCGACGGCATCACAGAGCCGATCTTCGAGCGATACTTCGAGCAAAGTGGAGACTCGCCGCCGCGGCAGTTGATTGATTTCTATCGAATTTACCGTGCGTGTGTGCGCGCGAAAGTATCGGCCTTGCGAGCGGAGCAACTCACCGATGAAGCAAGATCGCGGCTGCTCGAATCGGCCGGCAAGTATCTCGGCCTCGCTGATCGGTACTCCCGAACCCTGGCACCACCACTGCTCGTCTTGGTACACGGATTGCCAGGTACGGGCAAGTCGACGATCGCCCAGACAATCAGTGAGCAACTTGGGTTGGAGTTGCTTCAGACGGATGTCGTCCGCCGATCTGTATTCGGGCCGACTGGCGACCATCCCGGATTCAACGAAGGCCTTTATCGCCCGGAGAACCGCTGGCGTGTTTACAAAACGATGCACGAACAGGCAGACAAACTACTAAGCAACGGAACGTCGGTCGTGCTCGATGGAACCTACTTGGCTGCATCTTTGCGAAGCGACGCCGCCGACTTGGCCAAGCAACATCATGCCGAGTTCCTGGTGGTACATTGCCAATGTCCAGACGAGATCGCCTTGCAGCGTATCAACGCACGTGTGCGAGGCGGAACTTCGTTTTCCGAGACGCGCCCCGAATTCTTCCAACGACAACGACAGGCTGAAGAACCGGACCTGCCGGATCAACGTGCGCTCGCTGTTGACACTTCATCCGGCACGGCCGAGCCGATGCGGAGCGTCTTCGAGGCTATCCGAAACCGATGCTTCGACGACATGCCCGTAGCGACAACTGCTTGAGGATCGCGTCTTATGACGGCGATTCTTCTGCGGCAGATCGTAGCACTGGACGACAGTCCGTGGACCGCACTCCGTGAGATTACGCATGCTTGTAGCACTCATCCAGTTTTCCATCTCGGTTGCGGTCATTATCGGCGCAGGCATCGCGCTCACGAGTTGCGCGGATACGATCGCTGAGCGTACGGGTGTGGGGAGACTTCTCGTCGGCAGCGTCTTTCTCGCAGCAGCCACATCTTTGCCAGAACTGACCCCTTTAGATCCAAAAAAACCCTGCTCGCTACGGCGATGAACGACGACGGTTGGTGAGTCCTGATCGACCAACAAGTACGCAACCAGCGACGGGATCGTCAAATGAGCGTCTCGTTTCTCGCCTTCGTCATTGTGCGAGTTGCTCGTTCCCGCCCTCGCACAGATGACGCCCCCGACGTACTCATGCTTCGTTGCCGACGCGAGTTCTCCGGCCAGATAATCCTTGACGGAGATCGGCTCAGGTCTTTGCACAGCGCTCACGAATTCAGTCTAGTCTTGCCCGCAAACCGCATCAATACACACCCAGACGCACCGCACCGCTGGACTCGATCGGTGGTGAATACAAGCACGACGCGCAAGCGAGTGGGTTATCGACGGTTGTGACTCACTCGCTGGCGCGTCGTACTTGTACTGGCAACCAACAATTTGGACTCTAACCACCGCACTCAGACGGTATCCGATTTCGCGTTTGTGCCCTAGAATGGCGAGTTCGCTTTACCCGAACGGAATCGCACGAACAACGCAAGAAATGGCATCTCCAGACATTGTGATCAAAGGCGCTCGCGAGCATAACCTGCGCGACGTCGACTTAATCCTGCCGCGAAACAAACTGATTTGCCTGACCGGAGTCAGCGGTTCCGGCAAGAGTTCGCTGGCCTTCGATACCGTGTATGCCGAAGGACAGCGCCGCTACGTCGAAAGTCTGTCCAGCTTTGCGAGGCAGTTCCTCGGCCAGATGCCCAAGCCCGACGTCGATTATCTCGGCGGCTTGAGCCCCTCGATTTCGATCTCGCAGAAATCGAGCGGCAACAACCCGCGCTCGACGGTCGGCACAATCACCGAGATCTACGACTACCTGCGAGTCCTGTTCGCGAGAATCGGACAAGGCTTCTGTCCGAAGTGCGGCCAGGAGATCAAAAGTCAGACGCGGGAGCAAATCATCGCCCGCATTCTGCATCTCCCGGCCGACACGAAGTTCTCGGTGCTGGCCCCGTTGATTCGCAGACAGAAGGGCGAGTATCGCGATCTGTTCGTCGATCTGTTGAAACAAGGATTCGTCCGCGCGCGAGTCGACGGCGAAACCGTTTCGTTGAACGACGACTTGCATCTCGATCGCCAGATGCGGCACGACATCGAAGTCGTGATCGACCGGCTGGAGAACAAGGCCAACATCCGGCCGCGACTTGCCGAAGCCGTCGAGTTGGCGCTGACGATTGGCAAAGGAACGATGTTCGTCGAGATCCAGACCGAGGAGGCCTCGGACGACCAGCCGACGCGCCGCGCGAAGACACGGGCCAGCGATACGATCTTCTCGATCGATTACGCCTGCGCCGACTGTGGACTGAGCTTCGAGCCGCCGACGCCGCAACTGTTCAGCTTCAACAGCCCACAAGGCATGTGCTACGAATGCGACGGCCTGGGCGAACTCTACTCCTTCGATCCCGGCTTGCTCATTCCCAACCCGTCGTTGAACTTCCAGCAAGGATGTTTCGCGTTGATCGGTCGCTGGAAGGATCTCGGGCGCTGGCGGAGGCACATCTATAACGGCGTGGCGGAGACGATCGAACGCGTGCATGAACTCGAACCGGGCACCATGCTGGAGACATCTTGGGAAGAACTCGAACCGAAACTTCAGCAGCTCTGGCTGTGGGGCACCGGCAAGTTGCACATCACCTACACGTGGCGCGGCGGCAAGTCGCCGATGAAGTACGGCGGCATGTTCGAAGGGATCGTCCCCGACTTGCTGAACAAGTATCGCAACTCGAACAGCATGCCGCAGCGTCGCCAGCTCGAAGGCTATATGCGGACGATGACTTGTCCAGATTGCCACGGCCAGCGGCTAAATCAGCAAGCGTGTGCGGTCCGGATTACGTCGGCTCATCCGAAGTTTGTGGACGATCCAGCGCGATCGCTCCCACATGTGTGCGACCTCGCGATCAGCGACGCGATCGACTTCTTCGACAAGCTGGTGCTCGATCCGACGCAAACGCTGATCGCGACCGAAGCGTTGAAAGAGATCTGCGGGCGTCTCGGGTTCTTGCTCAACGTCGGGCTCGATTACCTGACGCTGAACCGCACGGCTCCCACGTTGTCCGGCGGCGAATCGCAACGTATTCGTTTGGCGGGGCAGATCGGTTCGGGGTTGGTCGGCGTGTTGTACATCCTGGACGAGCCATCGATCGGACTCCACTCGCGCGACAATTCGCGTTTGCTCGACACGCTCTGCCGCCTCCGCGACATGGGGAACACGGTCGTCGTTGTCGAGCACGACGAAGACACGATGCGGGCCGCCGATCACATCATCGACTTCGGGCCCGGACCGGGAGTTCGCGGCGGCGAAGTGGTCGTCGAGGGCTCGGCGGCGGAGCTGATGAAGGAACCGCGCAGCGTGACGGGGCAGTATCTTGCCGGCACTGCCAGGATCGAGGTGCCACCGCAGCGACGAGCGATCGGCGAGAATAAGCTGCGGATCATTGGCGCGACGCACAACAACCTCAAGAACATCATCGCCGAAATCCCGCTGGGCGCGTTCGTCTGCATCACCGGCGTGTCCGGTTCGGGGAAGAGTTCGCTGGTGAACGACATCCTCGTCGAGACGCTGCGCCGCGATCTGAACGGCGGCGAAGGTACGCCGGGTACCTACGAAGCGGTTGAAGGGCTGGAGCATCTCGACAAGCTGATCGCCATCGATCAATCGCCGATCGGACGCACACCGCGCTCGAATCCGGGCACTTACATCAAAGTGTTCGACGAGATTCGCCACCTCTTCACGCAGCTGTCCGAGGCCAAACGCCGCGGCTACAAGCCCGGGCGATTCAGCTTCAACGTGACCGGCGGTCGGTGCGAAGCCTGTGAGGGGAACGGCTCGAACAAGTTAGAGATGGATTTTCTGGCGGACGTGTGGGTGACGTGCCCGGTCTGCGAAGGACATCGCTACAACCGCGAGACGTTGCAGGTGAAGTTCAAAGGCAAGTCGATTGCCGAAGTGCTGGAGATGGACGTGCAGCAGTTGCTGGAACTGTTCGAGAACATTCCGAAGGTGCGGCACAAGCTGCAGACGTTGCATGACGTCGGGCTCGATTACATCAAGCTGGGCCAGCCTTCGCCCACGCTCTCTGGTGGCGAGGCACAGCGCATCAAGCTGGCCAAGGAACTTGCCAAGAAGAGCACGGGGAAAACGCTGTATCTGCTCGATGAACCGACGACCGGATTGCACTTCGCGGACATCAAGCTGCTGTTGAAGGTCTTGCACGACTTTGTCGATGCCGGCAACACCGTGCTGGTCGTCGAACACAATCTCGATGTGATCAAGACGGCGGATTGGGTCATCGATCTCGGCCCCGAGGGAGGCGACGGCGGCGGGAGAGTTGTCTTCACGGGAACGCCGGAAGGCCTAATGGCGTACGCTGAACAGTTCGGAGACAAGGAGAGGGGGAGAGGGGGAGACAAGGAGAAAGACTCCCCTTCTCCCCCTCTCCTTGTCTCCCCCTCTCCCCCTCTCCCCTCCCACACAGGCAAGGCGCTGTCCGAACTCCTCGATGGTACGGCGGCAAAGCGGTCGCACGCCAGGGCCGCGCAAACGAAAGAGACGCGCGATTCCCTGGCCCGGATCGCCAAGCAAATCACCGTCACCGGCGCGTATCAACACAACCTCAAAGGCGTCGACGTCGCTGTGGCTCGCGACAAGATGACGGTCTTTTGCGGGCCGAGTGGTTCGGGCAAGAGTTCGCTCGCTATGAACACGATCTATGCCGAAGGGCAACGCCGCTACGTCGAAAGCCTCAGCTCGTACGCTCGCCAATTCGTCGGGCAGATGCAGAAACCGCAAGTCGAGCACATCGACGGGCTTTCGCCGGCCATCGCCATCGAACAGAAGAATCTCGGCAACACACCGCGCAGCACGGTTGGCACGGTCACCGAGATCTACGATTACTTCCGCATCCTCATGGCGCGGGCCGGTCAACTTTACTGTCCCGACTGCGATATCGAAATCGGGACGCAAACCGTCGATCAGGTTGTCGACAAGATCATGTCGGAGCCGGAAGGGACTCGGCTGTACCTGATGGCTCCGCTGGATGTGCCGGTCGGTGAAAAGTACGAGACGCGGTGGGAAGAGATTCGTGCCGCCGGTTATCCGAGAATCCGGATCGACGGCGAGACACACTCCGTCGACTCGCCGCCGGTCATCGATCGCCGGCGTAAGCACGATGTCTCCGTCGTTATCGATCGCATCACCGTACAACAGAAGACCCGCTCGCGGATCGCCGAGAGTATCGAACAGGCGCTGGCGTTCGGCAAAGGCGTTTTGCAAGTTGCCTGTCCCAGCGACGATGTCCCCGAGCCGCGTTGGCCCGTTGTCACGCATAGCCAACATCTGGCTTGCCGCAATTGCGGCCGCAGTTTCGAGCCACTTACGCCACACAGTTTTTCCTTCAACAGCTATCTCGGTTGGTGCTCGGCCTGTGAAGGGCTAGGCGTCGAAGTCGGTGCCAATCCGACGGCGCTCTTCCGCGATCCAAAGCTGTCGTTGGCCGAAGGTGCCGTCGCCTTGTGGCCCGATCCGACCAACCCCGTTTCGCGCATGATGCTCGAAGCTCTGGCACGCGCGACCGGCGTTCCGATCGATGTTCCCTTCGAGCAGCTGTCGAGTCGGCATCGCCGAGTCATCATGCATGGGACGGGCGACGATTGGTTTGAGGCGAGGGGTCAGAGGTCAGAGGTCAGAGGTCAGAAGTCAGGAGGGACGAAGGAGCGGGTGCTGTTTCGGTTTCAATTCAAAGGGCTCTATCCGGCGTTGGATGAGGCTTCGAAGATATCTCCGTCCTTCCGCAAGCAGCTCGAGCAGTTCATTGACGAAGTCGATTGTTCGACGTGCTCGGGCAGCCGGCTCCGCGACGACGCCTCGGCCGTCCGCTTCCATGGGCACACGATCGACGAGTACTGCCGCATGCCGCTCGGCGAGTTGCAACAAGTCGTGAACGGCTGGCAGCTGTCGGAACGCGACCGCAAGATCGCCGGCGAGCTGATCCGCGAGATCATTGGCCGCGTGGCGTTTCTGAACGATGTCGGCTTGGAATATCTGACGATCGGCCGCGGTGCCGCCACGCTCTCGAACGGCGAGGCACAACGCATCCGTCTGGCCAGCCAACTCGGCAGCGGCTTGTGCGGCGTCCTTTATGTCTTGGACGAGCCGACGATCGGCTTGCACCCGCGCGACAACACCCGCTTGCTCGCCGCGTTGCACCGGCTGCGCGATCTTGGAAACACGCTGCTGATCGTCGAACATGACCGGGACGTGATCGATGGCAGCGACTACATCTGCGACTTCGGCCCCGCCGCCGGAAAGAACGGCGGGCAGATCGTGGCGGAAGGAACTGTCGACCAACTCATCAAGCAGCAGGCTTCCGTGACCGGGCCGTACTTGAGCGGCAGGAAGGCGATTCCGGTGCCGCGGACGCGACGCGTCATCAGCGGAGGGCAGAGAGCGGAGAGCCGAGAGCCAGAAACAGCACAATCCAATCTGGCTCTTGGCTCTCAGCCCTCTGCTCTCCGCTTTTGCCAGACGCTCGACATCATTGGCGCTCGCCACAACAACCTCCACGATGTCGACGTCCAGATCCCGCTCGGCACATTGACCGCGATCACCGGGCCCAGCGGCAGCGGCAAGAGTTCGCTGATCGAGGATGTGTTGTACAGCTCGCTCGCGCGGACGCTGCATCGCGCGGGGACGATTCCGGGGGCTCACAAAGCGATCCGCGGGATTGAGCACATCAACAAAGTGATCCGCGTCGATCAACAGCCGATTGGTAACTCGCCGACGTCCAATCCCGCGACTTACACCGGCGTCTTTGAATTGATTCGCCTGATGTTCGCCCAGCTGCCGGACGCCAAGCTGCGCGGCTATACGGCGCGTCGCTTCAGCTTTAATGTGCCGGGCGGGCGATGCGACGCCTGCGAAGGTAATGGCCAGCAATGCATCGAGATGCACTTCCTGCCCGACGTCTGGGTCGAGTGCGAAACGTGTCGCGGCAATCGTTACAACCCCGAAACGCTGGCGGTCACGTTCCACGGCCGTTCGATCAGCGATGTGCTGGACATGACTTGCGGCGAGGCCGTGGTGCTGTTCGAGAATATCCCCAAGATCCGTCGTATTTTGCAAACGCTATGCGATGTCGGACTCGATTACCTCACACTCGGCCAACCCGCGCCGACGCTCTCCGGCGGTGAAGCACAACGCGTGAAACTGGCTTCCGAGCTGTCCCGGCCTGACACGGGGCGGACGTTGTATTTGCTAGATGAACCAACAACCGGATTGCATTTTGAGGATCTGGCAAAGCTCTTGGAAGTCCTGCAACGGCTGGTCGATCTCGGCAACACCGTGGTCGTCATCGAACATAACCTCGACGTGATCAAGCAAGCCGACTGGGTCATCGACATGGGCCCCGAGGCGGGCGAAGACGGCGGGCGAGTTGTGTTTGCGGGGACGCCGGAGGAGTTGGTTGCTTACGCGGCGAGCGGCGGAGACAAGGAGACAAGGAGAGGGGGAGACAAGGAGACAAGGAGAGGGGGAGACAAGGAGACAAGGAGAGGGGGAGACAAGGAGAGTCTTTCTTCCACTCCCCCTCTCCCCCTCTCCCCTTCTCCCCCTCTCCCATCCCACACCGGCATCGCACTCACTCCCGTCCTCGCCGCTGGCCCGCTCGTCGCTCGCAAACCCTACGACCCGCTGGCGGATCAGAAGAAAAAGGAGGGCGAACTCGATATCACCGACGTCGGCAAGAGTGCGAAGATGCCTTGGGAAGAGGATGGCCGCGGTTGGCATACGCGCGACCGCGTCGATCGCAAAGGCAATCCGTGTAAATGGGATGGCGAGATCCTGGGCCGAGTCGTCGATCGCCTGCATGAATTGGGCGAGTTCAGCGAGACGAATTGGAACTCGCGCAGCGTGGTTGAAATCTCCGCGCAGAAGAAGACCGACGGCTGGTTCTTCCACGCCATCACGGCCGAGACGTGGCTGCTGAAGATGAAGTTCCGCGTCTATCGAGGCACGTTCGATCGCAAAGAACTCGTCCAACGACTCGATTTGAAAACGCTCAACCAGATGGACGATGTGGCGACGTACGGCAATGAGCCGCGAATAAAGGTCAAATCGGCGAAAGGCCCTTGGCAAGAAGTCGAAATCCGCGCGTTCACGCTCGAAGAAATCGACAAGCCGGAGTTCTGGCAGTTCATCGAAGAAGCGGTCGCGGGTTTCTCGAAGGTCGAAGAGCGCAAAGAACTGAATCTCGACGACCATACGCCCTGGAAGAAACTCGGCCAGAAGTGGCACTTCATGCGCAAGGGCTTTCCACCGGGCAAGCAAATCAAATGGGCACCCGAGGTGCTGGAAGAGCTATGCGAGTTGCTGGAGGACGTCGCGCCGGACTCGCAATTCCTGTGGAACAATCAGGTCGTTGTACGGATGTATCTGAACGGGCATCGTGATCCCTGGGCGGGGATCGTGACGAAGAAGCCGGAACATGTGCTGTTAGCGCTCAGCGGCCCGAAGGGCGCGATCCCGCTGGGCCGTTTTGCCGACCTCGGCCACGATCGCGAACTCGACGAATCCAAGGACGACTACGACGTCGTCAAGCTCGCCTTCCGCACCGTCGAAGACTTGCACCGCAGCGGCTTGGCCGAGTTCTTACGCGAGCACATCAGCCGGTTGGACGGAGTCACTTCGTAGGGTGGGCTGTGCCCACCTTGCACGTGGCTGTTCGCTCCGCGAACAGAATCGTTCCTTTCGCGGAGCGAAAGGCCACGTACTTGGCGAAACCCACGGTGTTGCCGCACGAGGGCGGCGGCGAGTACACTGGATCGTGATGACCAGTCGTAGGAGACCAGCAATGACCAAAGCCGAAATGGACGATTTCGTGCGCAGGGCAGAAGCGGTATACGTCACCAAACTACGAGCGGCGTTGGAACCCGAACACGTCGATGAGTTTGTGGCGATCGAGCCCGAATCAGGTGATTACTTCTTGGGCAAGACAATGAGCGAGGCGATCGGAGCGGCGCGACGATCACATCCTGACCGACTGGCACACGCGATGCGAGTTGGTCACAAGGCAGCGCTTCATTTTGGAATGCAGATTCGATGAAGGGCCAAGTTGACAACAGTGGCCGTGCTCTTGTCACCGTGTCTGTTCGATCGTCAGAAGCGGCTGCCACACGTGAAATTCAAGCGTGGATTGATACGGGTTTTAACGGCGACCTGGTGCTGCCACAGCAGCAGATTGATGATCCTGAGTTGCCTCATTCGGGAACCGCCAAAGCGATTCTTGCCGATGGATCAGAGGTTACGCTAACGACACACACGTGTCTGATCGATTGGTTTGGAGAACCACGACAACTGGAAGTGGTTGCGAACGACGGCAAGTATCCGCTGCTCGGCGTGGGTTTATTGTGGGGCCACGATCTTTCCATCAGCTATCGGACCGGCGAAATCGAGGTCGTGTAGGTGGGCCTCGGCGTCTTACGAGACAATCCCATGAACGACTTCGCCGTGGACGTCGGTCAGGCGGAAGTCGCGGCCGGAGTAGCGATAGGTGAGCCGCTTGTGATCGATGCCCATGAGATGCAGGATCGTGGCGTGAAGGTCGTGGACGTGGATGCGGTTCTCGACGGCGTTCATGCCGAATTCGTCGGTGCTGCCGTACATCATGCCTCCCCGCACGCCGCCACCAGCCAGGAACATCGAGAAGCCGGTGTGATGATGGTCGCGACCGGCCTTGGCGTACTCCTTCTTCTTGTCGAGCTGTGCGTAGGGCGTCCGGCCAAACTCGCCACCCCAGATGACGAGCGTGTCCTCTAGCATCCCGCGAGCCTTCAGGTCGGTCAGCAGCGCGGCGGTCGCGCGATCGCTGTCGGCGCACAGGTCGCGATGACGCTTGTTGTTGTCGGCGTGTGTGTCCCACGGCTGTTTTTCGTTTTTGGCGACGTAGTAGACTTGCACAAAGCGGACGCCGTTCTCACACAGCCGTCGCGCCAGCAAACAACTTTGGCCGAAGGTGGTCTGGCCGTACATTTCGCGGATCGTAGCGGGTTCGCGGCTGACGTCGAACGCCGCACTGGCCTCACGCTGCATGTTGAACGCCAGTTCCATTGCGCGGATCTGAGCATCGAGCGCCGCTTCGCCCGCGCGCTGCTCGCGATGCAGTTGATTCAACCGGCCGAGGAACTCCAATTGCCGCTGCTGCTGAGCCCGCGTCAGATTCGGATGATTCAGGTTGGCAACCAGCTTGTCGACATGCATGTCGCTGGTGTCGACCGACATGCCTTGATATTGGCCCGGCAGGAACGAACTCGACCACAGTTGCGGCCCGACCACCGGCAATCCCGGACACAACACGACGAAGCCGGGGAGGTTTTCGTTCTCCGTGCCGAGGCCGTAAGAACACCACGAGCCAAGACTCGGGCGAATCGGTTGCTGATTGCCGGAGTTCATCACCAGCAATCCCGGCTCGTGGTTGGGCACATTGGTGTGCATCGACCGCAGCACGCAGAGGTCGTCCGCGTGCGTTGCTAGATTCGGCAGCAGCTCGCTCAGCACGACGCCGCTCTCGCCATGCGCGCGGAACTTGAACGGGGACGGCATGTAGCCGCTGCCGTCGTTCTTCCGATACAACTCGCCCGTCGGCTGCGAGCCTTCGTACCTGGCCAACGCCGGTTTCGGGTCGAATGTGTCGACGTGCGAAGGCGCGCCATTCATAAACAGAAAAATGACTCGCTTGGCTTTGGGCGTGAAATGCGGCACCACGGGCGTGGCCTCAACAGCTTGCAGGCCGTTCAACGCACCGGCCAATCCGACCATGCCGAACCCGGCACTCGCTTGTTGCAACATCTGTCGTCGATTAAGCATTCGTTGGTTCCTAATCCACCATCAACATCTCGTTCGAGGCCATTATTATCTGCGCGTACTGCGTCCAGCGTGCCTGTTCCTCGGCTTCATCACAACCGTCAAGAAACGTCAACCCAATCGCGAGTTCATCGCTGCTGGGGTCGCGGCCGAAAGCGATTTGATAAGCGCAGCCGATGCGTCCGCTGTCTTCGGTCGCGGCCTCGGTAACCCGCCTCGCGAACGACTCGGCTTGTCGCACCATAAACGGGCTATTCAGCACGAACAGCTTTTGCAACGGCGTTGTGGTTTCATTTCGCTTGGGACTGTGAACATTCGGATCAGGAAAATCGAACAACGCCAACATCGCATGCAGCTCAAGTCGGCTGATGCGGCTGTACGCCGTACGTCGCCGCTCGTCCGGGTCTTGCGGATCGATTGACGGACCGCCGACTTGCAGCGCCAGCTGATCTCCGGCCGATAGCAGCGAATCACGCCACGCTTCCACGCTCAGCCGCCGGCGATGCATTCGCCACAGCAACGTATTCGCCGGATCGATCGCTTGTTTCGCGGCATCGATGTCACTGCTTTGCCGGTAGGTTGCCGACAGGACGATTTTGCGTTGCAGCCATTTCAGCGACCAGCCGGAGTCCATGAAACGCACCGCCAAATCATCGAGCAGTTCCGGGTGCGTCGGTCGTTCACCAAGGCTGCCGAAGTTGCTGGGCGTGCCGACGAGCGGCTTGCCAAAGAACTGTCCCCAGACTCGATTCACGATCACGCGTGCCGTCAACGGGTTGTCACGCGTGGCGATCGAATCCGCCAGCTCCAACCGCCCGCTGCCGTTTTCAAACGCCAAGGACAACGACTCCGCCGAACACAAGATCTGCGGAAACCGCCGTCTGACGACCTCGCCCTTCTTCTTGACGTCGCCGCGAATGAAGACGTTTAAGTCTTGTGGGTTCGTATCACGCACGATGTGGACGGCGTCTTCGGCCTTCTTCGTCTGGCCGTCCTTCTCCCGTTCTCGCTTGTCGTCCAGCGGCCGGTTGAACATCTCGGTACTGGCGAAGACACCCGCCAGCGAATAGTAGTCCTCGGTCGGAATCGGATCGTACTTGTGATCGTGGCATCTGGCACACGCGATCGTCAGGCCCAGCAAACCGCGCGCGACCGTATCGACTCGGTCTTCCCACTCCTCGGCCATCACTTCGAGATCGCTACGACGATAATACTTGGGGCCAAGCCCAATGAAACCCAACGCAACATGACTGGCTTTATCGTCGGGATCAATCAAGTCCGCAGCCAGCTGCCGGCGCACGAATTGGTCGTATGGCAGATCTTCGTTAATCGCCTTGATCACCCAATCACGATAGAGATAGGCATTCGGATAACAGAGCGACGAGTCGTTGCCGACGATGTGAGCTTGATCCTCGGCAAATCGAGCCACGTCGAGCCACATCCGCGACCAACGCTCGCCGTATTGCGGCGACGCGAGCAGTCGATCGACGAGCCGCTCGTAAGCATCGGGAGCTTCGTCGTTGACAAACGAGTCGACTTCTTCGGGCGTCGGGGGCAGGCCGATCAAATCGAAGGTAACACGGCGTAACAGCACACGACGTGAAGCCTCGGGATTCGGAGCCAGCGTTGCCGCCTGCAATCTCGCTGCAACAAATGCGTCGATCGGGCTATGAAACGAGTCGACTGCTACATCGTTCGGCAGTGGTTGCAACGTCGGTGGCTGAAAGGCCCAGAAACGTCTGGCCTCGTCCCAATCGATTTTCGCGCGAGCCGTTTCGCTGGTCGGGGCATCTCGCGGATCGTGGGCACCTGCTTTGATCCACGTTTCAAAGTCGGCGATGACCGAATCCGGCAACTGGCCGTCTGGCGGCATCTCGAAACTTTCGTAACGCAGTGCGCTCAAGAGCAAACTTGCCTGAATATCGCCCGGCACTACCGCCGCTCCGGAATCGCCACCCCGACGGCTTGCCTCGCGTGAATCGAGCAGCAAGCCACCCTTCACGCTCTCCGCTCGTTCTGAGTGGCATTTGAAACAGCGTTCGACCAGCACCGGGCGAATCTTCTTCTCGAAGAAGTCCTTGTCATCTGCGTGCGCGCTGGCCAGTGTGAGCTGCGTCAAGGAGAAGCAGATCGCGATGGAGATCGTTGAAGGTCGCATCATATTTGTGGCAGGAACGCATTGGCGTTGGAGGTGAGATGAAGTCCCCAAGATAACAGAATCGTAGCGAGAATTCATCGTCGAAATTGCCTCTAGAGATCGCCGGTTGGCACGTCCCCCCCCCAACAACTGTTCGATCTGAACTATTTGCCGGTCGGGAAAAACTCGGAAAGGACTTCGAGCGTCGCTCGGGCCATAACATCGGCGTTATAGCGCTCGTGTACGGCCTTCGCGCCTTCTTGTCCAAGGCGACGACTGGTCGGCCGGTCGAGCAGCGTTTTCTCCAATTCGTCGGCGAGTGCGATCGGGTCGTTCGGCGTGACAAGCCGCCCGCCGCCTGTCGATTCAAGCAACTCGGGGAAGGCACCGTGAGACGGCAACACGACAGGGACGCCCGCCGCCAATGCCTCTAAGACGAACAAGCCTTTCGGCTCGCGATAGGTTGTGGGAACCGAGAACACGTCGAGCCGATGCAAGAAGGCAACTTTCTCTTCCCGGCCGATCGAACCGGCGTAATGATAGTGGTCCTCTAATCCGGCCGCGCCCAGTTTCGCGAATTCAGCTTCTGCGTAAGCGCGGTTGTTTTCGCCGAGCCACCCGGCGATCTCCAGCCGTGCGTCGCGAGTCGCTTCGCGATTGCGCAACTCGATAAACGCATCAACCAATACGTGCAAGCCTTTCTCGGGTGCCAGACGAGCGAGATACCCAATCGTTTTCGGCGCGTCTTGCCGCGCTTCGACTGAGTGGTCCAGCGTCGGGAAGTCGCGCGTATCGATCCCCAACGGCACGACGCGAAACTTCTCCGGCGGGATGCCCAGGTACTCGGACATGAAACGCGCGTAGTACTGGCTGTGCGTTAGAAACGCATCAACGTGTTCAACGAGCTTGCGAATCTCCGACAGTGCCTGTGACTTATACGGCTCCGGCAAGCTCTCGAGAAAGATGTCGTCTCCTTGCAACGTCACAACGACCGGAACGTTCAGTTGCCGTTTGAGATGCGGCACACATCCGGCGATCATCACGTTGCTGAAGTTGACGAGATCGGGGTGGACCGTCTTGGATAACCAGTCGCAGATCTTCGTCACCTCCGTCGCTTGATATCCCTGATCGCCTCGCAGCATCGAAACCGTGAGCGTTCCAAGCGTCTTCGGACTCGTCGACGATACTCGCTTCGTCGCCCAGCGAATCAGGCTCGGACGATCGAGCAATGACCGAACGACGCCTGGCAAGAAGCGGTATCCGGGCACCTGCTGTTCGAGAAAGACGTTAATCCCACCAAAGAAGACCTGATCGATGCTGACATCTTCCTCGTCGGTGCGAATCGGCGTGTAAGTCGGGATCAGCTGGACATCGACACCCAACCGCGTTAGCGCGCTGGCCAACGTATTGTCATGCATGCAACTGCCACAATACATTCCAGCCGCACCGGCAGTCAGGTATGCGATCTTGGGGGTTCGCTCAGCCATGTCGGGTATTGTCGCGAATGCGGCTCACTCAGCAATGCGGGGACTGACTATACTAATCGTCTGCTAAGTTGCACACGTTTTCGATACCGACAGACCACTCGTAACAAGATTCTTCCGATACTTGGATTGCCGACCGAAGTACGATATGCGATTCCATCGAATGATGGCACTGACTGTTGCGATTTCGAGCAGTGCGTTTGTCCAATCGGTCCAGGCTGCCGACTGGCCGATGTGGCGAAACGACGCGACGAGGTCAAACGCGACGCCGAATGACTTACCAACCCAGCTGAATCTGACCTGGACTCTGGAGTTACCGAAGATTCGTCCGGCGTGGCCGGCATCTCAGGCAAAGTTGCAATTCGATTCCGTCGATCAACCGATCATTGTCGGAGATCTGTTGGTTCTCGGATCAACGGTAGACGACTCGAAGAAGTCGTCGTCGTCCGCCTGCACGCTGGCCATTGCGAGCAGCGTCTAGCAGTAGCAGATCGCGGCAAGAAGCGTTGATATTCGCATGGTTCGTATGGCAGGAACGCCTGGGCGCCGGGGGAGGTAGGAAGTTCTTAGAATGACAGAATCTTGACGAGAATTCATCACACCGCTCAATCAAGTTGGGTCGAGAGATCGAGTCTGCTCGATATGCAAGACCGGCGATCCGATGCCTTGGAGGCTGCTCGGCATTCCCTCGAGCTGCGGCCGTGGTACCGTCCGTCCGTCCAAGCTCTGGCACACCAGTTGGTCCAGGCGGGCCGCGACGGCGAGGCGCTGGCGTTGCTGGCCGAGGCAGTCGAGAAGCTCGAAGCCGGCGACCTGATCGGGCATCTGGCCACACTTCAGAGCGAGCTGGAAATGTATGACGAAGCGCGAGCGAACTACGAGCGTCTGCCCGAGTTCTTTCCGTTGCTGCATCACGAGAAGGATCGATCGAAGTGGCTGGCCGCGATGCGCGCCGATGCGGCGTATTACTGCGGAGACTTCGACGAAGCGGTCCGCCATGCGCGAGAAGTCGGCGAGGACTTTCATAACAGCTTCGCGGACCGCATGGAGCGGCGGGACGAGTTGCCCGGACGGCGGCGATTGCCCGTCCAGTTCGTGCGGCAACATCATCTCACCTGCGCGCCGGCCACGCTCGCGGCGCTGACTCGCTTTTGGGACAAGCAGACGGATCACCTCGAAGTCGCCGAGCACATCTGCTACGACGGCACGCCCGCCTATCGAGAACGCCAATGGGCCGAAGAAAACGGGTTCGCCACGCGCGAGTTTCGTGTGACGCTCGACAGCGCCGTCGCGCTCATCGATCGCGGGATACCGTTCACCTTGACGACGGTCGACCTGGGCTCGGCTCATCTTCAGGCGGTGATCGGATACGACGCGATTCGAGGAACGCTGCTGATCCGCGATCCAACCGTCCGATTCACCGGCGAGTTTCTGACCGAAAAGATGCTGGAACACTACGCCAGCAGCGGGCCGCGCGGCATGGCCATGATTCCGAAGGATCAGGCTGACCGCTTGAACGAGCTGCAACTGCCCGAAGCGGCTCTCTATGATCATCTCCATCAACTCGATGTGGCGTTGGAGAAGCATCGTCGCGACGAGGCCCAGTCAAGCTGCGACAAGATGGCCGGCATCGATCCCGAACATCGGTTGACGTTGCGGGCGAGAGCGAATCTGGCCGGTTACGACGCCGACACCGGCGGCTTGCTGCAAGCGACCGAGGCGTTGCTGGTGCAGTATCCCGAAGACGGCAACTTGCTCATGAGCAAGCTGAACTGCCTCGAGGAGCTGGGCCGCCGGGAGGACCGGCTGGAGGTGCTGAAGCAGGTGTACGAGAAGCCCGGTGATCCGCTGTTTTGGATTCGCTATGGCCAAGAGCTGCTGGCCGACGCCCGTGAACAGCCGCGGGCGCGTTACGTGCTGGAGCGGGCCATTCGGCACCGGCCGTACGATGGCCGCGGATATGCCACCCTCGCCGACTTGTTGTGGGATCAACACCAACGTGAAGACGCGACGCAACTGTATCGCATCGCCGCCTGTTTGGACGACAAGGACGAACGGCGTTCGCGCAGCTACTTCACGGCCTCGCGGTATCTGAAAAAGACCGGCGAGGCGATTGGCTTTTTGCGCGACCGGTTCTCACGCTTCGCTTCCAAGTCGGCCTGGCCCGCTCGGACGCTGTGCGACGCTTACGAGATCCTCGAACAAACTCCCACGGCGATCGAAACCATCGACTCGGCATTGACGCTTCGCTGGGAAGACCCCGATCTCCTGCTGTTCGCGGCCGACTTTTTTGGCCGCTACAACCTGACCGAGCGTGCCGAGAAACTGCTGAGCGACGCGAAGGAGAAGTCGCACCGAATGGTGTGGTTGCGAACGGCGGCGCGTTTGGCCGGGTATCGAGGTGATCATCCGAAAGCCCTCAAAATCTGGAAAGAGATTCTGGCCGCGGAACCACTCGCCCGCGACGCGCACGACGCGGTTGCCGGTCTTGCCGCGATGTTGAACGGCCCGCAAGCGGCCATCGCCCATCTGAGAGCGGCCGTCGAGAGCTATCCCAAAAGCTACGCGCTGCGAGTGTCCTTGATCGAGTGGCTCCGTAACGACGAGCCGGAGACCAGCGAAGCGGCGCTGCGTGATCTGATCGAGCAGCATCCGACGGACGCTTGGGCACGCCGGGAGTTGGCAATTGGGCTTTGCAATCAGCAGAAGCACGACCAGGCGCAGGCGGAAGTCGACGTCGCCGGCGAGCTGGAACCGGATTCGCCAATCGTCGCTCTCATTCGCGGTCGAATCGCCGAAGCCCGCGGCAACAAAGCGGAAGCCAAAGAGCACTATCGCGCGTCGATCCGCTTCTCGGTTGATTACGACCCGGCGTTTTCGGCCCTGATGACGCTGTGCGATTCCAAGGCGGAGCGTGTGGAAGCATTGCAATTCGTGCAGGAGGAACTGAAACAACAAGTCATCTTCGGCGACGGGTTGCTGATGTTCCGCGAGTACGCGCTCACGACCTACGACGACAACGAGTTGCTGGCCGTCCTGCGGGATGCATTGCAGGCCCGGCCTGACTTGTGGCACGCTTGGGACGCTCTCGTCCAGCACTTGTGCCACATGCAACAACTCGACGAGGCCCACACGCTCGCCACGCAAGCCGTCGACCGCTTTCCACTACTTCCGCGATTGTGGCTTGAACTCGCGATTGTCTGTCAAGCGAAGCAGGACCGTGAAGGTGAAGTCGCTGCGCTCTCACGAGCCTTGGAGATCAACTCGACGTGGAGCGACGCCCGGCGTCAGCTTTCCGAAGCGTATGAGGCACTCGGCGAACAATCGCGGGCCCGTGAGATCTTGGAACAAGCGATCGAGCATGATCCGCGCGAAGTCCGCAATCGCGGCTTCCTCGCCTTGCTGTTGTGGAAACTTGAAGACCGCGATGGCGCGCTCGATCAGTTGCGTGGAGCCGTGCGGATGGAACCGGGCTACCAGTTCGCGTGGGGACAACTGCAAACCTGGAGCGACGAGCTGGGCCAGCCGGAGATCGTCATGGAACTGGCCCGCGAATTGAGCCGCGAGCGACCGGCCGAAGCGCGGTCGTGGCTGATTCTGGCGGACGCCTTGACTCGCCCCGAAGACCGCGGGGAAGCGTTTGCCGCGGTGGATCGAGCCATCGAGTTGAATCCTCGGAGTGTTGACGCTTATGCGACGAAGGCCTACTACCTGGCCGAAGAAGGCCGCTATGACGAAGCGATTGCAGCTTGCCAAGCCGAAGCGTTTGGCGAGTCCGTGCCGCTTGCGCTGCAGGCCCGCGTCGCCGGGATCGAGGCGGAGCGTGGTAACGTCGACAGGGCGATCGAGTTGATGCGGCAGGTCGTCGAAGTGGACGCGGATTACTACTGGGCTTGGAACCGACTGGCCGCGTGGTACGAAGCGACGGAGCAACTTGATCCCTGCATCGAAGCGGCCGAACAACAAACGCGCGTCGCCCCGCGTGATCCAGCGGCCTGGGGAACGCTCGGTGATGCGTTGCTTCGAAAGGAAGATCGCGGGCGGGCCAAACAGTGCTTTCAGCGGTCCTTCGAGATCGCCGACGATTATGCTTTCGGAGCGTTGGCGTTGTTCGATCTTCAGATCGAGGACGGCGAGTTCGATGCGGCGAACCAAACACTGGACCGCGCAGCCGCCCACCTTCCGCCTGGATACGCGGCCGCCAAGCGGATCTGCCTGCTCTGCAAGCAGCGGGACAGCAAGCACGCCGACGAAGCGTTGCGCGACTTGTGCGGTGAACCACTCGAAAACGGCACGGCGATTCAGATCGCACTGGGTGCGTATCAAGAGCAGTCCTGGGGACCGCAGGCATTGAAGGTCATCGAAGACACTCTGTTTGGTGAAACGGAAGTCGCGGGCCCGGTCGCGAGCGCCTGGGTTCAACTTGCCGGCCAGTTGAATCAAACCGCGCGATGTCCGTCCCGTTTGAAGAAACTGCAGGACAAGCCCGAACTCTGGACGGAAGCGGCAGCCGAGTATGTCTTGCTGTTGGGTCGACCGGATCGCTTGACGGGTCTTCGCTCATTCGTGTTCTGGAACGCGAAGCAACTTCGTTGCGACAACCGGACGTGGTGGGCGGTCGGCAGCGCCTTTCTCGACGCCTTCCAACCAACTCGTGTCATTTCGTGGATGAAGGACTGGCGAGAACGAGATGCCGAGCCTTATATGTACTTTCCGATCGTCGTCGCACTGTGGTACCGGCACCGCGAGACCGAAGCGGCGGAGGTCAGTCGCCGAGCGCTCCTGCACGGCCACGATCAAACGGTGTGCCTTCACAACCTGTGGTCCGTCGCCGAGCATTTGGCGAAGGCGCGTTTCGAGGATGCGTCGCGGTTGATCGCACAGCTCCACCGCCGCGAGATGAGCGAGTATTATCAGGATATGTACGATTTCCTCCAGCTGGCATGTTCGCTGCTCGGCCCGCACAGCGGGACCGACTATTCGACAGCCGTCGGTCAACTCAAATCACATCAGCGCAGACGCACGCAGCCGGACCAGATACAACGTAGACTCTATCATCTGGTCCGATGGCGGCTTGCCCAGCAGCATCGCCATCCACTTTCCGCAATGTGGTCACGCATCCAAACATGGTGGCGTCGGTAGGACGTGTATCGATGACCGTTGAGAAACGATTGAATCGCATTCGGCCCGCGGCGATGGTCCTCGTCGTAACGCTTCTAGTGACTGCCTCGCTCCAAGCCGACGATTGGCCGATGTGGCGATACAATGCGGCGCGGTCCAACGCTTCGCCGGAGGCGTTGCCGGACGAGTTGCACCTGTCGTGGACCCTGGAGTTGCCGAAGACTCGTCCAGCTTGGCCGGCCTCTCAGACAAAGTTGCAATTCGATTCGGTCCATCAGCCGATCGTTGTCGGAGACTTGTTGGTTCTCGGATCAACGGTTCACGATTCGATCACGGCTTATGAAACAGATTCCGGTGAAGAAGCGTGGAGATTCTATACCGAAGGCCCTGTTCGGTTCGCTCCCGCGGCATCTCGCGATCGGATCTACGCGACGAGCGACGATGGTTATCTCTATTGTCTCCACGCCAGCACCGGCTCGTTGCTGTGGAAAGTTCGCGGCGGACCAGACGACCGCCGGATCATCGGCAACGAGCGGCTGATCTCGATGTGGCCGATTCGGGGCGGCCCCGTGCTGATCGATGACACCGTCTACTTCACCGCCGGCATTTGGCCTTTCATGGGAATCTTCGTGCATGCCGTCGATGCCGAGACGGGTAGAGCGAAATGGATCAACAGCGAGACCGGCTCGCGTTGGGTCACGCATCCGCACGGTGCTCCGTCATTCGGATCGATCGTGCCGCAAGGCTATCTCGCGGCGATCGGCGACCGATTGCTTGTGCCGGGCGGTCGATCGTTACCCGGCGTCTTTGACCGAAAGACTGGTGAGATGGAGTACTTCGACTTCGGCGGCAAAGGCTCGGGCGGCTGGAGCGTGGTGGCTCACGAGAATTTCTATGTTGTCGAAAACGCGGCGTTCGCGATGCAAGACGGCGCGTCGCTGGGCTCGTTTCCCGTGGATGCCATGATCGGCGAGATAGCCGTCGGAAACGTGACCGCCCACGATCTATCCGGTGCAGTTCGCGTGACACCCGCGCTCGACCGCAAAGGCGAGCAGATTGAAAAGGTCGAACTGAAGCCAGCGGTTTCGTGGGCGGTCTCGAGTCCCGACATGCCCGTGTTCATGGTCGCTGGCAAACGGGCCTACGCGGGCCGCGATGGGATCGTAGCGGCGTTCGACATCGAGGCAGCGAGGCAAGCCGACAAACTGTTGCCACCTCAATGGTCTGTCTCCGTCGAAGGGACTCCGCTCAGTATGATCGCGGGCGACAACAAGTTGTTTGTCATCACTGGCACGAATGTCCAATGTTTCTCCGCTGCTAAGACGACAGCCGTGGGATACGCCATTCCGGACCCTGTTCAAACGCTGCCGAAGGCGATCCCGATCGTCGATGCGATGCTGGATCGCGATCCAAAGCCGGAAGGCTATGCGCTCATCCTGGGAATCGGATCACTTGACGTCGCGGAACAACTTGTCGCTCGAACGGATCTACACGTGGTCGCGGTCGATTCAGACGCGGACAAGGTTGACGCACTCCGCCGCCGGATGAGTCTGATCGGCGTGTCCGGAACGCGCGTCGCCGCGATCAATCGAAATCTCTCCGCGCTCACATTGCCGCCGTACTTCGCCAATGTTGTCACCGGCGATGTACCGGATTCCGCCGGCGAAGAGCAAATCCAGGCGCTCGTCCACACCGCCTACCAAGCCTTGCGACCCTACGACGGTTTCGCCTGCTGGGAGTTGACGCAGCAACAACACGACGCGGTCGCAGTAGTCGTCGCTAGCGGTGAGGTTGCCAACGCAGAACTCTCGCGCGACGGAAGCAACACATTCTTGACGCGAGTCGGGCCGCTCCCTGGATCGGGCAGTTGGACCCACCAGTATGCCGATGCCACGAACAGCGTGGTGTCAAGCGATTCGATCGTGCAGGCACCGCTCGGTCTGCTCTGGTTTGGTGGCCCTCCGAATGACAAGGTCTTGCCGCGTCACGGGCACGGGCCATCGCCGCAGGTTGCCGGCGGTCGGCTGGTAATTGAAGGAGCCGATATGTTGCGATGCGTCGATGTCTACACAGGCCGAGTTTTTTGGGAGAAGGATCTGCCTGGGCTTGGCACCTACTACGACACGACACGCCACTTCCCCGGTGCCGGCGAGATCGGCAGCAATTATGTCACGTTGCCTGATGCCGTGTACGTTGTCTATCGCGATGCCATCTTGCATCTCGACGCGGCGACCGGTGAAACAATTCGCAAGATCACGCTGGATTCGGATGCCGTGTCCGTTCAACCAACTTGGGGATACCTGGCCGCGGAAGGTGACTTGCTGATCGCCACGTCGAGTCCCGTCTCTGTCAGTGACGACAATCAACCAACGGACTCCAGTCGTATCAACGAACTGCTGTCGTCGGCTCAGTACTCGTCTTCCAGCCGACAGCTCGTGGTCATGGATCGGCACAGTGGCAAGGTGCTGTGGACACGATCGGCCGAATACAGCTTTCGCCATAATGCGATTGCGGCCGCCGGGGATCGAATCTTCTGTATCGACAGCCTCTCCGATGTGCAGTTTCAGACCTTGCAGCGACGCGGCCTCGAACCGCCGACGCAGCCGCGTCTATTCGCCTTCGATGCGAAGTCCGGCGAACTTGCTTGGTCGACCAGCGAAGACGTCTTCGGAACGTTCCTCAACTATTCCCGCGAACACGACGTCTTGCTGCAAGCGGGCAGCGCGTATCGCGACCGTGCCAAGGACGAGGCGGCGGCGGGTATGGTCGCCTATCGCGGCCGTGACGGGGACGTGCTGTGGAAAGACCTGTCCCTGAAGCACAGCGGCCCGTGTCTGTTGTGGCGTGACCGGATCATCACGAACGGCGGCGGAGGCTTCGAGCTGGATTTGCTGACGGGCAAAACGACCGGCTGGAATTACAAACGAATGTACGGCTGTAACACCGCGGTCGGCAGCGAGTATTTGCTGACGTTCCGCAGCGGCGCGGCTGGGTTCTGTGATCTCGCTGGCGATAGCGGAACGGGAAACATCGGTGGCTTTCGATCCAGTTGCACCGCCAATCTCATTGCGGCGGATGGCGTACTCAACGCGCCCGATTACACGCGAACGTGTGTTTGCGCGTATCAGAACCAATGCTCACTCGCCTTGATCCACATGCCCGCTGTTGAGCAGTGGACGTTCAGCAATCTCGATCACACGCCGGACGAATTTGCCGTGAACCTGGGCGCTCCTGGTGATCATCGCGGCCCCGACGGCAGCATGTGGTACGATCAACCGAGCGTCGGCGGCAACTCGCCCGATCTGCCCATCAAAATCTCGGGCGATGCGGTTCGTTCCATCCGGCACCACTCGTCGCGTATTGCTCCGCTCGGCAATGCTTTCAATTGGGTCGCCTCCTCGGGGGTCGTTGGCATCGAGTCGATCGAGCAGAAACTGGCGGGCGATTCGAATCGTTCCTACACGGTTCGTCTCACTTTCGCCGAATTGGAAGGTCGGGCCGCGGGTGAACGGGTCTTTGACGTTTCGATCGAAGGAAAGCCGGTTCTCGAACATTTTGACATCGCTGCCGAGACGGGAGGCCCGCTGCGTGGTATCGTACGCCAGTTCACGGGCATCACTGGTGAGTCGAGCATCCAAATCCGCTTCCGCAACATTCGTGGCGAAGCAACGCTATCCGGTCTTCAAATTGTTCCGGAGTGACGTGTTCTCATGCCTTGCGTCTTGCAACTGACCGACCTGCATCTCATGACCGATCCGTCGGCGGTGCTGCAGGATATCTGCACACGCGTCGAGGTCGAGCGTGTCTTCGCCTACGTCCGCGCGGGCATCGCTTCGGGACGGTGGAGCTTTGACCAGATCGTCATCACAGGTGATTTGGCTCACGACGAACAACGCGCGACCTACGACATCCTCCGCGAGATGTTGGGTGACTGGCTTCCCACATGCAAGTTGCTGCTGGGGAATCACGACAGCCGACCGTTCATCCGCGAAGTATTTCCCGAACTTGCGCCCCGCGAGCCGGATTTCTTGACCTTCAGTTGTCGCGTCGGTGATTGGCAACTGATCGGGCTCGAATCTCATATCTCCGGTGAAGTCGAAGGGGAACTGGGCGAGCGGCAGTTGGAATGGCTCGCCGCGGAACTACGCTTGCACGCCCAACAACCAACGGTCTTGTTCGTACATCATCCGCCCTTCGATGTCGGTTCCGCCTGGGTCGACGCACTCGGTTTGCGAGACGCGGAGTCGTTGCTGCAAGTCGCCACCAGTGCCCCGCAGGTCAAAGCAATTTGCACCGGTCACGTGCATCAAGAACGCGAGAAGCGGGTCGGCGACCTGCAACTGCTGACCACACCTTCCGCCGCCGTCCAGTTCGGTGTCGACTCGCCCGAGTTCAGCCTCGACTCCATCCCGCCAGGATTTCGCGTCTTGTATCTCGAAGACGAAGCCTTTCGGAGCGAAGTAATCCGCTTGCCTCGATAGTGCATTCCGATGGAGATGGACAAACCGGAAGGCGCGCCAACTCCGGTTCACCGAATTGATTGCAGCCATTCAAGTCAGTCTGAGCGCTTTTCCCATTCGTCACGAATCTTCTTGAACCGTTCGAGACGGTTGCCGATCTTTGCGATTTCCTTTGGATAGAATTCAAGCATTGTGTCACAGAATTCGAGCATCCATGATTTACGAGAGTACTGTGGGTTGATCGTGATCCGATTTGAGTTCGCGATTTGGATTTGGCCCCATCCAAGTGCGCCAATGGTCAGACAGTCCCATCCAAGGAATTCGATTGGCACAAACATGACGTCTTCGATGGCCGCATGCAAGTCCTCAATATCGTACGCAACCATGAGGACGACAAAGTAATTCTTGTTGTCTTCGTAGAATCGTGACAGCCGTTCAACAGATGTAAGATTCGGCATGTTGAACTTCGTGCTCAACCGATGCGTTTTGACGTCCACGACGTAGTAAAACCCATCCTTATCTTCAAACGCCAAGTCCGCCATGGCCCGACGCGCAAATTGAGAAGAATATTTGGCACAAAGTTCCGTGCCGAGGATGGATTGAAAGTTGTCGGACAGAATGTCTTGAATTGCGTCACCGACCGCGCGCGTGCTGCTCGCAGTATTGCCGGACAGAAACTGATCTTGGCCGTTCAGAAACTCCTTGATTTGATTCTGCGCTTTAATGTACTGATCGGTGTAAAACAGTTGACTTTTCATAATGGCTAATCGGCTTCGAACAAAAGGTGGTGTTGGCCGACCCCCGTCCGTTTCTTCGCAGCGGGTTTATTCTGTTCGGCCAGAGAATTGCGTTCCCAGAATACGCCGTCGTGATAGCCCTGGATTTTGTCATCGTGATTCGCGCGTTCGAGCCGCTTTTCGGCAAGGCAACAATACATCTCATCCATTTCGATCCCCACATAAGATCGCCCAAGCTTCTTGGCCACCACCGAAGTTGTCCCAGACCCTAAGAATGGATCAAGAATCACGTCGCCGGGGTTTGAGCTTGCAAGAATCAGTTTGGCGATCAACTTCTCAGGCTTCTGTGTTGGATGATCTGTGTTTTCGGGCATGGACCAGAAGGGAATGGAAATATCAGTCCAGAGATTCGATGGGTGTGTTATGCGGAAGTCACCACTTTCCGTCTTGTCCCAGTCTTTCGGCTTCCCATCGTCAGTCGTGTAGGGCGCTATCACTCGCCGCTTCAGTTTCACGGCATTGACATTAAAGCTGTAATTACGAGACGCGGTAAAAAACCAAATATCTTCGGAGCAGTTCTTCCAGTTTCTCAGCGCACCCCGGCCCTTTTCTCGCTCCCAAGTGATACGGTTTTGAACGTCGAAATATCGTTCACCGACTTGCTGGACGACCGACGAACATCGCCAGTCGCAGCAAATGTAGATGGATGCCGACGACTTCAAGACACGGCGAAGGGGTTCGAGCCAAGAATCAAGCCATTCCGCGTAGCGCTCGTCCGTGCGGCGTGTGAACTCGCCGCTGTTGAAGGATTTGTCGAGATTGTAAGGCGGGTCGACGATGAGAAGATCCACGAAACGTGACGGTAGATGAGGGAGTGCCTCGAAAAGATCTTGGCAGACGGTATGCCCAATAACGTCCGTCGGTGTGGCGGGGCAATCTAGGCGCACGAGGCGTTTAGCGACTGTGGCGAGTTCCGCTTCATCGAGAGTTATCGTGCGGTTTCGTGGGGCTCGACGTTTCTTATCCATGGCACGTCCCTTGTGGCAGTTTGCGTCGCGCATTCAAGGCGACCGTTCCGAGGGTCAGATCAATGGCCGTGTCGCCTGCTGCCATTCATTGTTTAATGATAGCGGGAATCGACGCCATCACGTAGTTCACTCCCCAAAACGCCGGTTGTGCCATGCCAACGGCGTCAAGTATCCACGGCGTCCAGACGAGGGCGACTCGATCGACGGTGAGATCTGATTTGCGGGGCTTGATGGGCAACTCCTTCAGCTCTAATGCTTCGGCCGTGAGTTGCTGCCGAAGTTGTTCGGACTCGTGAGTGAACTCTTCTTCCAAAGCGACAAGCTGTTCTTGAAGCGACTCGACGGTGTCTTGGGCACGCGCGACGTCGCTGCGCTCCTGAGCGATCTTGCTGGCCGAGCGCATCGACGAGGCGGCGCGGTTGACGTTGGTTGCACTGGTCGACTTTCTGCCGAACAGAGCACCAAGCACCCCGGTTCCGATGCTGACGGCGGTTGACCAGGCCTGTTGCGTGACTTGACCTTTCTGGACCTCAACCTTCTGTTCCGCCTTGCGTTTTCGTTCCTCCAACGACTTCATTTTCGGAACATATTTCTGGCGGAGCTTCTCGACTTCGAGATCGCGCTGCTCGCTGGCGGCTTGCTTCAAGCGGATGCGGAACTCTCCTTCTGTCTCGCCAGCTTGCGACTTCAACTTCAGAATCGAGCAGCGCCAGGGATCATGCGAGTTGCTTCATGTTGGAGTCCTCGTGGAAAATACGCGACCGCTTACTACCGATCTTCGCCGGATGCTTGTGGCTCTCACTTTGTGCAGGTGGCCACTATCTTATCATTGCAGCGCAGCGTCGATCGAGATACGTTGATGTGTATTCCATGACAAGGCGGATGCAAACGCATGACTTCGACCTCGCCATTTCGCCGTTGCTCTGGTCCTCTGGACCGGCGTACGTGGCTGCAGCTTGGCGGGTTGAGTTTTGGGGCGCTCGCACTCGGCGCGCAGCCTTCACTCGCCGGTCTGCTTTCAGCCGCCGAGCGGGCCGCAGTTGATCAGGAGTTCTCGGTCATCCTCTTCTGGGCCAATGGCGGCCCAAGCCAGATCGACCTGTTCGATCTCAAGCCGGAGGCACCGGTCGAGTACCGCGGTCCATTTCGACCGATCCACACCAAGGTGCCGGGCATGGAGATTACGGAGCTGTTGCCGCAGCTTGCCAAACACGCGGACAAGTTTGCCCTCGTCCGCAGTCTGCACCACGAGCGGAACGAGCACTCGGGCGGCACGCAGCGCTTTCTCGGCGGCTACGCATCGCGGGCGGCAAACTTGAACGACGCCGAATTCCCCGAGATTGGCTCCGTGGTCACGCACCAACTCGGCCAGCGGCCCAGCGACATACCCTGCTTCGTCGCCAACACCAAGTTCTATGGCGGCGGACCGGCGTACCTGGGGCCGAGCTGCGCGCCCTATATGCCCAACCCTAATCCACAGACCTCCACGGGCGACAACGAGTACGACCCCGTCCCGCTCTACAAAACTGGCGGCGACCGGGATGATCTGGCCATCTCGACGGATGGCGTCGTGCGGCTGAGCCGCCGCATGCGTTTGCTCAAGAACCTCGATGCACTGCCTCGCCGTCTGGATGGCAGCGGCACGATGTCGGCACTGGATGACATCCAACAACGAGCGGTGACGATGCTCGCCAGCCCGCGCACGCGCGAAGCATTTGACCTCACGCGCGAACGGCCGACCACACAGCAGCGCTACGGCGACACTCACTTCGGAAAGAGTCTGCTCACCTGCCGACGGTTGGTCGAGGCGGGCGCGCGGTTTGTGCAATGCCAAGCGGAATTCCGGCTGCGCCCCGAAACCGGCGTTACCAGCAACTGGGACGACCATTCGGTAAACTCTCACATCTTCAACGCCTACCGCGAGAAGCTCCCTTCGTTCGATCAGGCTGTCTCTGCCCTGATCGAAGACTTGAGCGAGCGGGGGCTCGACCGGCAGGTCCTCTTGATCTTCTGTGGCGAATTCGGCCGCACGCCGAAGATTTTCAACCAGGATCCCAGCGGCCGGCCGGGGCGGGATCATTGGTCGCGGGCGATGAGCGTTTTTCTGTCGGGCGGCGGACTGAACATGGGGCAGGTCATCGGTGCCACCAATGCCAAGGCTGAAGAGCCGATTGAACGCCGGATGGACAGCAACTGTCTGCTCGCCACCATCTACCGCCGTTTCGGCATCGACACCGCCCACCTGCTGCACGACCGACTCGGCCGACCCTTGCCCATTCTGCCGCAGGGACAGCCGATCCCCGAGCTATTGGCGTAGTGCCCGTCAGGTGACCCGATTCGAGCACCCAAGCCGCACACGGGCAACCATCAACCCAACCGGAGCGTTGACGATGAATCTAACGCGCAGCAGGCCCTCACGACCGACAGGCATGGCGCTCGCGGCTGCAAGCGGTTGGTTCGTCGCGGCATTCAGCATGGCACCGGCGCTCGGCCAAGATTTCGTCGTGCCGTCAACAATCTCCAAGCAAGCACAGGAAGCACTCGCGCAGTTCAGTCGCGCTGCGGCCATCGCGCCGCTGCCAGCGCCAGACGATTTTGACGCTTGGAAGGAGGTCCAGGCGCGGATCGAGATGAAACGTGCGGAAGCCAACTCAGCGGTGGTTGAGCAATATCAGCCGCGCATTCAAGAGCGCAAGTTGGGCGGCGTTCCGGTTCTCGACATCAAACCCCAAGGGTGGAAAAACAGCAGCAGCGTACTCGTCTATACCCACGGTGGTGCCTACGCGTTGTACAGCGCCAGATCAAGGTTGATGAGCGCCGTTCCGATGGCCCATGACACGGGACTGCGTGTCGTGTCCGTGGACTACACCTTGGCTCCTCATGCCAAGTGGAATGAGATCACCGACCAAGTTGTTGATGTTGTCCGGGCCTTGCTCGAAGAGGGGCGCACCTGGAATGACATTGCCATCTACGGCGAGTCCGCCGGGGGTGGACTGGCGGCCGGCGCGGTTCTGAAGATGCGAGACACAGGGCTGGGTATGCCCGCCGCGGTTGTCTTGTGGTCACCCTGGTCGGACATTACCGAAACGGGAGACTCCTACACGACGCTCAAGGACGCTGATCCGCTGTTGTACTATCCGAAAAACCTCAAGAACTGTGCCGATGCTTATGCGGCACCGGCCGACCAGAAACACCCCTATGTGTCTCCCATCTACGGGGACTACTCGAAGGGTTTCCCTCCCACGTTGATCCAGGCTGGGACGAAGGAAATCTTCCTGAGCAATGCGGTTCGACACTACCAAGCACTCGATCACGCTGGCATCCCCGTAAAGCTCGACCTTTACGAAGGCATGTGGCACATCTTTCAGGTGTTCAACCACGATCTTCCTGAATCGAAGATTGCGCGAAAAAAGGTGAGTGTTTTCTTAGGCCAGCATGTCGGAAAGTAGAGTGCAACGACTAGCGTCTAAAATGTGGGAGCTGTCGTTCGTTGTCGCGAATAGGTCTCCATCTTGAAGGCCATCTCCACCCATGACGAAATTCGCAACCGTCCGTGGGGCCGGACGCGGCTTGCTTGGCTTATGGGCCTTCATCTTGCGAGACGTGTCGCGTTTGGTAGACTTGCTCGTCATGAACATCACCTCAAGCTGTCAGGGGTTTAGGTGTTGCCCGACGTTCGTGAACACAATTCGCAGGCGTCAACTTTCGAGTTCGCATAACGTTATAGGCGTCAGAACGGGCGTCAAACGGTAATGGCAAGTCTAGGAGAAACGCGATAGAGACGATAAAAACAAAGTCTGCGGGAATGGCGGAATTGGCAGACGCGCTAGGTTGAGGGCCTAGTGGGGGTTAACCCCGTGGAGGTTCGAGTCCTCTTTCCCGCACTTTACGTAGTAAGGACTTACGGCAAATTGCCCTGAGTCCTTTTTTGTTGGGCTGACCGTCACCAGAAGCAGTTGGTGACATTTTGGTGACATCGTTGTAGTTGCGTTGGCTTTGCGTCGCTCGTCACGACACCCCGACGGCAGCTAGTCTGCCGTCAAGATCGACGGGAGACTAACATGGCCTCACTACAGCTCGTTTCCGACACTTATTACATCTGCTTTCGTTTCGCTGGACGCCGGTTCAAGCGATCGTTGAAGACCGATCGCGTCGATCGGGCCGATGCCCGCCGGGTTCGCTTGGAGGAGACACTCCGCCTCGTCGAGACCGGACGAATCGAAGTTCCCGATGACACTGAGGACGTCGTGGAGTTTCTACTTGCCGATGGCAAGCCCAAATGGCGGAAGCCGCTGCCTCCGCCAGTCAAGACAACTCCCCCATCCCCGTTCACGCTGAAGTTGGCATTCGACGAATTCTTCAAGGCGATCCCCGATGGCAACCTTGAACAATCAACACTTTCGGCGATGCACATTCACGAACGTCACTTATTGAGGGCGATCGGCTCAAACTTCGCGATGCCGAATCTCGGCGTCGAGACCCTGCAGGACTATGTCAACAAACGTTGCAAGCAGAAGACCCGGTCTGGCACGTTCGTGAGCGGCAGAACGATCGAAAAGGAATTGGCGACGCTTCGCACAGTCTGGCGGTGGGCGGCAAACACAAACAAGGTCGTCGGACCATTCCCCCGGCAAGGGCTTCGCCTACCAAAATCGAAACAGCAACCTTCGTTTCAGACTTGGCAAGAGATCGAACGCCAGATCGAGCTAGAGCAGTTAGCGGGTCAAGAAGCGGCCGAGTTATGGGACGCTCTCTACTTGCGACGATTGGAAATCGACGAACTCTTAGCGCACGTTCATGAAGCTGCGTTGCACCCGTTCATCTACCCGATGTTCGTGATGGCGGCACACACCGGTGCGAGGCGGAGCGAGCTGATTCGCTCACGCCGTAGTGACTTCGACTTCGAAGGCAATACAGTCACAATCCGAGAGAAGAAACGCGTACGGTCAAACGAGAGCACGCGGCGCGTCCAGCTCTCCCCTACTCTCAAGGCGGTGATGCACAAATGGCTCGAACAGGATCACCCCGGCGGCGCGCACACGTTCTGCCTGGACGGTCGGATTCCGCGTAGCCGTATTAAAGAACCGCGAGCCGGACTTTCCCCGGATCAAGCCCACGATCATTTTGAACGGACGCTCAAGAACAGCAAGTGGGAGAAGATCAAGGGCTGGCATTGTCTGCGGCACAGCTTCATCAGCAACCTCGCGTCGCTAGGGATTGATCAACGCATCATCGATGATTTCGTGGGTCACACGACAGAGCAGATGCGACGGCGGTATCGCCACCTATTTCCCGACGTGAAGCAGGCGGCAATCGATGCCGTCTTTGGATGAGTGTCAGACCAACAAGCTCGACGAAGTAATCAAATCGTCAGACGGAACTGACGAAGAAATCACTCGACAGAAAGAAGTGGCATCTTCCAGAGCCAATTCCTCTTTCCGAGGAGTCTTCGGCGGGCCCGCTCCGTCGGGCATAGACTGCGCGGCTATCGCACGGAGCGAGGCTCACCTCCGAATTGTACGGCCGCCAGTTCGACGCTCCCCTCTTCCATCACCGGTCGCCACGACAATGCATGAGCAGTCGCCACGCCTCCCTGATTCCAACCAATCACTCGCCTTCCGTACTTTCCTCCACTAAAGCGATTGCATGATGCAGGCTCGGCTTAAGCGTCAATAAGATCAGCCGTGTTGTCGGGCTTGATAAGCTGGTCTACTGACGGCACGACTGTCCGATCGGCGACGAATCGTCGAATCATTCTGTCGATTCACCGCCGCGAGACTGTCGATACGACAGACGACACGTCGGCCTTTCGGCGTGCATTGATGTCGAGTCGTCACGTTCTGACGGCTCGACAGACGATACGTCTGACGACTCGACGACGAGTCGACTGCGATCGTTGACCACTCGTCCTTGTGGTGCCTCTCGCATGAGATTGTGGCTCTGGTAGCGGCATTGAGCTTGTCGTACCCCAGTGGACAGCCGTCTCGTCTGACGACTCGCTACCGAGCATTTCGATCATTGACTTTAGCTCGCTTAAAGCCGTACGCTAACAACACTTCTATTTTGTCCTCCCGTCTGACGTATGGACAACACACTCATCCCCGGATTCATTACTCGTAAGCAAGCCAGTGAACGTTGCAAGCGCGCCGAGCGAACGCTCCAGAGATACTGGAGTCGCGCGATCGAACACAGCGACGATACTGTTCTGAACAATCTGAAACTTCGCACCGAGGACGGCGAAGTTATCGAAGGGCAAGATGTCACCAAAGAAAAGATCGACGATCTGAAAAAGCAGGGGAAAAACCCCACTTGGTTCGTGCATGCAACCTGGGTCGAAAGGAAGTACGGACCTCGCTTGGATCACAAATCTACGGAGCAAGTCGTGGAATCTTCCAAGCCGCAAGAAGGGGATTCGGCGACTCAAAACGGCGACGTCGTCTCGCTCCTCAAGGTTCAGATTCAGATGTTAGAGCAGGACAAAAAAGATTTGCGTGACGAGCTGAAGATCAAGAACGACCAGATCAAGGATGCGAACGAGCGAGGGAAAGAAACGCATGTCCTGATGCGAGACTTGCACGGATTACTTCACGACATGCAGCAGCGGCTTCCGGCACCGCAAGCATCCTCGCTTTCCAGTCCGATCGAGAAGAGCGACGCCCGCGACGCGGTCGTTGTGACCGATCCGCCAGAGCCGCAGATGCAGAGTCGGTCATCACCAACGGTAGGCAAACGTCGATCCGCGAAAGGCAAGGCGAAACGCTTAACGTCACGACAGCAATCCAAGCACAAGTGGTACGAGACGCCGACATTGAATGGGTGCGATCTGGCCAGTCCCAAGAAAAAGCGGTCGTTTAGCGGTTTGAGTGCTAGCGTGGAGAGCCG
>JAQBZB010000017.1 GCA_027622275.1 Planctomycetota bacterium | reverse complement strand
GCATCGCCGCGCCACCATCTAACATTTACAAAGCAAAACGCAACTAAAATTGCGTTTCATCAGCCCAGCTCCAGGCCCACACCGCGCCGCCGATCGCTACGCGAACGTGAAACTGCGCAGCACATAATGCTCCATGGGCAGCACCGAACCGGACTGGCGCAGCGCCGATCGAGAATTGCGCAGCGCCAAGGAGGGAAAAAGTCGAATCCCGGCCGAAAAACCCCATGTTTTCGGTTTGGCACGCGAGTTCGAGCGGAGCACGTCCGGGCCGAATGCGTTCCCACTTCATCTCCGGGGCGTCGCGTCCCACACCTTGACCGTTTTGTCAAAACTCGCTGAGGCCAGCCGCTGCCCGTCCGGGCTGAACGCCACGCTATCGACCCAGCTGGTGTGTCCTGTCAGCGTGAGCGACTCCTGCCCCGTGGCCGCGTCCCACACCTTGACCGTGATGTCAACGGCCGGATGAAGCGCCAGCGTGAAACCGGTCGGCGGCTTGCTGGCCCGGATCATTCACGTAGGGTGGGACAAGCGTGCGTAAGTTCATGGTGGGCCAGCGGAAACGGCAGAATTAACTAGATCAACGTGTCACGGCAAGCAAACGATGGACAGCACGCGCCGGCCCACCAAGACGCCGTTTCCTTGTCCCACCCTACGCGCTGTCGCCACGGATGAAGCGCATGGCGTAGAACGGCCGTCCGTTGGCGTACTGGCCGAGTCCATAGACCGGCACGATGCCCGGGTGCTCCAGTCCGCCGGTGATCCCCGCTTCCAGGAGGAAGCGAGCGCGGCTGTCCGGGGCGTCGGCGTACTGCTGCTGAATCTGCTTCAGCGCGACCTGTCGGTGCAACTCGCCGTCCTGGGCCACGAATACTTCGCCCAGTCCGCCCTTGGCGTGCGGCCGGAGAATGACGAACCGGGTTCCGGCGGACGTCGATGCGCCGACATTGTAGGTAACGGTCGTGTCCGGGTCGTCGGCTTCACGGTCCCTGCCCACCAGCGACAACGAAGCTTCCACTTCCACGTCGGCCGCGCCGAGCGAATGCAGCTCGTCGCGCAGCGACCCCAACGAACTCAACGCCGTGAGACTCTTTTGCGCGTCGTCGCCGTACCGCTCACAGAACAACCGAAACTAGACGAAAAGATCGCGAGCGAGATCGTAGCCAATGGTAAAAATCGCGGCGTCCACCAACAGGTGGCTGAGCCACGGGCCGTAGAGCGAGTCGCTTCGCTGATAGATCCAGGCCCACACGGCACCACCGATTGCCACGGCCGCGGAGAACAGATAGGTCGCTGGCGACGCCCAGCCAAAGTAGACGGCCAGCACGATCACGTGATGAGCCATGAATCCCAGGCTCGATATCGCGATCGCCGTCGTCGGGCGGACGAAGTCCCGCAGACGCCGGAAGACGAACCAACGCCAATAATACTCTTCCATCAACGAGTGGCAGAGCGAGTAGAAGAGCCCGGCCGCCGCGTACTTGGCGACCGTGTTCAGCCCGAGATCTTGAATCTTGGCACGAATCGCTTCGCTCGGCCCGTCGAAGAAGCCGATCGGTTTGAGCCACAAGAAGGCGAGCGCCAACATGGCTGCCGCGATGAGCAGCCCGAAGCCGAATCCCGCGCCGATCCCGCGCCGGGTCGGACAGGGGCAACCGACTTTCTCTCGCAAGACGACGCACACCCAGACCGCCGGAAACCCGAACTGAATCACCTTTCCAATCACCGCGGTACTCTGTTGCAGCCAGACTGGTTGCCCAGTGACAACGACGAAGTACGCGAGCGTGACGATCGATGGAAAGACGATCGCGAACACGATCGCCGCCAAGTTGGCACGAGAAGAGATGGCCATCGCGTCGTGACTTCCGGTTAGACGCAAGCTGCGGCGATGGTCATGGTGACGCAAATACCCGCCGGCTCGCGAAGGTTCGTTGATTGACGCGAGCATCGTAGCATCCGGTAGCCACGTTCGCCAGAACGTCGGCGACGGCACCTTCCCGCACTCGGGCGAGCGTGGCTACCTGGAACTGTTTCTACCGCTCGACTTACAGCCAATCTTGATCGCGGCCAAAGATCGCATCATCGACGCCGGTTGCGTCATGCAACGAATCCTGAGCCAGGAGATCATAGACATCCGTGTCGGCGAAGTCGATTTGATCTGCATCGCCAGCGGCGAGTGCGGTCTCGTAGGCAATTCGAGAGGCGTCGACGTTGACGCTCGTCCGTTCCACAAGGCTGCTGAGCCGCGTTCGCAGTTGCCCGGTCGCTGCCGAGTCTTCCTTCTGGAGGATGTAGTTCGCCAGCGCCTCGCCGTAGCTGAGTCCTCGCGGCTCGGTCGCATAATCGAGCGAAGCCAAGACATCGCTGGATGCGACGATCGACTGGCTGCCAAACGCCGCGCCTTCGCCTTCGCTTTGATTCGCAGGATCGTTCAAGTGATTGACGACCAACAACACGTCCACCGGCGAGATGCTGCCGTCACCATTGGTGTCGTAGAAAGGCGGCGGCGAGTTCGGCGGGATCGGGGGATTGGGCAGCACTCGCGGCCCGACAAGGTTGAGGTTGTTGATGATGATCAGTGCATCGAGCGGTGTAACGAAACCGTCGTTGTTGACATCTAGATTATTTACCGGATTACACCACACGCACGGCGGGCGCGGCGATATTGTGATGGTCACCGTCCCCACCGACGAACCGCCGTTGCCATCGTCCACAACATACGTGAATGAATCCTGTGTTGTGTTGCTGCCGTTATGGCTGTAGGTGAATGTTCCGTCCGGATTCAAGTTGAACGCGCTCGCAAATTGTGGCTGCGAGTCGAGGAACGCGGTGAGCGTGTCGTCCGAGTCGACATCCGTATCGTTCGCCAAGACGCCATCGTCATTGAACAAAGTTGGCGTACCCGTTCCATCGGCGTCTGTCGTCGTCAAAGTTCCGCCTTGGACGGCCGCATAACCATCGTCCACAGCGATCGGGGCGTCGTTGACGCCTTTCACCGTGATCGTCACATTGGCCGTGCCGGTGCCGCCGTTGCCGTCGCTGATCGAATAGTTGAAGACTTCGACGACTTGAGCGCCGACACTCAGATCCTCATAACGTCCATTCGGTGAGAAGGTGATGCGGTTGCTGGTATCGAGCGTTGCCGTGCCGCCTCGCACTGTGACGGAGACCGGCGTACCCGCTGATATCGGGCTGCCGTTAATCTGAGTGACGAAGAGGTTCTGCGGATCGATGTCGGTGTCGTTTGCCAGAACCGAGACAATGACGGATTGATCCTCGAACGTCATCGCACTGTCATTTTGAGCAATCGGATCATTGTTCGGCCCGGTGATTGTCACGACCACCGTGGCGGTGGCCTGACCTCCCTTGCCGTCACTGATCGTATACATGAACGTGTCGGTTGCCGTCTCGCCAGCCATCAGGAAGTTGAACCGACCGTTTGGAGTGTACGCGATGGCTTCTTGAGCGTTCTGCTGAAGGATGATCCCGACCGAACCAATGGTGTTAACCAAGTTGAGTGCCGTGATGTCCAGAGGGTCTTTGTCCGGATCGCTATCATTGGCCAGCACGTCGATCGTCACGCCGAGCTGGGAGTCCTTAGCAACTGTTGCGGTATCAGGCAACGCGATCGGGGCATCATTCAAGCCAGTGACCGTAATCGTCACGGTTACGAGCGCTGAAAATCCACCATTCCCGTCCGTAGCGGTGTAGGTGAACGTATCGGTTTGCAGGACGTCTTTCTTCAGCATCTGAAGCATCGGGGAAACCGTCGGGTTGTAAGTAACAACACCGGCCGTGGTGATCGCAACGGACGCACCGAATGCGGACGTTGCGCTAAAGGTCGCGACCGACAACGAATCGCCATCAATGTCCGTGTCGTTGTTCAACACGTTCAGGTTGTTCAACGGCGTATCCTCGTCGGTCGCGCCGGTGTCCGTGACTCCCACCGGTGGATCGTTAACGGCATTCACAAAGACCAGGAACGTATCGGTGACGGGGTTGCCGCCGTTACTGTCTTGAGCTTGGACGGTAATTGACGCCTGGCCGTTTCGATTCAGCAACGCCGAGAGAGTAATCACCGGTCCCGTAAACGGATTCGGCGAGACCTGTACCAAGTTTGGATTGTCGTTCGACACCAGATTGTAGGTGAGCGTATCACCGTTCGTCAGGACATCGACATCGGCGAAGGCTGTCGAGATGTCGATGGAAAACGGTGGGCTGTCTTCGTTAATCGAAATGTCCGGCAACGGCGCGATGACGAATGGGTTGTCGTTCACCGGAGCAACCACCACCGTGAACGTGTCAGTCACCGTCAAGCCGCCTTGGTCTCGAGCTTCCACCGTGATGTTTGCGGTCCCATGCTGATCCTTCTGGAATCTAAGTGTCAGCGTGTTGCCGGCTAACGTGGGAGTCAGGAGCGATGAATTGCTGTTCGAGACGACTCGCAAAGTCAGATGGTCGGCATTGCCGTTGGTGATATCCACGTCGCCGAACGTTCCAGCCAGGCTGATCGGACGGTCTAGATCATCCTCGAACGCATTGGTCACATCACTGAGCGGGGCAAGTACGGTCGGGGCGACATTCGTAATGACACGAACTTGATAGTCTTCGACCTCGCCATCGGCGGCCAGCCCGGTCGGTTGCAGTCCACCGGCGGTGCTCAACCGGAAGCGAGCCGAGGTGAATCCGAGCTTCGCAGTTGCAGGCGTCGCGATCGACAGCGTGTTGAGACCCGCGTGAACGAGTTGGCTGGTGAAGACCCGCTCGCCGGCATCGACCCAGTCGCCATCTTGGTTGAAATCGACCCAGGCGTCGAGCAAACCGTCTTGCGAGGCAGTGACGACAATTTGCGTATCGACCGTGCGGATCAAACCGCCTTCAAAGACAACGCCGTCTTCATCGTCGCCATCCAAGCTGATCAAACCGTTTCCGATATGGGTCGCCGACAACGACAGTCCCTGCGAATCGATTGCGGCGACGATGGCATCCGCAATCTGGGACGGCGAACTCGCGGGCGTGAATGTCACACCGGTTCGTCCCGACGTGATTCCATTGCTCAATGTTGGATCGTCAAACTCGAAGGTGACGGTCTTGGCACCATCGCTCACGATGAACGAGTCGCCATCCGTCACGTTCGCGCCGCTCCGCGTTTGAATGCCGCTCGGCAGCCTGTCCAATAAATGCAATCGGCTCTGCGTGAGATTTAACGCATGGCTCGATGGTCCGTCAACGTGTATCCGTCCGTCGCCCAAGCTCGTCACGACAAAAGCAGTATCGAAGCTGCTGTTGTTAATCGCATCGAGAATCGCAGCCGCGACATCGTCGGTGAGGAACTGTGTCAGTGCCGCGGAACCGGACGTGTCCAATTTGCTCGCCGCGGCGGTGCCATCCAACTTCAGGATCACTCGTCCCTCGCCGAGGTTCCGCGGTGACAAGCCGAGGCCGGCACTTCCAATCGCGTTGGCGACAGCGCCGACGATGTCTTCTTGGGTGTTGAGATTCGTGAACGTGATGACGCTGTTTCCGGGCGTCGTGCTGCCGTTTGAATCGAACTCGAAGATGACGTCCGGGGCACCCAGGCCCAGGTTGATGGCGAACCGGTCGCCGTCGATGATTCCACCTGGAGTCCCGCCCGCGGCAGGAACCTGGATCGTAAAGTTGTAATCCAGATCGATCGGCGTATTGCCAATGGCGACGTTGCCGTCAAAGTCGAACTCATAGTTGACAACCTTGTTCCCGTCCGTCACCGAGAACGTTTCGCCATCGGCAACACCACCGTCTTGACCAAATGTCGAAAGGTTCGACGCGGAAACATTAATCGTATGGCCGCTGGTCAAGCGCGGATCGATCACCCCGTTGCCGAGGTAGACTGGAGACAGGGGCGGATTGAGCGGAGCGTTAGCAATCACCGAGATGATGCCAGCGGCCAGTTCGTCCGGCGTCCGTGGGCGAGTGCCGACAGCCAACTGCGGAGAGTTCGTTGTGTCGATCGAGTGCTTCGAAGTGGTTTCGCCCAGCACGACGATGCCGTTACCGGCATTAACTGGTGACAGGCCGAGCGACGAGACTCCGGTCACGGCGGTCACGATCGCATTCGCGACCAGATCTTGGCTGCCGAGGCCCGGCACGGCGATCGGAATTCTTCCCGCCGCAACGCTGTTGTCGGAGTCGAATTCGAAGATCGCATTGACCCCCAACGCACTGTTACGAATCGAGAAGGTCTGGCCATCCGCAACGCCGCCTGGGGCGCTGCCGGCGGTCGGCACGAGCAACGTAAAGTTGTTGGAAATGTTGATCGTGGCATTGCCTGGCACGGAGACGCCGTTCGAATCGAACTCAAACGTCACGACGCGGTCGCCATCATCGATTTGGAACGTCTGTCCGTCCGCTAGCCCGGCCTGTGTCAAACTCGGGGCAGCCGACAGATTCAGTGTCGGCGTTGCTCCGCGAAGCCGCAGTGCGCCGCCACCAAGATCTTCCGGAGTCAGGTCCAATGACGACGCGTTACGGATCGCGGTCGAGATCGCCAACGCAATATCTTCAGGGCGGCTGAAGCGGGTAAACAGGACGCGCACGTTGCCGCTGGTCGCAAAGCCGTTACTGTCAAACTCGAAACGAATGGGCGAATTCGAGCCCTTGCGGATCGTGAACGTGTCTCCGTCGGCGATGCCCGCACCGCCGGTGAGTGGTGCTTGGATGACGAACGGAGCCGAATTTGACCGTGTCAATGCCGTGCCGGAAAGATCCAGCGTGTGCGTGACTTCCCCGAAATCGATTACGCCACCACCCTCGTCGGTCGGGTTCAATGCCAGTTGCGGCACGCCCGCGATCGCGGACCGGATGCGATTGACAATGTCCTGTTGAGTGCTTGTCGGTGTGTAATTGATGAAGAAGTTACCCGGAGCGGCATTGCCGTCGCTGTCGAGTTCAAAGGTGGCGCTCACCGATCCGCTTTTGATCGTGAACTTCTCGCCTTCGGTAACGACTCGGCCTCCGAACAGCGGCGCGACCAGCCGAAGTCCGGCGGACGGCGTTTGCAAGACGGCCTCGATCCCCGGAGCCTGCAACTCATAGGCGGGAACGCCCAACGTGGTCAAGGAGGCGTTGAGCGTGTCGATACGGTGCGTCGCGGTGCCGCCGATATTGACGACTCCGCCTCCGAGGTTCGTCGGATTCAGGCCGACGAGTTGCGTGCCCAGCGTTGGCGAAACGGATCGGATCGCAGTCACGACCGCGGCGGCAACTTGATCCAACGTGCTGCCGGTCGTAAACCGAACCGCGACATTGTTTCCGGCGACAGTGGCCGGAGTCCCGATGTCGTCGAACTGGAACGTGACGGTCTGGCCTGTCGTACGATCCGTGATCGCGAACGTGTTGTTTTCCGTCACACCGGCCACGCTGGTCAGCGAAGGCGCGCGGGAAATGTCCAGCACGTGGTTGGACGTGATTCCAAGCACGACCCGGCCATTGCCCGCGTTCACGGGCGTGAGACTCAAGCCTTGGCTATTGATGCCGGCGACGATGGCATCCGCGATGTTGTTCTGGCTGCCTGGGTTCAGGCTGATCGCGACATTGGTGGGCTGCGTGTTGCCATCGCTGTCAAACTCGAACGTCACCGTCTTCGTCGCATCACCGACGATCAAGATGTCGCCGTCGACAACGCCGCCAACTCCGCTACCCGTGACAGGCACCTGCAAGCCGGTTGGGATTTGTACGGCAAACGGAGCCTGTGACGGTGTCAACGGCAGAAGATTGCTGAGCGTCAGATCGATAAAGGCGTCGCCATCATCGCCCGAAGCGACCGCATTTGGCTGGCCATCGGTATCCGCATCGACGCGGGTTCCGAGCAGCAGGCCGTTGCTAATGACGTGAACCGCGCCGTTGCTTCGCGACAGCGTCTGGAACGACGGGTCTCCGGCGTCGCCGTAATCGAGATCGACGCCACCGAGAATGATCGTGAACTGAGTTTCTCCCGTCAGTTGATTCGGCTTCAAATTGTTGGTGGCCAAATCCTTGATGGCCGGCATGAACGTGATGCCGCCAGACGTGGCTGCCAGGAAGTTGGCAGCGGCGGTCACACTGCGGGCACCGTCCACGACAACCGTTGCGCCGCCGCCCAGGCTGGACGTCACGTTGACCTGCGAGCGCGGGTCATTGTTGATCGCGTCGTTCAAGGCGACCGCGGCATCGCTGGCCAGGAACTCGGACGATGGCACGAACGGAATCCTCGCGGCAGCGTTGTCGCCGGGGGCTCCCAAGATTGTCAGATGAACTTGTACAGGCGAGTTGGCGACGCTGATGCGATGGTTTGCGGTTCCACCGAGATCGATTGTTCCCAATCCGTTATGCACTGAGTTCAAGCCCAATCCAGCGGACAACAGCACCGGCACCATCGTGTTGGCGATGTCGCTGGCGGTGCTCGTATCGCCATAGACAACGATGATGTTGCCCGGTGTTTGAATGCCATTACGATCCATCTCGATGGTGACCGTATTCAACGGGAACCCGGAGTTGTCGACCAGCGAAACCTGGAACGTCTCGCCATCGCGAATGCCGCCGGAGACACCAGTCTGCGTAAGATTCGTGCCCGCGGTACCCCACAGGTGCGACAAGCTGCTCGCAGCGGGCTCGCCCGCGTCGAGCAGTCCGTTGCCGAGATTGATCATCTTTCGTAACGGATCGAGGCCGACGTTCGAGCTGTTGACGACTGAAACGACGGCGTTGCCAAGCTGGTTGGCGGAATCGTTTCCGTTGAACACAATCCGCTTTGCACCTGGGATGCTTAGCACCGGTTGAGGATCGCCGTCGAATTCAAATGTCGTCAAGGAAACGCCATCGTCGATCGTGAAGAACTGTCCGTCCGCGATGCCAGTTTGTCGAATGCTCGGGCTGTTCGACGTATTGATCACATGCAACACGGTGTTGAGGTCGAGGTCGCCGCCTCCCAGGTTGATCGGAGTAATACCGATGTTGGCGCCCGCGATGGCGACCGCGATCGAATTCGCGACCTGATTGCGGTCGCTGCCGGTGGCGTAGGGGATTTGGAAGTTACCCGCCGTAAACGTGCTGTTGCTGTCGAATTCGAACGTCGCGGTGACGCCGGCACGATTGCGGATCGTGAACGTCTCGCCATCGCTGATCGCCGCTCCGCCCGTTTGTGGGACGATCAGATGCAAGCCGGCTTCCGGCACTTGGATGCGGAGTGACGCGCCTTTCGTCTGCAGACCAAACGCTTGACTGACACCCGGCTTGCCCGCTTGCGTGAGCCGGCTCAGCGTCGTGCGGACGATGTGCTGAGGCGTGCCGCCAAGCTGGACCACGCCGTCACCGAGATCATTGGCTTGCAAGGCACCGGCCGCATCGATGGCACCGTCCGCGATCGCCTGGTTCACGGCCGTGGCGACACGGTCGGCAATTTCTTCGTGTGTTTGAATGGTCTTAAATGCGATCGGGCGGGTATTCGGTCGAGTCACACCGTCCGTGTCGAACTCGAACCGCGCGACGCGCGTCCCGTCGTCGATCGTGAATTGATTTCCATCGGCGACGCCACCGGCGACGCCGACCGAAGTCAACGTCGTGCGACCGCCGCCGGTCGTAGGCAACGTCAATTGATGGACGCTGCGGCTCCCCAAGTGGATTCGACCATGTCCCAGATTGACCGGCGCGAGTCCCAAGTTGGCGTTCTGCAAGGCTTTGACGATGGAGACGACGATTTCGTCCTGAGTCGAGACGCTGGTAAATGGAATCTGGACGTTGGCGGCATTGAACGTCCCGTCTTTGTCAAACTCGAACGTGACCGTTTTTAGGCCGGTGACCGGGTCGTTTAACGCGACGATGAACGTGCCGCCGTCGCGCACGCCGCCCAACCGCCCGCCTTCCGCGGGCACTTGAATCGTCAAGGTTTGTGGTACGTGCAGGCTGTAGCCGCTATCAAACTCGTAACGTTCCGTTCGCGGTTGGAAGTCCCCGATCAAGATCGCATCGCCGTCGCTAAGTTCGTCTCCCGCCGGCGTCGTGATCACGAAGCGATCGGTGTTGTTCAAGGTGATCGTGTAGAGGCTGTCGGGCTTCCAAATGCCGGACAGCGGAGTCAGCTTGATGATGTCGCTGGTCGCGTTGTAGCTGAACGAGTAATCAACGCCGTCTTGCAAGATGACACCATCTCGCTTAACGACGACGGCGCTACTCAGGACGGTCTTATCATCAACCCCTAAACCGTCCGTCGGGTCGGCGGGCTCGACGCCGTCGACCAGTCGAATCTCGAAGCTGGATCCGACAACTTGCTGACCGAGTTGAACGATTGACACTTCGTTACTGCGAAGATCAACGCCGTCGGCGTCGTTATCCGCGGGTTGCCTCAGGTTGGCGGTTGGCCCCGCAAAGTCAGCGCGGTCGATGGCACCACGATCCGCGAAGACGTTCTCGCCAAAGCCGGATGCCGTTTCGACATTCGGATCATCGACGCGCTTTTGGCCAGTCACGTCGTTGCCGGGAGCCAGGATGGGCGATGGCGAGATTCCAAGCGGATCGCGGACACGAACCAGATCCGCGCGATCCAACAGCGAGCCAACGGAGTTGTCGATGGCGTTCGAGCAGGGCTGCAAGTAGAAGTTTTCGTTGACCGCATCGACGAACAGCACATTGGGATCATGCAGATCCAAGTTGCAATTCGGACCGTTCGGCAACGCGGATGGATCGGGATTGCTTAGATTGATAGCAAAGTCTTCCGACGCCACGCCGCTGATCGTCGTGGCGGCGTTGCCTTGATAAATCTGACCGCCAACAACCGTCAGACTCTCGGAGACGCCGTCCGGAACAACCCGAATGCCCGTGTTGAAGTTGGCCACGATGTTGTTCAAGATCGTCGGAGCGGCAAAGTCGTCGACCAGAATACCGATGTCCGTTGTCTGCGTTCGTGGCACGAGCGTTCCACTGACGCCGAACAGCGTATTGTTCACAATGCGTCCGAACGGCACGGCCGCGACTTGATCTCCCGCAGTCCGGCTTTCGCCGCTGAAATGGATCGCTCCCTGTTGGCCGCCGAAGATGACGTTGTTTTCGATCACCACGCCCGGCACCTGGCCGTTCGTGTTCAGCTCGAGCAAATTCCGAACCGGTCCCATGTGTGGAGTCGAGTTGGCACCCGCGTCGCGCGGCCCGGCGTCGACCGTGATGCCGAACTGCTCCGAGTTGGCGATGCGGTTGGCTTCGATCAGGATCTGGCCTTGATCTCGGAACAGGTTGCGGTCGCCGGGGTCGTCGAACAGCACGAAGTCCGCGGCGCTGATCGCGCCAAACGTCATTTCGAGTCGATAGAAGCCGGTTCCGCCATTGATGCCGCTGCCCTCGATATCCGGATCGTAGTTGCGGTTGTTGAAGCCGCTGACGCCAACGAAATAGGTGCCGGACGCCGGTGCCGTAAACGCCAGGAACGGATCGGCAAAGTTGCGCCGCGATGTCTCGCCGGGAGCAATCCGGTCGTCGTTGAAGGCCAGCTCATTCCCAAAGACATCGAACACTCGGAGCATCGAGTCCAGTTCCGAACCAATCTCTTCGGCGTCAATATCGATTTGAATCGTTTCACCCCGGAACAACTGAATTCGGAACAAGTCAACGTCTAATCCCCGCAGGATAGGATGACGCTGATTGTCTCCGATGGCACCGGAGGCGAGGAACGATGGCGAGTTACGTCCCACGATGCCTGTCTCGGTGGCTTCCGCGAGGAAATCATTCGTTTCGTCGACGTCGACGCCATGGACGGTCAGGTGTGCGGGGCCATAGATGTTGACTCGATTTGTGGTCGTAACGGTTGGCGTTCCCGCTCCGATCAACGTGCCGTCGCCCAGGCCTGCCGAGAGAGCTGGCAAGACCGCTTGGACAGTGTTTGAATTGATGGCATCACGAATGGCTCGCGCAACGTCGTTGTTCGTGCTTGCGGGTGTAAACGGGACGGGCTGTCGCCCCGTTAGAATACCGTCACCGATCGTCGTGTCGTCGTACTCAAAGGTCACGCTGTTCACGCCATCGCTCAAGACGAACGTCTGACCGTCGTAAATGTTCGCACCAGGCTGAGCGATCATCGTCAGACCTTGGGTCAAACGGTCGTTGGTATCGAAGCTGCGCGTCAGGCCTGCGCGCGTCGATCCGCCGCCGGTCACCCCGAAATCCACCGCCTTGCGGATTTCGACTTGATAAGGTCCGGTCAGGCGTTGGTTGCCGGACAGGTCCGGGTTGAGTACGAAGCTGGAGTCCGTGGGCGCGACGGCCGCCAATACATCGTAAGTTGCCATCTCGCCGCGTTCGGCGAATCCAATCACGATGTCGTCGATGTAGATGCCTTCATGGAGGTTGTCGAATCCACGGGCTGCCGTCCCCGCATTGCCCTGGTTCGGCAGCGGGCGGTGATCTGCGACGTTTCCAAACTGATCACCTTGCAAGTTGCCATCGAAGCCGAGCGGTCCGCTGTTGCCGATCGTGTGCCCGATGATGCGAATGAGGTCTTCTTCTTGCTTGAAGACATTACCGACAACACGCCGTTTCAATGCCGACAGACCGAATTGCGAGAAGTCTTCCGTGAAAGTCACATCCGAGGGCAGGCCCGTGAGGTGCGTAAAATTCACGACGTTTTCAGTGCGGCCAGCGACGGTTCGGACCGCGGCACTGATGTCCAGCAAAATCGAAAGGCTCGGCGCGGTGTTATTGACGGCAGTCGCAACCGCCTGCGCGACGTCCGCACCCAGGAATTGCGACGACGGGGAAAACACAACCGGCACGCGGGGCGATTGGCTGCCGACAAGTCCGTCCTGAGACAAGTTCGCCGTTCCCGAAGTATCCAGGACATGATTCTCGTCGCCGCCAAAGTCGATGACCCCGAGCTCGTTGCCAAAGTTTCGCGGGAACAAGTTGCCGACGTTGTTTCGTAGCGCGGTGATGATCGTCTGCGTGACTTCGCTCGTCGTCTGGTTGGGCGTGAAGGGAACTCGCACGTTGGCGGCATCCCAGACCACATCGTTGTCAAATTCAAAGACGATGTCGGAACCGGCGCTGGTCACCGTAAACATTTCGCCATCGGCGATCGGCCCACCGCGGCCCGACTGCGTGAGACCAACCGGTCCGCGTTGGCCCGGGACGGGTGTCTGGGAGAATTCGGTATCCAGTTGATGCAGGGCGGTACCGCCGAGATGAATGGCGCCACCACCTAGATTCCGCGGTGACAACCCTACGCCGGCACCCGCGATCGCGTTGATGATCGCACCGGCGATCTGATTGGTCGTCGCCAGATTCTGAGACGTCGGGGACGCATTCAAGATAACCGGTACGTTGAACGGCGACCTGGCCCCATCGAGGTCAAACTCGAAAATGACTTGCGGATTGATACCATCTCGAATGACAAAGCTCGTGAAATTGCTATCGACTAACGCGCCCGCCTTGCCAGTCTGCGTGAGATGACCACGAATGCCCAACGCGGCATCATTGGTAGTCAGCGACGTATTGGCAAAACCACCAATTTCGAGGCCCGATGGTCCATTGATGAGAGTCGGAAAAAGCGTGGGGAATGTTGTTCTAACTTGTGTGATTATCCGGTTCGCGAGCTGATTCGCATCGTCGGTTCCCACGAACCCAACCGGTACATTCGCGCCATTGAAGCTGCCGTTGGAATCCAATTCGAACCTCGTCGCGGGAGTCGCGTCGAGCGGATCGAGATCGATCGTGAATGTTGCTCCGTCCGCGACACCACCCAGCCCAGCACCCGCGGCGGGAACTTGGAACGCGAAGGGTCCCGTCCGAATGAACGGAGTGCCAACCGGAAGCGTCAGCACACTCCCCGTCCCCCCAAAATCGATGTTGCCGTCTCCACCGAATTTCGTCGGAAAAAGGGCAAGCTGCGGTCGTGTGGCGATGGCATCCAGGATCGACAACGCAACCTGATCGGCGCGATCGGTGTTGGTGAAGATGACCGGGACGTGTTGAATCCCATTTGAATCGACACCGACGGTGCCGTCGTTATCAAACTCGAAGACCAGTCCGGGGACGATGTCAGTCGCATCGTCGTCTAAGAGGAATGTGTCTCCGTCAACGACCCCGCCGGTCAGTCCGCCCGCGGCCGGCACATGCAGCCGCAGCAACTCGGGGATCTGCAGCGTCAAGGTTTCGGGCACGAAGATCGACACGGTGGGATGGACGCCGGGTTCGGAAATCGGTTGCGTCACGTTGTTCCCGACGCTCATTTCGACGCGCGAACCGGGCACGCCCGCGATCCGGACTCTCGATCCGCCGCTCAACGCAACCGTGTTCTGCAGGTCGATGCCGAGGTCCGCGGTGAGGCTGACTGGGAACGGATCGTTAAAGGGCGTTGGCCGGTTGAGGGCGGCGAGAATCGCACTTGCCACTTGCGTCTGAGTAGAGTTCCGCGTGATGCCGATGCGGCGATGAATGTTGCCATTCGCGTCCCTGCTGACGGTGAAGTTCTTGTCGAATTCAAAGGTGACACTGTTCGCGCCATCGGTGATCGTGAACGTCGCACCGTCCCGAATGCCGCCCAGTTCCTGGTTCCCGCCGACGGCTGGGATTTCCAGGACGAAAGGTGTCGACGACGTTCGCGTCAGACCGCTGCCAGGCGTGACGGAAAGTATCTGACCAGTGCGACCGCCAAGCTGTACCAACCCGGCATTCAGGGCTCGGGGTGCCAAGCCGAGAGCCGCACTATTGGGATTTGCGGCGACGGCGCTTGCGATGGCTCGTGCCAACGTGCTTGCCGAAGCGTTATCGGGAATGAGGATCGGCGTGTTTCCGGCCGTGACCGTTGGGAAGCCGAACGGGCTGTTCAGATGGTCCTTGTCGAATTCGAACACCAGCGGCAATTGGCTCAGATCGTTCGGATCCGTGATCGTAAAAGTAACGCCGTCTTGAATGCCGCCGAAGGCTTCATTGCTGCCGGCTGGCGGTATCTGTAAGAGAAATCCGCTCTCGAATTCGAATGTCACGGGCGCGTTGACGTTGTCTTCGAGAATGAACGTATCGCCGTCAAAGATATCCAGGCCAAAGCCGGCCACGATCTGAGGGTCGAAGAACAGGTCTTCCAAGACCGCGTCGATGACGGTCGCAACTTCGATCCGCGACATCCCCGAATTGATGACGGCCGGAACATTGTTCCCCGTGACACCGACGTCACTCACGACTAGCAATTGTGCGGCGGCCCCGCCGCTCACCACGACATCCACGGCACCCTCCAGATTGATGCGGTTCGCGTCAAGGTTCGGATGATTGTTGAGATGTGGAATGACCGTGGCACCGAGCGTGCTTAACCGAATGGCTTGTGCGATCTGTTCCGCGACGTCAGCCGGGGTTTGCAACGGATCGACGAAGATCGGAATGTTGCCTTGAGGAATCAGCGGCGAGTTGCCGGGGTTGAAGGTGCTGCCTCCGAGCTGAACTCCATTTCCAATCACGGTGTCGATCGTGGCGTTGACCGACAGCGCGGCATTCAGGTTGATCGCCGCGGCAACTCGAATCGCAACCTGGTCGGCCGTATCGGTCGGCAAGAAACCAATGGCCGAGTTGCCCGGGCCGACGCCGGGCAATCCCATCTGTGTTGCATTGGCGGTCCCGGACATGTCGATGGTGTGCGACGTGCCGACCGTACCGCCAACATGGACGATGCCTCCGCCGATCGTCACGGGAGTCAATCCCGTCAACAAGCCCGCCGTGACCGCTTGTTCGATGGCCAGGGCGATGGCATTGGCGACTTGATCGGCGCTGTTGCCGGCCACGATCGTCACGGCACGATTGGCACCCGCCACCGAGCCGTTGGTGTCGAATTCAAACGTGACCAAGTCGTTCGTTTGATTGTCGCGGATCGTGAATGTTTCACCTTCCGTGATGCCGGCGGCACCGTTCGCTGGGACCGTCAAGATGAACGGAAGTACGTTGGATTGAATCAAGCTGCTCGTGGCGGCGCTGACCGTGTGGCTCAACGCGCCTTGCAACTGGAACAAGCCGCCGCCCAGATTGAGCGGCACGAAGTTAGGCGCGGGGAATCGGCTTTGGATCGCATTCAAGACACGATTCGCCACGTCATCCGCGGATTTCGGCGTCGTCGTCTGAGTCAAGAACACCGATCCGCCCGTATTCAGAACGTGCGCTGTCGTCGTGTCGAGCAGGACAACAAGGCCGTTGCCCGTGTTGGTGGGCACGACATTGAGGTTGGCTTGCTGAACGGCAGTCACGATCAGATTCGCAATATCATCTTGCGAAAGACCTGCCGCCTGCTGCGAGGCGCTCGGCGTCAACGAGACATCAACGGCGTTCGTCGGGCCGATGCCCAGTAACCGCACGATTCCGTTACCCGCATCGACCGGCGTCAGTCCCAAGGCGGCGGTACTGATCGCCGTGACCACGCGCTGGGCGAGTACGCTTTGCGTTGTGAAGTTGTCGAAGGCGATCGGAATGTTGCCAGCCGTCGTCGTTCCTGTACTGTCGAACTCGAACACGACGGGTGGGATGAGATCGTTAAAGTCCACGTCAATCGAGAACGAATCACCGTCGCGTACGCCGCCGAAGCCGCCGCCCGCTGGCGGAAGCAGTATCTCGATCGGATTCAGAATGTTGATCGCGACCGTACCTGGATTCGTCATACCATCGCGGTCGAACTCGAACACAACGGCTCCGTTGCCGTCGTCGAGCGAGAACTGATCGCCGTCGACCAGGCCCGCGGCACCGCTCGCCGGAACCCGGATTGTCAAGTCGTCGACGATTCCAATCCGAAGCGCCGTCGGATCGAGCAAGGTGCCGTCCTTGTCGAATTCAAAGACGACATCGCCGCTGCCGGTGCCATCATTCACCACGAAGAACTCTTCATCGGCGATCAGATTGGACGCCGGAAGCTGGACGAGGAAGCCGCTGTCAAACTCGAACTGTGCCGACGTTGCTCCTTGACCGACCGTAAATGTATCGCCTTCCGCCAGAGAGGCACCGTTCGGTGTGATGATGGTCTGCGGGAAGTCATTGTTGTCGACGAACTCGAAGACCGCCGTTTGGCCGGCGGTGTCGGTGATCGTCAGCGTTTCGCGAGACGGGATCGCGGAACCGGACGGCGTGACCAAGGTGAAGCCGGAATCGAACTCGATGATCCGATTGTCGATCACGAATGTATCGCCATCGTCGATGTAAACGCCGGCCACGGCCCGCAACTCGCTGCCCGTGGTGGATACGGAACCGACGTTCATTTCGCCGGCGGTCGAGAAGTCGAACCGCAACCGCAGATTCTCACGGCCAGCGTACTCGTCCAGCGGGACGCGAACTTGCCGCCAGTCGGCCGTTGTCCGGAAGTCGAATGCCTTTTGGACCTCGAACTGACTGATGTCGTTGATCTCGTCCGTGATGCCCCCGGGGCCATCGTCAAACTCGTCGTTCGTGCCAAGCAACTGCCAGTCGCCGCTGTTGTCCGCGATGAACACCCGGAACGAGTCGCGGACGAGCGGATCGAGTTGATTGAACGGCTCGAAATCCTTGTTCTCGGTCGCCGCGTAATAGTTGAAATAGAGCACCGGCCGATCCGCGGCGCTGTAGCCCGTAAGATCGAATTCGTTACTCACCAACGATCCATAGGCACCGCCCGGGAAGTCATAACCGCGGGGAACGCCGTTGACGGTCCCTTGTCCAAAGACAAAGCTGTTTCGGCCTTCCTCCACGCTCTGCGGCAGACTGCCTGAAGTGCGGCTGTTATCGAAAGCCGGATTCACCCCGTGTCCAGGAGCCTGTTGTTGTTGGTTGACGAAAATCGGATCGCGATTGGCGTTTGCGATACCGAGCCGGACATCCACCTCCGTCGGGGACTGGAAGCCCGGCAGGTTGGGGCTGATACGGAAAAGATTCTGGTCGAGCGTCGAGAATTCGAGTCCGGTGACATTCGTCAGGCCGGTGGAAACGAACGTCTCGCCGTCGAGGAAGATCGGTTGCAGTTCGCCGCCAGTCGTGCTCTCCTGCCCCGGCACAGGAACATCGAACGCGAACAGCCGGCCCTGGACGTCAATGGCGAACAGCATATTCGCGAAAGCGCCGTTCTCGACATTGGCCGGACCGGCGGTTAGACCGGCAAACCGAATTCCCACCAAGTCATCGGCTGAATTGCGGACGTATGTTGTGGTCGCCCCGGTCATCAGACTACGGTCGAAGCGGGGACTTGCCGAGGTGGGGTTGTTGACCACATAGAAGCCGCCATTGTCGCTCACGACGTAAAGCCGGTTGTTGACTTCCGCGATGCCGGTAACTCGGCCACCAGGCCCCTCGCCAGCCGTCGAGAACGGAGGATCAACGATCGCGACGCCTTGGCTGAGCGTAATGAATTCGTTCAGCGTCGTGGCAGTGATGGCCGGCCCCAAGACCGAATTAATCGCGGCGGCTATGTTCCTTGGCACTTCGCCCGACACCGTCAGCACTTGCGCACCAATCGGGATCATGTCTTGCGCGGTATCGCTGGCGAGTCCTTCGATGCGCTCGTTACCGGGCGCGACGCCGGGGACGCTGCCAAGTTGGATCCAAAGCCGCTGACCATTGACTTGAACGCCCGAGAAGTCGACGGTTTGCGCGCCGTGGAAATTGATCCGGTCGAAAGCGCCGCCTGCCGTGTAGTTAGGTGTCGCAGAGATCGCGGCGGCAACGTCCCGTGCGATCTGATCGGACGTGATGTCGTTGTTCAACGCGTCGAACGTGAATTCCTGCGTCTGGATCAATCCATCGACGACTAGGCGCGTCAAAGGTGCCGTGCCGGGAGTGTAAATGTTGCTTCCCACGGAGGATGGAGCCAAGCCATTGACGACAACTTTATCGCCGACGGCTTCCGCCGTTGCCTCTAGATTGTGCAGGCTGACCACGACGGCTTCACTGACGAGATTACCGAAGCCGCGTTGCACACGCACCGACTTGGGCGGATTGGCCGGCGTGTTCCGATTCTGAATCGCGAGCAGCAATTCCTGTGCGTTTTGATTCGCCGTTGTCGCGACGATCGGAGGACCCGCCGCCGGTCCCTGAGCAGTCGCAACGACCGTTGTGCCGCCGCGGATGAAGGGCACCAGAATGCACGTTGATCCGGCTGGATAGTTTGCGTTGATGCAGTCCGGGTCCGGTACGCCCGCAAAGCCGGGAGGAGTGGGCGTGATCGAGATGGTGTTTGGCGGCCGATTGGCGGCCGTCTGATCATCCCACTCGAAGACGTACAGAATCCCGTTGTCATCGACGACATTAAAAAAGCCGTCTCGAAGAAGGGAACCGTCGGGAACGGGTATGACCTGAGGCGCCGCACTCGCCGCGTTTATCGCGGCGGTGATTTCCTGAATGACCGCTTGGGCACTGAACGTGGAAGAAGGGAGGAACGGAACGGGAACGTGAGGGCGTTGGACCGTTGGAGGCTGGACGACTCCCGGCGAACCGATGACGATCAGACTCGGGGCATTCGTGACCGTTAGTACCGGCGTCGGCGCGGCAAATCGAGGATCGTGTACCGCGACTTTTCCATTTTCCAAGAAGACCGATGTAAAGCCCAGGGAGAAACCGTTGATCTGGGCCGCTACGTTCACCGCGATTTGATCGGCGGTTAAGGATCGAGCCGCGTTGATGACCGAGCCCACGCCGGAAGTGTTGCCATCCGAGTCGAATTCGAAGCTGCGGGTGAAGGTGCCGTTTCCGATGCGGAATATCTCGCCGTCACCGATCGGCCGTTGTTGACCAACTTGCGTCAAACTCACGCTCTGTGCGGTGTTTAACGACTCGATGCCAGTCACGCCAAGATGCACGTAACCGTTGCCTTGATTGCTCGCACTCAGTGTCGGAACCGCGGTTGTGATCGCGGCCACGATTTGATCGGAAACCTGGGTCTGGGTGCTGCGGCCGCTAATGTTGATGGCGATGCTCCCAGGCGCGACGCCGTTGTTCAGGTCCGTGCTTTCGAATTCGAATCGCAAGGGCGGATTCGCATCGTTTGAATTGGCGTCGATCGTGAAGATCTCGCCATCACTAATGACGCGGCCGCCGGCGAACGGCACCTGGATCGCGAAGGTCTGCGGCACCTGCAATACATAGCCGCTCTCGAACTCGAATGTCACCGGCACGCCTTGCGTGCTCCGGGTGTCGATTCGGAAAGTCATGCCGTCGGCGAAGTTGTCGCCCGCACCCGCCTGCAGAATCGGTGCCTCGCCGTTGTCCCCTTCGACACGAATGCCCGGCGACACCTGAGGTATCGAGCCATTAAACTGATTGGCGTTCCCGAAGCTGACCGTTGCTCCAACCTGACCGAACTGACCATTGATGTCCGCCGTCGGATCGACCAGGGTCAAACGCCCCGAATTCGGACTGACGAATGCCAGGACGTCAAGCGCCGTCCCGTTGATCGCGGTGGCCAGAGCCGTCACAATCGCATCGGGTTGGAACGCGGCCGTGAAGGGAACCGCGATGTTCGGGGCGGTAACCGCGTCGCCATCGACAAGCTCGAAGTTGATACTGAGGCCGGCCGCGTCACGAACCTGGACGATCGTCCGGCTGCGTATGAAGCCGCCATCGGAGATCACCGCGATGACAGGGCCCGTGTTCAACTGGAACAGGCTATCGTCCAGGAAGAAGAAGTTCCCGTCTCGAATCGTGACGCCGTCTTGACCATCAACGAGCTGCTGAACTTCAAATCCGAAGTCAAATTCAAAGGTCGTCGACACGCCGCGGTCAAGCACCGACAAAGTCGTGCCATCTTGAATGTTGAAGACGGTTTGCAATTCGTTCGTGTTCGAATTAAACACTTGAATCGTCGCGTCTTCGGTGACGATCCGGGGGCTGGTGAGCAATTCACCGCGTTCACGAATGTTCGTTCCGGCTTGATCCCATAACCGGTCGAGAAACGGCGGCGGATCGACATCGGCGCGGTCCCCGAGGATGGGATTGCCGATCGTCGTCGAAACAGGCTGGCCAAAGTTTGCAGCGGTTTGATCGGCGATGAACTGATAGAGGATATTGTTAAAGCGTGTCGGCCCGGCGGGCAGCGGAGGCGTGTTGAATCCTCGATCACCGACCGCGAATCCACCGAAGCCGATGTTCTGTGCAAAGGTGATCGCATTGAACTGGATGCCGTCACCAATCCGCGGCGGCACGTCGTGGCTGATCACCGAGTTTGGTGGTGAAGCCGTGCTCGCCGGGTCGATCTCGTACGTGATGATCCCATCGTCGCGGAGCACCGTCGCGACGCCTGTCGCCGGATCGATCTGCAGGAACAAGCCGGAATTGGCGTCGAACGGACTGTTTGGATCGGTTTCGTTGAGCCCGACCGAGTAGGCGTAGATCAATCCGTTGGGATGGATCGCAAAGTCTCGGATCTCGAAATCGAGGTCGTCACCGGCGAACGTCTCTTGCGCACCCGTGAAGGGATCGACAATTGTCAGATCGTAAGAGTCGTTGCCGAATGTCTCGAACGGACTGCGCTGCGTACTCACGTACAGAGCAACGTCACCGAGATGGAATTCGACCTTGCTGGCGTTGTTCAAGAAGACCGGAATCTGAGGGCTGTCCGCCGTCGAGACAAAGTTACCATTTCCATTGATGTGGTCTTCGACAATCCGGCGAACGGAATCGACAGGCTCGAGCCGCAAGTCGGGATTGATCGGATTGCGCAGGAAGAACTGCTCGAGTTGAACTGGCATCGTTGCGTCGCTCGACACGGCCAGGAAGTAAGTTCCCGGACGCAACTCGACCGAGCCAATGAAGGGGTCTGAGCCGCCGACCGTTCCGCGGGACAAGTCATCGATTTGCGAAGTGCCAGGTTTGCCGGGGCGGTCGTCCGCAATGTTTCCTTCCCGGCTGGTGAGGATCAGCTGACCATTCGCGTCGAATACCGACATCGTCGTGTTGGCGCGGGCCAAACCATCGGCGTAGTCGATGTCGAAGACAACTTCCAAGGTCGAGGGGCTGAGCAGGACATTCTGGAAGTTGATATTGAATTGGAAGAAGTCAACATCGTTACTCGATCCCAAAGCTCCAGCGATCCCCAACGCCGCACGATCGATGGCGACCAGGTTGCCGAGGACTTGCGCGTTGGCGGTCGAATCGTTGTTGACTCCCGCGACTTCCACCGACTCGCCGAGCAACGGCGAGTGGATCGGCTGCCCGAGGAGTTCGATGCCGGTTTCCGCGAACGAAATGTTCGAGTAACGCACCGTCGAGCCGGGGCTCTCGTCGACTTCGCGCAGGCGAATCTGGAGCTGATAGGCCCCGGAGGTGAGCCCTCCGTTCAAGTCGCTTAAGTCGTCGCTGCCGCTTCGAATCCGAATGTGGTAGGTATTCGTCGACCCCAACGCGCCAGGCAAGACGAGCCGCATGCCGGGATCGCGTGGGTTGGTCGAGTAGAAATCTTCGCCTTGCAGCGGCGGTCGTTTCTGCATCAAGCGAGCAATCCCGCCCAGCAACGTCGCGTCGGTCAATTCGGCGTCGGAAAGATTGGCGGAAGTCCGTCGCTCCGGTGCGAGGGCGTTGTTGGCGTTTAACGATTCGAAGTACGAATCGTTTGACCTGGCGATCACCGTGCCATCGGCATCAATCAACTCGATAACCGAATCCAACGCATGCGTCGTGCGGTCGACGTCGAACCAAACTTCCGTTCCGGCGTCGGCGGTGAAGCTGTAAATGTCATAGTCTCGACGGTCGTTCAAGAACCCTTGAATCTCGAATCCAAGGCGTCGGTTCTCGTCGCCGCCTTTGTCGAACGGAGCGAGTTGGCCCAGGAACTGGGCGTTATCGGTGGTGGCGTTCGTTCCGGGCGAGATCACTTCGCGCGGCTCCAGCTCCGTCGTCGCTTGGACGTTACGGTCGTGGCTGTACTGTTCCAGCACAATCCCTTGCCATTCGCCAGGACGTCCCGCGTTCCCTAACGACACATCGCCCGACACCGTGATGACCGCTAGGAACATCGAGTTGTTCGTACCCGTATTCGCGAGGTCGAGTCGTACTTGCGTCGCGCCGTTGGGAATGAAGGGGCTAAGGTCATACAACTCATCATCCGGCGACAGGTTGGACGCTGGCAAAATCGGGTTCACGGAAGTATCACCCACGCCACCGAGCGTGATGAAGTTGCCCGGCGTCGGCACGAGCAGCGACGAGTCGTCCGCTCCACCCGCGGAACTCGTCAGCCGCGTTCCATTGACGGTTATTTGGCCCGTGCCCGGCAAGTTAGGATCGCTGAACGCCATCCCGATGGCCAACTCGGCGAAGATGCCCGCGGTAACGGGTTGTGCGAACGTCAGCGTGTTGGTCAGCGGGTTGCCGCCCGTCAAGCCGCCGTCGAGAATCATCACCGTCGTTTGCGGCAGCGACGGGTCCGAGTACACCACGGTCAGGCTGACTCCCTCGACGTTGTTCGGCAAGCCCGTGGAAGTTTCGTCAACGGTAAAGGTAAAGTTCGGTGCCACGCCCGTGAGTACCGCCTGGGCCACGATGTTCGTTACATCGATTCGTCCGGTCTCGAAATTGACGTTATTCGAATCGTCAACGTTCGATAAATAGGTAATCGGGAGCAGCTGTCCGTTGAAGCGAAGCGACTGCGGACGGAATGCGGGCGGGGCCGGGAACGTTGTCGTCGTGCCGTTTCTCGTCGCCACGTGCAGCAACGCCAGTTCGATGATCGCTCCAGGGGGAATTGTCGCGTCGAGGACGCCTGATCCGTTCGTTCCCACCGCGTCCGTGCTGACGCCCAGCGAACCGGAAAGAGTCGCTGCGATGTTCGAGTCGGGTTGAAACAACTGTAAGCTATCGCCGACGTCCCGCGTCTGCACTTGGACATCACCCCGCGGATCGAAGCCGGCACCGATCGTGTCGTCGTTCAACGACGTCAACACAACGGGCGACTTCGGCTGCCCTATCACTTGGATCGCACCGCCGATGCGGTCGTCGATCTCCAGCGGACGGCCGATCGCGCGGAAGCCGGCTTGATCGGGAACCGCGGGATCGTTTCCGTTGCGGTCCCCGCTGAGCAACTTCACCACCAGGCTCGACGTTGGGTTGCTTTCCAATCGCAAGCCGCCGAACGTATGCAGGTCGGGCACATAGATCGTGTCTTGCACGACATGCACAATGTCGGTGTCGTCCCAGACGCTCTGCGTGGTCAGTGTCTGGCCCCGGACCAGCATGCCGTTGATCGAGTTGTCCGCCAGACGGTTGTTAAAGACGAGCGGTCCTTGGTTGTCGCGGAATCCTTCCAGACGATCGATCGGCCCGGTCGTCCGTCCCGAGTCGCGATGCAACTCCGCGTTCAACGCATTGACGTTGATGTTGATCGCGGCGGCGTCACTCTCCCGAATAATGTTGTTGATGATGATCGGCTGAGCACCACGCACAAAAATCGTACCGGCATCGTTGAAGCCGCGGCCGAATCGCCCAGGATTCGTCGCGGCCCCCTGGCCGCCAAGTCCCGAGGCGTTGTTCTCGAAGACCGAGTTCGCGACCCGTGTCTCGGCTTGGTGGATTTCCAGGACGTTGAACGCGTTAAAGGTACCCTCGACACGCGTTACGCCGCCGCCGTAAGCGAACAACGCATGATCGATGTTGCCGCTGGAGTACTCGGCGAGCATGATGCCGCCCCAGTCGCTTGGCTGCGCTTCATTATTCGACCCTGGAGAACTCGTTCCGTCGTTGGCCGTGTCAAACGTACCGCCCGCCCCGAAGCGGTCATCGAGCAGGCTGGTGAACTTGATCTCCAACCCTTCATGCCCTTCAGCGATGAATTGCGCTCCGATTCCCGTCTCGATACGCGCCCCGTCCAGCTTGACGACGATCGAGGGATCAACTGCCAGGCGGGCATCAAATCGAGGCTGCCGTGAAATGCCGGTATCATTGAGGATTGCGCCTTGAGTCGTGCCGTCATCCAGATAGGTCGTCGTTGTGGCATCGAGCCGCGCCACAAGTTCATAGTCGCCGGCACCTCGCAGACGGTACAGATTGCGTGCGATGTCGTTGCCGGTCGCGATGGGGAGCTGCGACAATTGAACCGACCGCTGGATCAATTGCCCGGCACCACCGAGCGTCACATTGGCGGTCCGTTCCGACGCTGGCCCCTCGTTGCCCAGCGCGTCAATGAACGTCACGCGATAGTTGTGGGTGCCCGTGGCCAACACGCCGCCGCCCACAGCGGGCGTGAAAGTGACTTGCGAAACACGCGGAGCGGTTGCTCGCGGATCAAACAGTGACCCGCCGCGTGTCGTTCCGTCGTCCACATAGGTCGTCGATGTGCCGTTCAGTTGCGTGACGAGTTCGTAACTGTCGTCCGGACGACTGCGATACAGGTTCCGAGCCACGAAATCGCCGGCCACAGCCGGCAATTGCGCGAGCCGAATCGATCGCGCGGCCGCGGTCGCCGTGGCATTCGGCGTGGCCGCCGAGACCGGTCCTTCGTTCCCCTGAATGTCAACAAACGTCAGGCGATAGTTGTACGTCCCAGCGAGCAACGTGCCGCCGGCGACTGGTGTCCGCGTGATCAACCCGATGGTTGGTGCTTGCGTTTCGAGCAGCGCGCCGCCCGGCGTTCCTTGAATCTGCAAATTCTCGCCGAACACATGCACGATGTCCGGGTCGTCGAACCGGCCGGAAACCGTCATCTTTCGGATCGTGTTACCGGCTGGTGTCTGAATGCGTACAAACAAACCGTTGATACTGTTCCCGGTCACCGCGTTCTTGTAGATATCGGGACCGACGCGATCGTAGTCGGAAGTGAACGCGAAGTTCTGATGACGCGGAGCGTGGAAGTTCGTCTCTTCGAAGCTGTTCGGGCTCGCTGAGATCGCGGCATCGGCACTGCGCGAGATCGAGTTGAACGCGATCGTCGGCCGGGTATCGATGATATGGATCGGTGTAATGACTTGTGCGACTGAGTTGATAACGACATTGCCGCCGCCGTAGCGGATGTCGGCATTGTTGACGTAGTTCAGGAAGATGCCTTCTTCGTCATAGACAAAGTTCCCGTCCTTCCGGTCATTGTCGTCGCGGAACAGCAAGCCGCCCCAGTCGCCCGGCAGCGGTGTCGTGGCGAAGGAGAACGTATCCGTACCGAGCGACTCGTCGTGGTAGGATGTGAAGAAGACGTTGTTATTGGGCGTGCCGAGCACTTGCAACGCGCCGCCGCTGCGGTTGATGCCGGGAGCCGAGCTGCCGACGCCGATCCGCGCCCGCCGCAACTTGAACACGGCACCTTCGTCGACCATCATGGTCACGCCACGAGGAACTTCCAACGTCGTACCGTCACGCAACGGTTGGCCCAGATTGTTGAAACCAATCTCGTAGGCCAGGCGGTCGGTCAGCGTGCTGTTGCTGCCATCCGCGTCGTTCCCGACAACACGGATCACGTCACCCTCGTGGGAAACGCCAACCGCGTTAACGGCCGATGTGCCGGCGAGGTTGCTGAACGGGTTCGACAACGAACCGTCGGGATTCGTCGGTGCCGTCTTGTCGACAAAGATCGTGCGGCCACCGAGTTCAATCCCGGCAAAGCCGCTGCTGAGCGTGATGCTGCGTTCGCCCGTCAACGTCGCCTTGGTGCCGAACGCCGACACGCCCACGAGGAAACCAGGCTCGGCATTGATCACGTCGGCGATCCGCTGGGCAATCCCCGAAGCCGTCAGGCCGGTAACGTCAATTCGTCGATTCCCCGGCGCGACGCTCCCCGTCCGATCGATCTCGAACTTCCGCAAGGTTCCTTGTCCGTCCGTCAAGGTGATGACTTGACCATCCACGAAGCCGGCGGTGCCCGCCAGGACGTCCAGGACGCGATTCTCGTGCTGTGTCTCGAACCAGAAGTTGTAAACACCGCCCGGAATTCCATCGGAATTGCCGTCCAGCGGAGTGCGCGTCGTTAACCGCGTGTTTTCTCCGCCGCTCAGTCGAGGTCCGGTCAGATCGTAGTTGTCGGCGTCGATGATGCTGAACTCGGCATCCCCGCGGAAATTCAACCGCAACTCGTAAGCACCTTCGCTCGTGCCGCCGATGCCAGTATCTTCGATGATGGGGTCGTAATCGTCGTTGCCACTTGCGGAGACGCCGATGTAGTACGTCCCGGCAGTCAGTTTGACTTCGATATACGAGTCGTCACTGTAGTAGTCGTCGTTGCGCGCGACTAACTCCCGGCCCACCACGACACCATTCGCGTCGACGATCTCGCGGTACAGATTCAACGTCGTATCGAGTTGGCTCGCGTTGGCCAGACGCTCGGCGAACGTCTCGGCGGTAAAGATGCCAGCGCCGCCCGCGGGCACATCGATCGTGAACTTGTACAGGTCGATGTCCTTGCTCTCGGGACGGAACAAACGCTGCAAATGAACGATATCGTGATCGCCGGGAAAGATCGGCTCGATCGTATTGTCAAACACCTGCGCGTTGTTGGTGCTGGTCACCGTCAAGGCCGGCAAGTCGAGCGTGTTGCCGATGCCGAAGAGCCGTTCGACCGCATCGAAGACGCTGCGGAACCAAGATTCGCGGTTCGCTTCGTCGCTGAGCCCAAATTGATCGTTCCAGTTGACGGAACTATCCAAAATGATCGTCGTTCGGCCATCGATACCCGGCCCGTCGGCCACGTCCGTGCGACCCACACGGATGCCGATGCCGCCAACCGTCCGCGGCGTGAGCGGCAGGATCGGAATTGCCCGCAAGTCGCCGGTCGCGACGATGATCGCCGTGGAATCGGATTCGTCGACGGTCTCGACAAACTGAATGCCCGCGTTCTGGCTGATCGACTCAAAGACCTCGCGCGCCCGCTGCTTTTGAGCGTTGGTGATCAGATTGAAGGCAAGTTGCTGGCCCCCTTGATTATCGGGAATCGAGCCGTAAACATTCCGGAAGATGTACTTGACCGTTGTCACCCCGGCGGTTGTGTCCTTGTTGTTGTTGTCGATGTGCTCGTCACCGACGCCGCTGTCCGAGATTTTGCGATGGCCTGGCTCCTCGCTCGACCCCGGGAAGTCCAGCGGATAGACCTGGGTGTCAATGCGGGAAGCGAGCAAGACGCCTTGCGACCTGAGCTTCAAAGCAGTCCCGCCGCCGGCCAGCGTGACGTCGCGGTCATTCGACAACCGAATGAGATTTCCCACCGGAGTCGCGGTGACATTGAAGCTCGAGTTCGCCGTAGCCGTATTGACCGCGGTCACGATCCGCGCCGTGATGTCATCGCGAGTATCGCTGGCAACGAAGAAGATCGCGATGTTGCCGACATCCGGGCTGCCGAATGTTCCCACAAACTCGAAGGTTTGCGAAACGCCATTGTTGTCGATGATCGTGACCGTCTGTCCGTCGCTCAAGCCGGCACCCGGACCAACGACGTCCAGCACCGATCCCGTGTCGAAGACGTTACTGAGATTCGTCGCCGTGTCGAAACTTGATCCAAGACCGCTCAGCTTGACCGTGAAATGGTTCGGCACGGTATTCGCGATCGGCTCCGCGGCGTTGCCACCGAGGTCGATCGAAGCAAACATCAACGCTCGCGAACGCCCGTCGCCGTTGATCGCGTCGACAAGATCTTGAGCGGTACTTTCGTTGCCGGGATTGGTATTCAGGTCGACGGTCACTTGATTACCGCGAACCGTGACCAGCGGAGCGCCGGGCCCGCCGTGATCGCTCTTGGTCACGTCGATGCGAATCGCGCTGCCGAATTGCTCAGCCGTCAGTTCGTCGCTTTGGAATCTGACGATGACGTTGCCGGAGGAGTTGAAATCCGAGGTCGCTTCGACATTCAATCCGATCGCAACCGGTGCCGCCGGCTGCGCCTCGTCGGTCCCAATCCGCAACCGCATGACGCCCGGGCCGATCTGTGCTCGGAATTCATGCTCGCCGACGTCCGCATTGGTGATGTCCACCGGAGCATTATCGGGTTGCGTTGCCAACTGGAACGTATCCGGTGTGCGATTGACAACGAAGTAATCCACACCCGCCAACAAACCGCCTGGGAGCGCCGTGGTCGAGGTCACTCGAACCACGTCACCATCGACCAACCGATGCGACGGGCTCGTGATGATATTGGTGATCGCGTCGACCATCGTGAAGCGGTTCGACCGCTCCAATTGCTCCAGCGGCTTGGCAAAGGTCAGCACCGCCGAGTCTGTCGCCGGGTCATACTGAACCGACGTGGGCACGAACACCGCGTCGTCGGTGTTTTCAACGGTCTCCCGCGTATAGAACAGCTTGTAGAAGTTCGGATTCTCGGCGCTGGTGACGAAGGAGTCGAGGCCGCGCGTGACGCCGATAATTCCGGTGCTCAACGTGGCGGTCGAGTCGCCCGTCAACGTCACGCGACCACCAGTCGCGATGGCACTGATCCCGAAGCCTGGGGTATTCTTAATCGCGTCAGCCAGCGCCAATGCCATCTGGTTCGGTGTGGTCGTGGCACTGAAGGTCACGCGCCGCGCGCCGGCGTTCACGAGCGAACCGTCGCGGTCAAATTCAAATGCCTCGATCGCCCCCACGCCATTGTCGATAAAAACCGTATCGCCGTCTCGAAAGTTCGGCCCCGTGAAGACAACATCAGGAGCGAACAGGTCATCGTCATCGAAGTACACGACCAACTGATCGCGAGCTTGCACCAAGGCACCCGACGCATCTCGCGTTACCGGCTGTGGCACGACGGCTCGGATTTGAGGCGCCAGATCCAACTCGAAAAAGATAGGTGGAACATCCAGTCCGTTGTCGATGCCGTCTTCCGTCAAGTCGCCGACCGCACAACCGGCAAAGATCCGGCCGTTGACGTTGTACGTACAGCCGCGATTCGTGCTGCGCAACGCGAGCAATGGATGTTCGCCAAACACATCAATACGATACAGATCGTCGGGCAACGTGTCCGCGAAACGGACGATGATTTCGTTCTCGTTCGGTGCGGCCGCCGGGCCAAGGAATCCTGGCTGGATGACGACGTCGTTCGCCCCCGACAGAGTGACCGTCGGGATCGACGGCACGCTGGCGTTGTTCGTCGCTAGAATTTGATCCGGGTTGCCCGAGACGATTTCCGCGGCAATCAAGGCACTCGAGTTGAGGTTCGAGTTAATCGCGTTGACGAGATCCAGTGCCGTTGTCTCGTTGAAAGGGTTCGTGTTCAAACGACCCGAGATGGCGTTTCCGTTGACCGTAATTGTCGGCGCGCCGGGCGCGCCCTGGTTGCTCTTCGTCAAGCTCAGCGTGATGCCGTTTTGACCTTCGCCCAGACGCACAGCGGTGAAGCGAATGACGACGGCACCGTTCGTGCCAAGATCGGAGGTCGCGGTGGCGGCTGCAAAGGCGCCGTCACCGGCGCTACGCGTGATCTGAATCCGCCCTGGATTGTTGCGCAAATCATCCGCCGAGAATCGCTGGTTCTCGTCGAACTTGAAGATCAGCTCCTGGGGAGCCACATTGCGCACGTCAGTTCGGTCAAGCCGCAGCAAGGTGTCGTTGTTCGGTTGGATACCGATCAACTGTGGACCAACCGCCAGCAGCTCGCGACGTTCCAGCGTTTCCAACAACATCTTGCGTTGTTGCTTGCGCTGTAACGAGTTGCGCCGCCTTTTGCGGAAACCCTCGTGACTTGAAGATGACGAACGGTTACGTCGGATAGACATACACCAAGCCTCAGGAAAGTTGCAGGTGCCTGTGGAGGCAATAGCCAGAAACCGTGGGTGTTACATAGGGATTACGATGCACCCCGCGCCCACATCAGCCAGCGAAACCGGTTTCAGCGAGACGTAAAAAACGCGCAAACTCATTTATTCTATGGGATTCTAGCGATTATAGTTGCTCAAGAAGGTGTTGCAAGAAAACGGACGGGGCACCAATCGTTTTTGCCTAACTTGCCAAGATTATCGCCGATTGGATCGGCTGAGGATGCTTATGCAGCTCCCGGGTCGCCGATCGAGACTCGTGTCTCTAGGCATATGTTCTACCCAAAAGTCGAAACTCGAAGATGGGAGACCAGTCTCTTTGACTAGGCGGCAAGTCGATTAGTTCCACGCCCCTCGGACGGGCCGTGCTTCTGGACGATGGCCTTCCCAGGCCGTCGTGTAGCAATCGACGGCTTTGCAAGGCCATCGGACGGATAACCAGCGGCGATACTTCGAGTAAGATTGAAGGAGTCGCTACTGAAACCCCGCGAGGAAGTCTGATGTTCTGCTGGTTACTCTGTCTTTGTGCGACTGCGGCGGCACCTCCCGAGCTGCTCGTTCGCTACGAAGCGGCACAGGCTCACATGGGGACCAACTTCGAGATCGCCCTCTACGCTCCCGACAAAGAACTGGCCGAAAAGGCACTTGCGGCCGGGTTCGAGCGGATTGCCGAGCTTGATCGTGTGATGAGTGATTACGATCCAGAGAGCGAAGTCAGCAAGTTGTCGCAGTCGGCTCCGACCACCGCGCCAATCCCCGTTAGTGAAGAGTTGTTCCAGGTTTTGACGGAGGCGGATGCGCTCAGTCGCCGAACCGGCGGCGCGTTTGATGTGACCGTGGGGCCGCTCACCAAGCTCTGGCGTCGCGCTCGCCGGCGTGGCGAATTCCCGGCAGCCGACTTGCTCCAGACAGCCCGCGAGGCCACTGGTTTTCAACACATGAAGCTAGATCAACGGGCGAAGGCGGCGGAACTGCTCGTCCCCAACATGCGGCTGGATCTCGGTGGGATTGCCAAGGGATACGCGGGCGACGAAGCCCTGCGGTCGATGGCCGCACTTGGCGTGACGCGCGCGATCGTCAACGCCGGGGGAGATGTGGTTGCCGGGGACGCGCCTCCCGACGCGACCGGCTGGCGAATCGGGATCGCGGCGTTGGAACGGGATGCGCCCCCGAGCCGGTTCGTGCGAGTGGCGAACGCCGCCGTCGCAACCTCGGGGGACGTCTGGCAATTCGTCGAGATTCACGGAGTTCGCTACTCTCATATCCTCAACCCCGCAACCGGGCTCGGATTGACGACTCGAAGCAGCGTTACGATCTTTGCGCCGAGCGGGATCGCTGCCGACAGTTTGGCGTCCGCGGTAAGCGTCCTCGGGCCACAGGCTGGACTCAAGCTCGTGGAGGGGCTCGCAGGGACCGAGGCGTTGATTCTGACTCAAGGCGAAGCTGGCCCGAAAGTTGATCAAACAAGCGGGGTCGACGCACTGCTCGATTCCAATTGAGCCGCCGCTGCCTTACCGCCGCCCCACCATGAACGAGCCGTTGTTTGCGACGTTGAACAAGGGGCGATAGTAATCGTTGCCGATAGCGGATCGAGCGCCAGGATACCAGACAAGACTCATCGCGACGTTCCACGATTCTTCGGCATGTCCGCCTCCGGCGTTGCCTGTCGCTTGCTCGGGGATGAGGTAGGCGAAGCCGCCTTGAAGTGCCCAGTCGCAACTCAAAGGCAAGTTCAAGTCCGCACCGATCAGACCGTCACTGTCACCGGTCCAACCGGCAAAAAGCCGAGCGTTCGCACCCTCTAAGGCACCGAAGTGGTGACGATAGAAGAAGGCGTACAAGTCCGTCGACTCGAAGGTTTCCGTCAAGTCAGGCCCGTTCGAGAAGGAAGATACTTGGGTGTCTTGGCTGGTGCTGGCGGCAAACCAGAAGCCGAGTTCATGCAGACAAGGATAGACCCAACTCATCTCGCCGCGCAGCTGGCCCAAGCTGGTGTTGGCGTACCAGTCGTCCCACAGGTAGTCGAAAACGATACCTCCTTGCAGACCCCAATCAACCCGGCGGAAGAGACCGCCCGTGAGGAACAGTTGATGCCGATTCTCGTCGGTGAATTCGGCACCCGAAAGGTTGCTTTGTGTCGCCTGTAAACCGATCTGGCCTCCCAACGCGCCGAAGCATGGCACCGGGGCTCCCCAATTGAATCCTTCATGGAAGCCGAAACTGCCTGACTGGCCTCGATTGACCGGGCCCGTGAATCCCTGCACGCCCGCGAAGACTTGAAAGTTGTCAAGGCAGATCCGGGGGCAAGGGATCGAACAGCATTGCAAGCATCCCGCCCCGCCGCAGCAGTCGCCACCGACGACAACTCCCTTGCCGCCACCATCAAAGACAATGTTGTCTTCGTAGATGATGTCCCCTTCGATCAACTCCTGGCCGATGATGTTCGTCTCGGTCAGTTGCTCTTGGCGCGGCGTGATGACGCTCCGTTGATTGCTGGCCAGCCGATTGCTGGCACGCTGCTGACTGACAGCATGACGAGTGGCAGCTTCAAAGCCGGTTGGTCGAAGCGGCGATGTCGGCGAAGTGTGAGATGCCGGCCGCACGGTCTTGGTTGGTGATTGAGTCGCCGCTGATGATCTGCGTGCCTGCCGCAGCGGGTTCTCGGAAGCGGATTGAGCAAACGCAGGCGCAGCGAGCAACACTGCCGCTAGACCCAGATTGAGAAGACCGCCGAAACGGTGCAGTGACCTGTTCATGATCCGTCCTCACATGGCTACAGCGAGATCCAGCAACAAGCGGGAACCTCTTCGTAGCCAAGGTATCGGACACGACCTAACCGGAACTTCCGTTAAAACCGGAATAATCCGCAAACCTTACCACCGCAACTCATTCTCACACGCCATTCGATGCTAGCAACCCCGCGCCACGGCTTCCCAACTGTACGATGGCAGTTCACTTCACGGGCGCGCGACTTTCTTAAACAACTCCTGGAGATTGGCGTACCGGAGAACCGCAGGCTAGCGCCGGGCGGCTGATTTCATCAGCCGGTACGCGATAGCGTCCGGTTCCCTCCCAACCGGTTGATTATTTTCCAGGAGTCTTACCTCGCAGTTTGATGTTGTCCCAGTCGCTTGTGTCGTCGAACGAGCCAACGCCGACGCGCCCCCAAATGAAAGTCTTGTCGCTGGCCGTCATCACGGGAGTTTCCATGTCGTCGTAATAGATTCGAATGGAGCCCGATTTGATGTTGCGAACGATCCGCACGTGATGCCATCGATCGTCCCAGTTCGTCCCCGGTGTCGTCTTCGTCGAGATCTTCGTCCGCGGCGCTTCATTGACGATGAAGATCTGATTGGCGTGATCGTCCGTCTTCTTCCCCAGATGCACGTAGTAGAAATGCGCCGCATCCTGGTACCCAAAGAACAGGCAAACGTCTCGGTGCCCGTAGTCTTCGTGCGTGCTCAACACGTCGGCATCCAGCACGAAGTCACCAACGCTGATCTCTTTCAACAACGCGATGTTATACGGGCTGCGATGCGGAGGTTCGTATTTGCTCCGCTTCTCGAACTGGCTATAGACATGTCCTTTGTCGGTCTTCTTGACCTTCCAAGCCTTCGCATCGGTCGGCTCCCAATGTTCCGCACCGTTTTCGAAACCCTCTTCGATGTCGACTGGTGAGGCATCCTCTGCGGTCACATCACCACAATTCATCAGGCTGAACGCGGCGACCAATACCATGCTGGCGATTCGGCACGTTTGCATCATTCCTCCGATTCGAATAGATAACTCACTCACCCAGGCAGTCAGACGGCCATTCGCAGCCTCCGAGGCACCGCGAGGAGGGTCAGCGTAACCTACTTTGAAAACCAAATCCACGTGTGCGGCGTCTCATTTTCTGACAGCAGGCTTGCATCTGTGCAACGAGTCCTCACCCCCCCGCCGTCAAACGTGCTTTGGCCGGTTCGGACGGCAGTTTACTACCCAAGGAGTTTTTAACATGCGACGACAGAATCTAGCGCCTGCGTTGGTCGTGCTGGCGGCTTGCTTCGCCGTCCCCGAGACGGCGTCCGCACGCATCAAGCTGATTACGCTGCCCGTTCGGGAACGCGTCGAGATTCAGCTCGATAATCCTAACGCCACGCTGGTCGAAGAAGAAAGAATCGTGCCGCTGGTCAAAGGTGTCAATCAGGTCGATTTCTCCTGGGCCAACACGCAAATCGATCCCGATACGATCCTGTTTCGCGTGCTGCCGCGTCCGGATGGCGAGGCGGATGCGATGGACGTGAAAGTCCTCTCGGTCAGCTATCCGCCGAACGAAAACGCTTTGGTGTGGCAAGTCGCGGCGAGCGGGTCGGGGTCGGCTCGCGTGCGGATCAGCTACCTGCTGGGGAACTTGACCAAGAGTTTTAACTATCGCGCGGTGGCCGATCACGACGAGAACACGCTGGTGCTGTCGCAGTACATTCGGCTGCAAAACTTCGCCAACGAAGAGTTCGGTTCGACCGGGCTGTGGGCAGGCTTCGGCACCCGCTTCCTCAAGGCCGTCGGCATCAACGAGACCAAGCAGATGCTGATGGAGAAGTACGAAAAGGTCCCCGTCAAAAAGACCTACACAGCTGCTGCGCAGGAGTACGGCTATCTCGATCGCCCGAAGAACAAGCTGACGGTCCCCATGCACTACGTCCTGAAGAACGACAAGGCGAACCGTCTCGGGCAGGCCCCGCTGCAATTTGGCAAGGTCCGTATCTTTCAGGACGACGGTCGCGGCTCGACGGCCTTCATCGGCGAAGACTGGGGGAAGTTCACACCGCTGGATGACGAGATGCAATTGTACGTCGGCACCGCGCAAGATGTGGTCGTCGTCCGTACGATCGACAAGAACGAGACAAAGCGGATCGCCGGGAACATGTACAACCGCGAAGTGATCGTCAAGTTCGAGATCGAGAATTTTAAAGACCGCGCCGTGACGCTGGACGTGGCGGAAAACGTCCGCGCTATTCGCGACGAACTGGCCAGCAACTTGGGCCGCGACGTCGAATGGGTGCTGGGGCCGGAGACAACTTTCCCCGGCGGGCTGGATAAGGCGCGGAGCACCTTCGACAAGATCGTTCTGCATGTCGACCTGGACGCCCGCGGCGCGGATGGAACGGCCAAGAAGGTCGTCCACAAGCTGCATGTCATCATCAAGAACGAATGGTAAGTCTTATCAGCCGCCACGCGCTAGCGTCCGGTTCGCCCCCCGGGAAACCGCGGGCTAGCGCCCCGCGGCTGATTGATCCTAAACCGGCAACTCGCCAGGAAAGAGACAAACATGCGACACATTTTTATATGCGTGACGGTCGTGCTGACAGCCTTGACTTGGACGCCGGCTCTACGAGCCAAGAACGTCGACCTCTCGACCGTCCCCGATCGCGACACGGTGCAACTGACAATCTACAACTCGGAAGACATCACCTTGGTTCGCGAAACGCGCAAGGTCAGCTTCAAGCAGGGAGGCAATTCGCTGCAGTTCAGTTGGGCGAACACGCTGATCGATCCCACGTCGGTGCAACTGCGGTTCTTGACCCAGCCCGATAAGCTCGAAGTGCTCGACACGACCTTCCCGCACGACAAGCCGCAAATGCTGTACTGGAACGTGCAGAGCGAAATCGACGGCGAGGCGACGATCGAAATCACTTACTTCACCAGCGGCATTCGCTGGTCGGCCGATTACGTGCTGGTTGCCGATCGCGAAGAAACTCGAGTTGGCTTTGAAGGCTTCGTCCGGGTGTTCAACGAGTCGGGCGAGGAATATGAGGACGCCCAAGTGCGGTTGGTCGTGGGCAAGATCAACCTGGTTGAGAAGATCGCGCAACTGGCGCGTGTGCCGATCGAGGAGGTCGGCAAAATGGAGGAAAAGCTTAGATTCGACATCCGTAATAGGGCGATACACGCGGTGATGGACGCTCCGGGAGGTGCGGTTGCGGCGGAATCCGCTTCGCCCGCACCGAAGGAGGTCATCAAGGAAGGACTCAGCGAATACTTCATCTACACGATCGAAGGGACCGAGACGATCGCCAACGGCTGGTCGAAGCGGATGCGGAGTCTCAAGCCTGTCGATGTGCCGCTGAAAATCCAGTACCGCTATCGCGAGCCGGAATATGGCCCGCAACTCGTCCGCCTGTATCTGATGCGAAACGACAACGAGTCGAAGCTGGGAACGACGCCGCTGCCTGACGGCATCGTCCGCGTGTTTCGCGATAATGGCCGCGATGGGTTGAGCTTTCTGGTGGCGCAGCCGATCAACTACATCGCCATCGGCGACAAGATCGAACTCAATCTGGGGCCCGATCCGGAAGTGCTGTTCGAGTTGATCAAGTTGAAGGTGTGGCGCGACAACATCTGGATGCAAATCAACGGCGCGAACGTCTTTCGCCGCGTCGATGTGCCCGACGTGCAAATCGAGGTCAACAGCTCGGTCGTCGGCTGGGACGATCACGCGATCTTCGCCCAGCGCGTCCGCAACTATTCCGCCAAGCCGGTCGATTTGGAGATTCGCCGCTCGTTCGACGGCCACGCGGTCTTCCGCAGCCAACTGACAACCGCCCAGCACGACTATCGCACCGTGCAATACACGGCCGCCGTGCCGCCCGGCGAGCAAGTCGACTTACTGTACGAGTTGCTTGTACATCAAGGCCGAAACGCCAAGCAAAACAACCTCACCCTCGAACCAGCCGAGATCACGCCATGATGCGACCGATCCTTCGCAATACGCTTGCCGCTTTGTTGACGGTGGCAGCCTGTTCGGCGGCCATCGCGCGCGCGGAGAACGTCGATCTGTCGACGGTTCCCGACCGCGACACCGTGCAGCTGACCATCTACAACTCGGAAGACATCACGCTGGTCCGCGAGACGCGCAAGATCAGCTTCAAGCGGGGCGTCAACCCGCTGCAATTCAGTTGGGCCAATACGCTGATCGATCCGACCTCTGTCGAACTCAGGTTCCTGACCCATGCCGACAAACTTGACGTGCTCGACACGACCTTCCCGCACGCCAAGCCGCAAATGCTGTACTGGAACGTCGGCAGCGAACTCGACGGCGAAGCGACGATCGAGATCACTTACTTCACCAGCGGCATCAGTTGGTCGGCCGATTATGTGCTGGTTGCCGATCGCGACGAAACGACGATCGCCTTCGAAGGGTTCGTCCGCGTTTTCAACAATTCTGGCGAGGAGTATGACGACGCCCAAGTCAGGCTCGTGGTGGGCAAGATCAATCTGGTCGAGAAGATTGCGCAACTCGCTCGCGTCTCGATGGAAGAAGTCAGCCAACTGAGCAAGGACGTTTCCGGCAAGTTGAAGAACGATGCCGCGAAGTACTGGATGTACCGCAACGGCGAAGTCGGTGGTTTCGGTGGCGGAGCCCGTGACCGTTACGATGAAAAGGAAATCATCAAAGAAGGACTCAGCGAGTATTTCATCTTCACGATCGAAGGGACCGAGACGATCGCCAACGGCTGGTCGAAACGGATGCGAAGCCTGAAGCCGGTCGATGTGCCGCTGAAGATCCAGTACCGCTACCGCGAAGTGGAATACGGCCCGCAACTTGTCCGCATGTACATAATGCGGAATGACAAGGCCTCGAAGCTGGGAACGACGCCATTGCCCGACGGCACAGTTCGCGCGTTCCGCGACAATGGCCGCGACGGCTTAAGTTTCCTTGTTGCTCAACCGATCAAGTACATCCCGATCGGCGATAAGATCGAGCTGAATCTCGGCGTCGATTCGGAAGTCACTTTTGAACTGGTCAAAGGCCGCGTCTGGCGTGACCACTTATGGAACAGCGTCGGCGGCGCGAATGTCTTGCGCCGCGTGGACGACGGAAAAATCGCGGTCGACGTCGGCGGCTCGGTCGTCGGCTGGGACGAGCATACGTATTACATCCAGCATGTCCGCAACTTGACCGACCAGCCGATCGAGCTCGAGATTCGCCGCGTGCTGCCAGGTCACATCGTCTTTCGCAACGCCTTGGGCGCGGTGTTGCACGACTATCAGACCGTCCAGATGACCGCGACGGTCCTTGCGGGACAGCGTGCCGAAATGCGCTATGAACTCGTCCAACACATGGGACGAAACGAGAAACAGGCCAATGTGAAAATCGTTGACGTGCGATGAGATAGGGGCGGCGGCAGGTAGAACTCTGCGAACTGGTGCGTCTGACAGAATCGCACCGACAGCCTGGTTAAATGCCGGACGCACATAAGGGAGTCGAAGAAAGTCCCGCTGTGCGAACGCTTTGTACGCAGTGAGCAAGTCGCTCATGCGAACACGTATGTGCAAGGACTACTCTCCGCTCTCGAAGACGGCAACGCCGGGTCGAGCGCGTATCGTGCCATACACCCTCCTGTCGAATGCTGGCACAGCTCTCCACGAGCGGTTACATTGAGGTGGCTTGGTCGGATCAGAAGCCAGCGCGGAGTCAACAGAGGGTTTGACGATGTCGGAAGGCCGAAGAAAGATCCTGCTGATCGAAGGTAACGGTCAACATGCGAAGGTCATCAGACAAGGTCTGATAGACGCGGGAGCCGACACCGTTGACGTGACATGCCGCGACTGCCTGTCGTCAGGCATCGACTGTCTGAACGACGGTGACATCGATGTCGTGCTGTTGAATCCGCGGTTGTCCGACGGAGATGGTCCCAACGCCGTCTCGCGCATCGTCGCCAAAGCTGGTGATGTTCCAGTGCTGGTGATCGCTTCCTATACCGATCAAGAGTCATACTGTGAAGTGATTCGCGCCGGTGCAGAGGATTACATCGACAAGACGAAGCTGTCCGCCGAGACGCTATTGCGGTCGGCACGGATCGCCATCGAACGCAAGCGAGCACAGGGACGAACGGCCACGGCCTTGCGCGAAAGCGAGTCACGTCTCCGGGCGATTATCAATGCCGCGCTGGACTGCATCATCACGATGGATTCAGCGGGCAAAATCGTTCATTTCAATCCCGCCGCTGAAGAGACGTTTGGTTACAAGCGCGGGGAGGTGCTGGGTAAGGACATGGGTGAGCTGTTCATGCCGGCGGCGGTAAGTGCGCGACAGAAACGCAATTTCGAATTGTACCGGGGCACCGGTGCGGGTTCGATGCTTGGTTGTCCCGTGGAAACCAATGCCTTCCGCAAAGATGGTTCAGAATTCATCGCCGAGATGACCATTCAGCCCGTAAGAATCGACGGTGAAGTGGTCTTCACGATCTTCCTCCGGGATATCAGTCATCGCAAGCAGGCCGAGCAAACTCTGCGAGATTCCGAAGCTCTGTATTCGTCGCTGGTGGAGGCGCTGCCGCTGAATGTGCTGCGAAAAGATTTACAGGGCCGGATTACGTTCGCGAACAAGATGTTCTGCGAACTCACCGGAAAGCCACGGGGGGAGCTTCTCGGGAAAACGGACCTTGATCTCTATCCCAAAGAGCTGGCGGAGAAGTATCGTAAGGACGACCAGCGGGTTCTCGAGACACGGGAGATGATTGACGACATCGAGCAGCACGTCGAGGACGGCAAGTCGTCGTATGTCCACGTGAGGAAAACGCCGCTGCTCGACTCGGCGGGGAAAATTCAGGGAACGCAAGCCGTTTTTGAGGACGTCAGCGAGCGGATCCAGACCCAGGAAGAGCTTGCTCGATATACCAACGAACTGAAGCAAAGCAACCGGGACTTGGAGCAATTCGCTTATGTGGCTTCGCACGACCTTCAGGAACCACTACGGAGTATCGCCGGTTACGCTCAGTTGCTGCACGTGCGACTCCGAGACAAACTCGATGACGACACGCGGGAGTTTCTGACTTATCTGAGCGACGCCGCGAAACGAATGCAGGGGTTGATTCATGGACTTTTGGACTACGCACGCGTTGGTCGTGACGGCCGGTTGTTCGAGCCAACCGATTTGGATGCGCTGCTCGATGCGAAGCTCTGCGACTTGGGCTCGGCAATCCAGGAGTGTGGCGCGGTGATCACGAGGGACCCGCTGCCGACGGTAACGGCCGATCCCGTCCAGCTTGGGCAGTTGTTTCAAAACTTAATCAGCAATGCCCTCAAGTATCGCGGCGAGCGGCGGCCAGAGGTCCATATCGGTGTTGAGCAAAACGAAGAAGTGTGGACGTTCTCGGTGCGCGATAACGGCATTGGTATCCCACAAGAACAGTTCGAACGGATCTTCGTCATTTTTCAGCGGCTTCATGGCCAGGGCGAATATTCCGGCCTGGGCATTGGGCTGTCGCTCGTCAAACGCATCGTCGATCGCCACGGAGGACGCATCTGGGTCGAATCCCAAGCAGGACGAGGGAGCACATTTTTCTTTACGCTGCCGGTTCGACCGGCAGCCAGACCGCGATGATTTAGCTGGGATTTCGCATGACAACATACGGCGAATTCAGTGATCGATTCGTGCGAAGCAACATCTTGCCGCACGAGATGGCCCAGGAACGGCTGACGCAGTGGCGTGACATGCCCGATGCGTCGAACAACGCACGAAAGCTGGCTACATGGCTCGTCGGCGAAGGCCTCCTTACTCCGTTTCAGTCGGAGGCATTATTGGTCGGCTTAACCGAGCCCTACGAAGTGGGTCCGTGCCGGCTCATCGACTTAATCGCGCAAGGACGCCTGGGAACCATCTTTCGCGCCCAAAGAGTGAAGTCAGCTGAATTAGTCAGCGTGAAGGTGTTTCCCGAATCCCTCAAGTTGGATGCGGAAAAAGAGGCCCGTATGAACCGGGAGACCCGCGTCTCGGTTCAGCTCGCACATCCGAATGTCGTAACCACGACGGAGGTGGGAGTTACGAAGGACGTTACTTATCTGATATTCGAACCGCTCTACGGCGAGACCTTGGCGACTCTTCTGCAGCGTGAGCATAAGTTGCCTTGCGAGCACGCCTGCCGTTTGATCTACCAGGGCGCACAAGGGCTTGAGTATTTGCACGCACAAGGGATCGTGCATCGTGATGTCAAGCCGGTGAATCTGTTCATCACCCGGCGTCAATGTTTGAAAGTCCTCGATTTCGGTGCGGTACGAGACTCGATGCACACGCTGGATTCGTTGGGAGACGATGGGAGCATCACGGCGCTGAAGGGTGACCAGATCGTCGGAACTTTCGACTATATGGCTCCCGAACAGGCGTTGGATACCCATGGGGTGGACAGGCGGGCCGACATCTACTCGCTCGGTTGCGTCCTGTATCACTGCCTGACGGGTCAGGTGCCTTTCGCCGACGAGCACCCTGTTCGACAGATGATGCGCCATCAGAGCGAACTTCCGCAGCCCCTTCAGGAGCGCTGTCCAGATGTTCCCGAAGGACTTTCCGATTGCGTGCTATCCATGCTCAGCAAACGCCCCGAGGACCGCCTTCAAAGGGCCAGAGACGTCGCGGAAATGCTGTCCGTCTACTTTTCGGAGGAAGACCTGCCGGTTCGCGAAGGAGCGCCCAAACCCCTGGCTCAGAGAGACATTTTGGAACTGTCGCAACACCTGCGAGTCGACTCTGTCGGCGACGTTTGCGTCGTTCAACTCCTCGACCAGGAACTGAAGGACACCGCGCAAATCCAAGACATCTTGCAGGAACTGACGCGCCTTCTCGATGAATCAACAAGCAAGAAGCTCGTGTTGGATCTTTCCCAAGTCGAATTCATGGCCAGCATCGCCCTGGGGATGGTCATCTCCCTGAAGCAACGCGCCGACGCGCAGTCAGGCCAACTTCGCCTGGCCAACCTCAAGGGACGAGTCCACGAGGTTTTTTCCGTCACCAACCTCACACGTCTGCTCACGATCACGAAGACTGTCCAGGGGGCAGTGGATAGCTTCTGAAGTCGACCGGCAAGCCGGATGAACTCCCGCCCGCCGCGCCGTCCTTTCACATCTGATATACTCTACCTGACATGGGGGCCAACGTCTGCTCCCATCGACGGCCTCTCGGCGTAGGTCTTACTCAAGAAAAAGGGAAAACTCGCTTGACCAAAACGACGCGTTTCCTGCAAGTCTTGCTCGTTGCCAGCGAATCGCAGGACACACGGCGACTTGCCGAGGCGTTGGAAGACTCGGACCTGCTCCACGGAATTGAAGTCGTCCACAGTGGCGTCGAGGCATTAGCGCAGCTCCGCCGCGAACGCAGAGATGACAAAGCCGCGACCGGCCTGATCTTGATCGATTTGGATCTCGACGCGGCAGACAAGCATGCGTTCGAGGTCTTGAGCGATATGAAGGACGATCCGCACTTGCGAGCGATTCCTGTGATCCTGATGGCGGCGAACCCGCAGGATGCGGACATTCTCGAAGCCTACAGCGGCGGAGCGTGTTCGTTTGTCGCCAAACCGCGGACGGTCGAACACATGGTCCAAATCGCGCAAGAGTTCGCCAGTTACTGGACCCTGGTTGCTACGGTGCCACGAGAAGTGAAGCATTTGAGACGCGACCTTCAGCAACTCAATCCGGAGAGCATGAAAGCGTCGGGGGCGACCGTGGACGCTCAGCCAATCGGAGTGCTGATCGTCGATGATAGCGCCGCGGATTCCAGATTGCTAGAGATCATTTTGGAGGACATAGAACTCGTCAAGGTCGTTGGAATCGCACGCGATGGCGAAGAAGCATTGGCCGTTCTGCGGCACGAGACCGGATTTCAAACTGCGGCGCGACCCGATTTGGTGCTGCTGGACATTAACATGCCAAAGATGAACGGTCTTGAGGTGCTGGCGGAAATGAAGCGGGATCCCGCGTTGTGTACCATCCCAGTCGTCATGCTGACCAGCAGCAGCCAGGACTCGGACATTGAGAGATCGTACGGTGCCGGAGCTTGCTCGTTCATCACCAAGCCAGCCGACTTTAATCAGTTGTCGGCCGTGGCAAGCCACTTTGCATTTTACTGGACCGTGATCACGAAGATCCCTCACCTGGTGTCGCAATGAACCGGGCGGACAGAGTTCCGTTGGTCCAGAACCCCGTGAGGTCATAATACTCAGCCGACATTCACACTCCTCGGAAATCACGAGTTCACGCGTTCCCATGAATTGCCTTATCGTGCGACTTCTGGCGGGCTTTGGTATTGCCTGCGTAGCCACATCGGCTCTGGGCACTGCAGCGCTCGCTGATCCTCCGATGCAACGAGTGCAAGTTCGCTTGCGCGGCGATGGGACAGTGGCGGCTCGCGTGCGGGTCGTCGCCGACGATGGCAACGAGTACGCGCCCGACAACGCCGCGGTGCGGAAGACTAAACGCGGTGAGTCGTACTTCTATGCGACCGCTACGCCCGCGTCGAGGACCGGCAGCAAGTCGAAGCCCTCTTTCGTCAAGCACAGGACCAATTCCGTCTCAGGGCGAAGCCATGAACCGTTCTTGAGTACGACGGCCTTGGAAGGCCATCGTACATAGAGCTGGAACGAAGCCAGATTACGCCAAGATATTCTGGACGACATTTCCATGCACATCGGTCAGGCGGAAATCGCGGCCTTGGTGGCGGAAGGTCAGCCGTTGGTGATCGATGCCCAGGCAATGCAAGATCGTGGCGTTGAGGTCGTGGATGTGGACCGGATTCTCTTGCACGTTGTAGCTGAAGTCGTCCGTCTCGCCGTACACGATGCCCGGTTTGATGCCGCCGCCCGCCATCCACTTCGTGTAGCAGCGCGGGTGATGGTCGCGGCCGTAGTTCGTTTTGGTGAGACCGCCTTGGCAATAAATCGTGCGGCCGAATTCGCCGCCCCACACGACCAGCGTGTCGTCCAACATGCCGCGTTGCTTCAAATCGTTGATCAGCGCGGCGCACGGTTGATCAACGATCCCGCATTGACGACGGATATCGTTGGGTAAGTTGCCGTGTTGATCCCATTGCCGGATGAACACCTGCGTGAAGCGCACGCCCCGTTCGGCCAGGCGGCGAGCGAGCAGGCAGTTCGCGGCGAATGTCCCCGGCTTTTTGACTTCCTCGCCGTACATCTCCAACGTGTGGTTCGATTCGCCGGAGATGTCAGTCAGTTCGGGCACGGACGTCTGCATGCGATAAGCCATTTCGTATTGGGCGATCCGCGATTGAATCTCCGGGTCGCCAACTTCGGCGTAACGCTCGCGGTTCAGCTTCGCCAGTTCGTCCAACATCCGCCGCCGCATCCCGACGGTCATGCCATCGGGGTTGGAAAGGTACAGCACCGGGTCGCCGGTCGATCGCAGGCTGACCCCTTGATGACGGGTCGACAGAAAGCCAGTTCCCCACAACCGCGCGTACAGTGCCTGGCCGCCGAAGCCGCCGTTGACCGTCGAATGCAACACCACGAAGGCCGGCAGATTCTCGTTCATGCTCCCCAAGCCATACGACAGCCACGCGCCGGTGCTCGGACGACCGGGAAGTTGGCTGCCGGTTTGGATGTAGGTGATCGCCGGGTCGTGGTTGATCGCTTCGGTGTTGATCGTCTTGATCACGGCCAGATCGTCGACCACGCCAGCGGTGTGCGGCAAGAGTTCGCTGACCCAAGCTCCGTCCCGACCGTGCCGCGCGAACTTGAATATCGACGGCGCAATCGGAAACCGTGCTTGCCCCGATGTCATGGTCGTGATGCGTTGCCCGTTGCGGACTGAGTCGGGCAAGTCCTTGTCGAACCAGTCGTTCATCTTGGGTTTATAATCCCACATGTCCAACTGAGAAGGCGCGCCAGACATGAACAAATAGATGACGCGTTTAGCCTTGGGAGCAAAATGCGGCAAGCCGGGCAGTCCCGGCATTCCCTCCGCCGTCGAGACATCGCCTGCCGTCGCGGCGAACAAGCTGGGGTTCAGCAGCGAAGTCAGCGCCGCCGTGCCGATACCAGCTGCCGTGCGGCCAAAGAAATGACGGCGCGTTTCGATCAATTCGGATTCACGAAGTGGATTCATGGTTTTGTCCGTTCGTCTTTTCTAACCTTTGGTGACGGTTTCGCTAAGGTTTAGCAGCAAGTGGGCGACCATCGTCCACGCCCCCAATTCGCTCGCGTCCAGCGATTCGTTGCGCGGCGACTCGCCGGCGGCCAGCAGTTTCGTGGCCGAATCGGGATGCTCTTTGAACTCAGCTTGGTAGTCGTTGAACAACTGCGTCAGCGAATCGAGTTCGCTCGAGCTAGGTTGTCGGGCGAGCACCGTGCGGAACGCAAACGTCACGCGCTGGCCGACGTCCGAACCACCTTCGTTCATCACGCGCTCAGCGAACTTGCGAGCGGCTTCGATGAACTGCACGTCGTTCATCAACACCAGCGCCTGGAGCGGCGTGTTCGTGCGTGCGCGACGCACCTGACAGGTTTCACGATCGGGCGCGTCGAAGGTGGTCATCGTGGGAGGCGGCGATGTCCGCTTCCAAAATGTGTACATGCTGCGCCGGTAAAGTTTCGAGCCGGTGTCCTGAACGAACACGGAAGTGTTGCTGCCGCCAAAGCCGACCGGCTTCCAAAGTCCGGCGGGCTGGTACGGACGCACGCTCTGGCCGCCGATCTTGTCGACCAGCAGGCCGCTCAAGGCCAACGCCTGATCGCGAATCACTTCGGCGTCCAACCGAAAGCGCGGGCCGCGCGAGAGCAATCGATTTTGCGGATCGGCCGCCAGCTTCTCCGGAGACACACGCGACGATTGCCGGTACGTCGCGGACATGACGAGCATCTTTTGCAATCGCTTGACGTCCCAGCCGGATTCGACGAAGTCGACGGCCAGCCAATCGAGCAACTGTGGGTGCGACGGATGTTCGCCTTGAATCCCAAAGTCCTCGGCCGTCTTGACCAATCCCGTCCCAAAATAGTGCTGCCAGAATCGGTTGACCGTGACCCGCGCGGTCAGCGGATGCGTGGGGCTGACCAGCCATTGTGCCAAGCCAAGTCGATTGGCGGGCGCTTCCGGCAGGGCCGTGCCGAGCCACTCCGGAACGCGCGACGAGACTGGTTCACGCTGCAGGGTGTACTGGCCACGTTCCAGGATGTGGGCCTGACGCGGTTCCGGGCGTTCCTCCATGACCAGCGTCGACGGGATCGCCTGTTCCACGTCCGCCAGCTCCTTTTCCCAGGCCGCTTGTTGCTTCAGCGGCTCCGCGAAACGCTCGCGCGACGTCGGATTGACGTGTTGCAAATAATAGCGAGTTAGCTGTTGAGTCTGTTCCGCCGATCGCTTTTCTTTTTCAACGTCCAGAATCTTTTGGACTTCCTCGGGCAGCGCGGGGTACTTCACGGTGACGCGAAAATGTTCCCAAGCGGCCAGCGACTCCTGCTGCTCGCGACTGAGCGGCGCGATGGTCACAATCCCCGCCTTGTCCCAATGCACCGTGCCGCTGAACTGCGTGAAGGCCCAGCCGTTTAGTTTGGCTCCTTCGTTCAAGCCGACGGCAGCGGACGGAACTTCCAGTCGCACCCACTTGCCTGCTTCCGGCAAGTCACCCAAGCGGAGATTCGACGGGTTGTTTCTGCCCGCGCCGTGGCCTTTGTCCGCGCCCCAAAAAGCCCGATGCTCCCAGGAGCCGTCGTTGAATTGCAACTGGACCGTTTCCGGCGGGTTCGCCGGATCGAGATACACATAAGCGAACAAGCGATCGTTCGCACTGATCATCAGCGGCTCCGTCGCTTCCGTGAAAAAGTGTTGCGTCAGGCCGTTGCCAGTTCGCACCGACGAGTTCTCGCCGCTGAACACGGGGTGGTCGGGCGCGGAAACGAACTTCCACGGATCGGCATCGTTGCCGGCGGGCTTTGCGCCTTCGGGAAGGGCGTCGTCAAACCAGACCTTGTCTTGCTGCTCGAGCGGCGCGGCTGCGGCATCGGCGAGCGGGTCGACGTATTTCCAATCGGCAATCGCCGTTTCGATCTCACTTCGCACGGACGCCAACTGTTCCGTCAGCCGTTTTTGATCCGCCAGTTGTGTTGGGCTGGGAACCTTGACGGCGGGAGGCGGGAGCAGCGCGTTGCCGTCCATCGCCTTCTCGGTCAGGCTGAAGAAATACGAGAACAGTTGGTAGAACTCCTTTTGAGTCAGCGGATCGAATTTGTGATCGTGACAGGCGGCACAACCGGCCGTCAGTCCGAGCCACACGGTGGACGTCGTCTCGACGCGATCCACGGCGTAGCGCATGTAGTATTCGTCGTCGATCGAACCACCTTCGCTGGTCGTCACGTTGCAGCGATTGAATCCCGTGGCCACGCGTTGCGCGAGCGTCGCGCTCGGCAACAGGTCGCCCGCCAGCTGCTCGATCGTGAATTGATCGAACGGCATGTTGCGATTGAAGGCGTCGATGACCCAATCGCGATAAGGCCAGATCGACCGTTCGTTGTCCAGGTGCAGCCCGTGGGTGTCGGCAAACCGGGCGGCGTCGAGCCAGATGCGCCCGATGTGTTCGCCGTACCGGTGCGACTCCAGCAAGCGATCTACCACGCGCTCAAACGCGAGCGGAGAATCGTCCGCCAGGAAGTCATCGACTTCCTTCACCGTGGGCGGCAGGCCGGTCAGGTCTAATGTCGCGCGGCGAATCAACGTCGCTTTATCCGCCGGTGCTTCTGGTTGCAGCTTCGCTTCGTGCAAGCGGGCTTGAATGAACAGATCGATCGCGTTCTCGCTGTGCCATCCGGCCACTTGATCGGGGACGGCAGGTTTGTGCGGAGTTTCGAACGCCCAGTGCCGCGACCATTCAGCTCCGCCATCGATCCAAGCTTTGATGCGAGCAATCTCGGCGGGACTCAACGTCTTTCCCGAATCCGGTGGCGGCATACGCTGGTCGGGATCGTCCGATGTGATCCGCCGATAGACCGCGCTCGCATCGCTCTTGCCCGGAACGACCGCGGTTTCGTCCGACTCCAACTTGGCCAACGCCCCTTCCCGCTGGTCGAGCCGCAGCCCAGCTTCGCGGTTCGCTTCATCCGGGCCATGGCACTTGAAGCAATTCTCCGACAACAGCGGCAGGATATCGCGGCTGAAATCGATCGCCGTTTCTTCGGCGGCCAGCCAACTCGCGCCGGGCATACATACCCAGGCGGTCACAAGCAGCAGAATGGATGTTTGTTTGCCGACGAGTAAATTCGGAAGCTTGGCGGCGAGCGATCGAGGGTTATGCATGCGTCACAGCGTTTCTGGAAGGAGGTCGGGTGGGCAGCTCGTATTCTAACGTGTGGAGGCGGAACTTTGAAGATTCCCGAGTTCCGTTAGGGCTTTTGTTTGTTTAGATTTGCGTAAGAAGTAGCATGGCCTCGTAGGCCGTGTCGGGTTGGGAACGCCTGAAAACACACGGCCTGCGAGGCCATGCTACTCATTGCACTCGTCGCAGATTGAATAAAACAAAAGCCCTGAGTTCCGCCGCAGGGCGATTGGCCTTTCGATGCTGGCTTTTGTGCGTTTTATTTCATGAATTCAGGAATAATTGAGCGTCACCGAGCAACCAAATCCTCGATCTGCTTGACTTCTTCCGGCTCCAAACGAAGGTCGAAGACATCGAGATCCGCCTGCATGTGCTCGGCATTGGTGGTGCCGGTCAAGGGAATCATGCCGACCTCGAGGGCGAAGCGAAAGACAATCTGCGCGGCGGTTCGCCCGTGGGGTTTGGCAATCCGGGCCAATTCCTTGCTAGCCATCAGATCGCGGTTGGCGGTCAGCAGCGAGAATCCCTGGTAGACCAATTCATTCGCGGCGCAGAATACCCGAACTTCACGATCCCAAGCCCGCACGGCGTAGCATCGGTTCTGTACAAAGTGTGGTCGAACTCGCGCTTGCCCGCAGAGGCAATCGAGTTGTTCGAGCGTGACATTGCTGACGCCAAGCAGTCGCGCGCGGCCGCTGTCGTAGATCGCTTCCATCGCCCGCCAGGCGGCCCAATCGTCAGGTTTGATTCCGACCGAACTGGCAGGTCCGTGCAACAGATAGGAGTCCACTCGCTCGACACTGAGATGCTGTAACGAACTGGCGAACGATTGCTCCACTTGGATCGCGATGGGGGACGCGGGATCGTAGGGCAGGCGATGATCTTGCCCGCGGCGGAATGTGAATTTGGTTTGCAAGAACAGATCATCGCGAACCACCAGACCGCTCGCGATCGACGCTGAAATCGCCTGCCCGACAGCAGCCTCGTGATAGTGGCGGCGCTGGTTGGCGGTATCGATGCCGCGAAACCCCCGTTGCAGAGCAAGTTCGGTAAGGAGTTGCGTCCGGTCTTCCTTCCAGGCAGTTCCGTAAAGGAAGCGGGGCACTTCAACACCGTGGATCACCAAGGTCCGGTCGATCATCGATTTCTCCAACGCGTGATTCTAGGAAACCCGCGAACTGAAAGCGACCACGTCGGCCTTGGCGAGCCGGTCAAGATTCGCTCGCGGCCCGCGAATTCCCAATTGCGAATGCCCAATCAAGCATCTGCGTAAGCGTCTCGACAGTTCCCAGGCGGATGCTTCGCGCCCACTCGTGATGTTGATGGTCCAGTCCATCGTCGTCATCGGTGGTCTCGTGTTCATGAAGTGCGAAGTCTCGTACTGGAAAGGGAACTGAAATGGCCAAGCCGTTACAAGTTGTTGCTTCGGGAACCAGGAAGTTGGTTCGCGGCTTGTTACTCCTTCCGTGGTGGCTGATCGTGTGGCCTGTCGTTGGATTGTGGCGATCGTTCTACAAACACTTTCTCGCCTATTTGATCGGCACGAAAGTCGACGATCGAAAGCGGGTCTACAGCGTCAAGTTCGTGTGGTACGGCGATTCGGTTTACCTTCACCCAATGGTCTGGGGAAGCTTGCTGCTGTACGTGGTTGCCATTACCGGCGTGGTCCCACCAGGGTTGGAAGCGGGCGTGACGCCCGGTTTCTATATCGCCGCCGCCTACCTGTTCGCCGCGTTGATTGCCTCCGAAGTTGTGTGGGCTTGGTTGTTCCATCGCGTGGAACTCGACGAGTCGTACGTGTACGAACACGGTTTCTTGCAAGGCTCGACCCGCGAACCGATCTTCGCTCGCGGGATGAAACGCGAAACGAAAGACCTGCTTGAATTACTGCTCCTGGGCGCGGCCGACATTCAGCACCGCACCAAGAACGGATTCAAGTGTTTCAAGAACGTCCCTTTCGCGTCGCTGTGGCTGGGAACGGCCATCGACTCGCGATTGGATCATCGCCGCAAAGGCGAGGTCGAATTGACCAGCAAGACCGAAGACGACGCCGAACTCGTCCGGGCGCAAGACGCCTTGTCCGAGTTAGAAGACGATTTGGAGGAAGGCGACGACGATGGCGGCGACTTCGGAGCTGACGACACGGCAGACGCCGCCTGATCGTTGCGATGCAGTGCTACGTGGCCTTTCGCTCTGCGAAAGGACGCACTTTCGCGGAGCGAAAGGCCACGTACTCTTTACTCCGCACTATCCACGAACCGCACATAGTCCAATCCAATCATGTAGCCCTTCACGGCCTCCGGATTGGCGCCGGTGATCTCGATATCGAGCTTGTGGTTGCCGGCAGTTAGCTCGATGCCGGCATAAGAGAGAACACCGGTCGTGATGACATCCGGCGAGTTGTAGAAGTCGATGGGGCCGCCCAGCGGCGCATCGTCGATCGACAGTTGTGCGATGCCGTAATCGCGAGCACGTGTGAACACAAGCTCGACGGTATAGACTCCGGCTTTCTCGACGGGCACCTCAACCTCCAGCCGATCGCCCGGCTTGGCCCCTGTCCACCACAGATGATCGACGCCGCTCCATTGATCCTTTGGAAAGCCTCCCATGTTCTGGCTCTTGGCCGAGCCGGCGGGCTTGCCGACGAACTTCAGCGACTCGCCCTCGAGCGCGCCGGGCACTCGCTTGGTCTTCGGATCGATCGGAGCACGCGGCCCGCGAAGGGCGACTTGCGTGGGATTTCCGAGATAGGCGACCAGGTCGCGCACTTCCTCTGGCTTCAGTGAATCGAGCAGCCGCTCGGGCATCAACGAGAGCGCCGACAGTTGCTGTTCGTCGATGTCAGCTTTAGGAACCACGATGGTATCGTTGATTGTCCGCAACGTGATCGCGCTGTCGGTCTCCTTTTGAATCAGGCCGGAGATGACTCGTCCATCGGTAGTCGCCAGAATCGTCATGCGATAGTCCTTACCGAGCACGGCACTCGGATCGACGATGTTCGTCAGGAGGTAATCAAGGTTAACCCGATTTGACCCCGTGATGTCGGGACCGACCTTGTTGCCTTCGCCAAACAAGGTGTGGCACGACGCACAAGTCTTGGTGAACAGCATCCGTCCGTTGCTGACGTCCGCCTTGGCGAGAATGTCGGGCGCCAGCGATTTTTTGAGTTGAAGGATATGATCGACCTTGTCCGCCGCCGATTCGCGGATCTCGCCCCAGACTTCCTTGATGCGGCTGGTCAGTTCCTCGCTTTCGAAGCGTTGCAGCTGGCGGATGTGATAGGCATGAACATCCGTCCGCGCGACACGGCCATCGTCCAACGCGTCGAGCAAGGCGGCGGCATAACTCGGTCGCGCGACCAACGTGGCGATCGCATCCGGCTTCTCGGCGTCGGTCAGACGAGCGTACTGCGCGAGAATCGCAGCTGACGTCTTCGGGTCATCAAGGCTCGCGAGGGCTCGGATCGCCGGGCCGCGGAGCGGTGGTTCGGCGAGTACGGATTGAAACGCTTGCGCCGCGTCTTTGTCCCGCCCCCGAACGAGAATGTCCATCGCTCTCGTTCGCAGCTTCATGTCGGCGTCTGCATCGCCCAACACCTGCCTCATACGAGGAAAGATACGGCGATCGCCAAGTGCGACGGCGATCTGGTCGGCGCGCTGACGAATCGTTTCGCTTTCGCTGGCGACCAGCTTGTCGTAAGCGGGTGACCACGCGGGCGGCATGGGAATGTTCACGCGTCCCTCGAACGCATTCAACATTTCGTCCAGTAACAGCAGTTGCGAATCTGCATCTGCGGCCGCTGTCACGGCGGCGACGACTTCGTTCAGCAACTGATTGTCAGACGCCGCGCGGCGGATGATGTATCGCTTAAGAAGCGGGATCGCCGACGCATCAGCCAACTTCAAGGCCCGTGCGGGATCGGCGGCAACCAGCGGCTCGATGCCATACCAGTAGATCAGCGGCAGGTTGTGATCGTCGGCGTCTTCCGCGTGTGACACCAGCCCCTCGGCGATTTGCCAACGCTGTTCGAGCGGCAATCGCTGTAATGCGGAAGCGAGGTATAGTCGCACAACCTGCGAATCGTCGTTCACAGCAAGTTCGTTCAATCGCTCAAGTAGTTCGGGAGAAGCGTTGCCGTCTTCGAGTTGCAGCTGGATCGACCACGCTCGCAGGTATTCGTCATCGCTGCTGAGCAGGGACAGCGCCGTCGCGGTTGGAACGCCGCCGGTTACATGCAGCGCCCACAGCGCTCGCAGCTTCCGCGATGTCTCTCCGATGGTGACAATCTCCAGCAGCAGCAGCGCATCTTCGGAGATGCCACGCTCTTGCATGATCCGCCGCGAGGTTCGCACATACCAATCATTCTTGTGCAGCTGTAGCTTGACGAGTTCCACGTCACTCAGCTTGCTCAGGTCGATCTTCGGCGCTTCGGTCTTGCCGTAGCTGATCTTGTAGATGCGGCCATTCGTCCGATCCCAGATCTCAGGATTCGTCCGATGACACGCATTCGGGTCGTACCAGTCGATCAGATAGACCGAGCCGTCGGGACCATATTTCAAGTTGATGCCGCGGAACCAGTGATCGTTCGCCAACAGTAGGTCTTTGCCGTGATGGCCGACGTAACCCGAGCCTTCACGCACGAGCAAGTCGTTGTTGACGCGGTTGCCGTGAATGTTGTTGAAGAATAGCTGATCGCGGTGTTTGTCGGGCCAGTTATCGCCCAGGTAGATCATCGCGCCGGCGTGGGCATGACCGCCGCCCGCCTTCGAGGTCGTACTCGGGATGTCCGCGGGCTCGTGTCCCCACCACGCATGATCCCGAATGCTGCCCGCGTAATGCGCGTGATCGGCGATCGTTTTGATGTCGTCGTAGATGTGCGGATTGAAGTCCGTACCCGCTTGCCGTTGATACCGGCCTCCTTGAATCACATGATAGAGATGCGGAATAACGCACGCCGTGAGAAAGGCCTGACCGTTGTCGTTGAAGTCGACGCCCCACGGGTTACTGCTGCCCCAGGCGAAGACTTCGAATTCATGCTTCATTGGATGGTAGCGCCAGACGCCGGCGTTCAAAGGCACTCGCTGGTCGTCGGGCGTGCCTGGCCTGCCGACTTTGGAATGCGTGAAGATGCCGTGGCAGCCGTACAGCCAACCATCCGGTCCCCAGATGAACGAGTTCAGCGTTTCGTGGGTGTCGTGAAATCCAAAACCATCGAGCAGCACTTGCGGCTCGCTATCCGGTTGATCGTCGCCGTCTTTGTCCGGGATGAAGAGCAAGTACGGCGCGGCGCCAACCCACACACCGCCGAAGCCGACTTCCATGCCGCTGACCAAATTCAATCCTTCCGTGAACAGCTTGCGGGAATCAAGCGTCCCGTCGCCGTCGGTATCTTCCAGAATGATGATCTTGTCCTTGCCTTCGCCTTCGGGGGCGCGGTTCGGATAGGTATGGGCCTCCGCCACCCAGACGCGGCCGCGATGATCGATCGAGAACGCGATCGGTTGATGGACCTGTGGTTCGCCGGCCGCAAGTTGCACCCGAAAGCCCGCGGGCACCGTCATGTTCGCGGCGGCTTCTTCCGGCGGGAGTCCTGCCGCCATGCTCTTGGGAAGTTGCGGTTGAGCGGCTCGCCACGAGACATCGTCGACGGCTTCCCGCTTGTGAGTCAGCACGTGACAGCCCTTCATGCCTCCCGTCACGATATCCGGCAGCTCGTCGCCGTTCACATCGCCAACGATCACTTGCCGCCCGACACCCGCTTCGTCGTCCGCCAGGTACGGAATCCACTGAACTCCCTTCTCGGTTCGTGTCAGCTTGAACCAATAGACGACCGCGCCGGCGTCCCACATCGGACTCTGCGTGTGGTGTGACCAGTAGGTCTTGCCGGTGACAATATCTTTCAAACCGTCGCCATCCATGTCGGCGAGATTGACCGTGTGAAGCTCGGTAAAGACGAGACCGTACGGATTGTCTTCCGGCTTGTCGCCCATGATCAAGTGCTGGCGAAAGGTGATCTCATCGCCATCGCGAATCTGTTCGTACCACGCGAGGCCATAGGCGTGTGCGCTCAGACTGGTGATCACATCGTTGTCGCCATCGCCGTCAATGTCGTAAGCGAACATATCGGCACCGCCGGCGGGAGCAAAGGCCGCCTGGTGAAACGACCAGCGCGGATCGTCCTCCAACGAAGCGGGTTGCTCGAACCAACCGTCTTTCGTGAGGATGTCGCTGCGCCCGTCGCCGTTCACGTCGCCGACGCCGAGCCCGTGTCCAAACCGCGGCGTCGCCACTTGCTCCGACACGATGTGGAACTGCCATTCGCCGAACGCCTTCTCTGAGTCGATCGTCGCGTAGCCGAAGTAGCCATCGCGCGTGCAAACCAGCTCGGGACGATCGTCGCCGACCAAATCGGTGAATTGAGGCGATTCGTTCGACACCCAGTCGAACACCTGGTGCTTGTTCCAATGCGTATCGAATTTGCCTTGCTTCGGGTTCTCGTAGACAAACGCCGGTGTTCCCGGAAAGCCCACCACCAACACATCATTCCAACTGTCGCCGTTGAAGTCGTAGACCCAGGAAAAGAAGTTGTCGGCATAGGCTTGGCGATTCTGTGCTTGGGCCGCGTAGATCTCGTGCTTCGCGAGATAGCCTGGTCCTTCGAACCAATACGGCCCATGAACGACGTCAATGACACCGTCGCTATTGATATCGCCGATGTTCACGCCTTCGGAGTAGTAAACGTCGGTCAACTGCTGCCGTTGAAAAGTTTCTAAATGGCGATCGGCGGCTAGCGCCGGGCACCTGACGCCCACCAGCAGAAGCGTGGCGAGAAGGAACGAGGAGCGTCGCATGTTCGTGTCTCCGGCGGTCGGGGGCGTGAATCAAGAGATGGGGCCGCGGCAGTGCAAGCCTGCAATCGTGACCGGACTAGTCCCAGAACAAGCGAACTCTTGAAGACTGCTTCGCAAGCTGAGCAAGAAAAACTCAAAATCCCCCCTTTTCTTGGTGCGTTTTATTGT
>JAQBZB010000300.1 GCA_027622275.1 Planctomycetota bacterium | reverse complement strand
ACACTACTGACAGGGCGACGATGACACGGCGTATTGGGAAAACGTCTGAAAGGGCCGCGAGGCACATTTCCGTATCCTTTGAGCTGGGTAAAACTTGAGTCTCACTCACTTCATTAGCCGGAGCAGGCCAAATCCCACGTCGAATTTCCAACGAAATTAAACCGAGGCATCTTCCGGTGAGCGTCCGCCGGAGAAAATTCTGAATTTTTTGTCCGTGGGATTTCGGCCCAGACGGCTGATTACTCGCATGAGCGACAACATGTCCCCTCGAACCCCGTCGCTGCGTTACCTGGAGCAGGTGACGCAGACACACCGGACGCTGTATGGCGTTCTGTGGTCGCTGCTGCGCGATGCTCATGATGTCGACGACGTGCTGCAGGAGACGAATGCCGTCCTGTGGCAGAAGGCTCACGAATTCGACGAATCGCGGGAGTTCCTGCCGTGGGCTCTGAAGATCGCTCAGATGCAGGTGCTGGCGTTTCGCAAACGGCGGCAACGCACCCGGCTGACGTTTGATGACCAGCTTGTTGCCGCGCTCATCGATCAGAGCATTCAGGACTCCGAACAGGTCGAGCCGCGACGGCGAGCGTTGGGGGAATGTCTGAAGAAACTCACCGACGAGCACCGCCGACTGATCGCGCGTCGGTACGAACCAGGTGGCTCCGTCAATGAACTGGCCGCGGAACAGGGGAAGGCACCGAAGGCGGTCTCCGAAATGCTCCGGCGGATTCGCGCGACATTGCTCGACTGCATCGAGCGAACGCTGACACGGGAGGCTCAGGCATGACTGGATCAGCCCATGATTTTTCCGAACTTGAACGGCTGCTGAACGCATCCGTGGACGGCGAGCTGAGCGACGCAGACGAAGCCTCGCTGCAGGCGTTGCTGCGAGACGATGCTGCCGCGCGGCGTCGCTACCTGCAGTTCATGCAGTTGCACGCGGAACTGCACTGGGACCATGGGGCCGATGCGTCGCTGCTCGTGACTCCCGAACATCAATCACCTGGAATTAGCCACTTCGACGGGAACGCGACACAGCGAGTCGGCGGTTGGATGATCCCTGCGGTTGCTATCGGCGTGGTCGCGGCGGCGTGGTTGATGACAGTCGGCTGGTTCACTTTCGATGGCGGTGGCGAGCATCGAAGTCAGACCGCTCCGATGATTGCCAGGCTGGAGATGACTCAAGGGACGGTTTCGTTTCGCGCTGCTGGCGGCGAGCAGGTCGCACTGAGTCGTCGCGGGCAGGACTTGACTGCCGGCGCGCTGCTGGTGGAAGGCGAAACGTCTGCGGCTCAATGGAGATTCCTCGACGGAACGCTGATCACCGCGTCCGGCGATGCAGAAATCAGTTTTGACGACGTCGGTCAAAAAGTGATTCGAGCGCGGCAGGGAATGCTGACCGCCGAAGTCCAACCGCAACTCACCAGTGCTCCGCTAATTGTCGAAACTCCCACAGCGCGCGTGGAAGTCCTGGGAACCGTGTTCACGCTGGCGGCTGATCCGGACACGACGCGTATCAACGTCGCGGAAGGGCGAGTCCGCCTGAAGCGGCTGGTGGATGGTGAAACGGTTGAGGTCTCGCAGCAGCAGAGTTGTATCGTGTCACTCGACGCCCGCAGCGACCTGAGCCCCGAGGTTTCTGTTGAACCGCAGATCGGCTGGCAGCATCACTTCACCGAGCCGCCGCCAGCACGCTGGAAGGGTGTGTGGCAAGCTCCCGAAGGCAACCTGCCCGCGCGGGTGCGAGCTGTCGCGTGCCTCGTCGGTCGCAAGCACGAAGCGGATGACACGCCAATCGTTCATTACGGCATCACGGCGCGACGAGTCGACGAAATGAATCTTGGCTCGCTTCCGACGAATGGTGTTTTGCGAGTCCGGCTTCGGATGGAGCAGCCGGCAAAACTGCACATCATGCTGGGGCTGAATCGCGCAGACGGGGGATTTGGTGGAAACTTTGAAGTCAAACTGCCACACGATGCCGGGACACCGCAGCCAGACGGCTGGCGGGAACTGGTCGTGCCGCTGGCGGATTTCCAACCGGTCGTGCCGCGGAAACCAGACATGCCATCGGCGGCCCGTCCCTATCTGATCCTCATCACGACCTACGGCGACGACGCAGGATTGGAAGTCTGCGAACTCGCCATTGAAAGCGTGGAGACTTCATGGTGACGAGAACTTGGACGCTGCTCCTCCTTACAATTCTCACGCTGGCTGTGGTTCCTGCCGTGGCCGCACCGCCTGCGTTCGCGCCGGTGCGAAGCATTCTGTCAGAGCAATGTGTCGACTGTCACAACGCGACAACGACCGAAGGCGGCTTCGATCTGGAGCGGTTCGATTCACTCGACAGCACGCTCCGTGATCGAACAGCGTGGAAGCGGGTGTTTGATGTGGTCGAAGCGGGTCAGATGCCGTTGCGGGATTCCGGGTACCAACTCACCGCTGACGAACGCGGCGCACTGTTGAACTTCGTCGCTGCACTACAGGCTCAGCCCGATTCGGTTCTGCAGGCCGTCGATCCCGGCAAACCGGTTCTGCGCCGGCTGACGCGGCTGGAATACAGCAACACCGTTCGCGACCTGTTCGGCCTCAAGTACGACGTCTTCATGTTTCCCGAGCGGCTACCCGTCGCCGACAAGCAGTACCTGCTCGAATCAGACGACAACGGACTCGGCACGGCGCTCGAGACGTCGATGCGGGAGTACGGCCAGAAGTACGACGTGCTGCTGCCGCAGCAGGGACTGCCCGGCGATAACCGCGCGGAGTACGGCTACGCCAACCGCGGCGACGCGCTGAACTTTTCGCCGCTCCTGCTTGAGAAGTATCTCGAACTCGCATACGCCATCGCGCACAGTGAACGTCTGGCTCGCGACAGTCCCGTGATGGCCGGACTGCTGGGCAGGACATGGCAGCCGCCAGTCCCGGTCACTGCTCAGGGGACAACAAACCCACGGGAGACTGTTCCCGCGTCTCCGAAGTACGCCTCGAACGACAACATCGCGAAACACGCAGATGGAAACGACACCGGGAAAGCCGCGTTCGTGTCCGAGCTGACGGAAGCGTTCGAGCATGGCAGCGGCGGATCGTTTGACGTCCCGGCCTCGCAGAACAATCAGACGATCGCCGGCAAAGGCGGCCTGATTCGGGTCACGGTCGGCGGAAGCATGCTCACGATCAATCCCAACATCGATCTCTGGCTGGCCGCGTTCGCCACTGCTCAGGAAACGTCAGGCGATCACCTGCTGACCAACAAGGTCAAAGGCGAGAAGACATTCGAGCTGACATTCAAAGTCGAAGGTGGCGACGACGACGCGGGGGTCGAACATCTGGGCGTATGCGTGCTGGCCAGAAAGAACCAGCGCGGACCGGTGACACTCACCGCTATTCTCTCTGACGGTCATGAGGTGTCACGGCAGGCGGAGATCGATCCGGACAAAGGGAACGTCTTCTTCTCGTTCGTAGCTCCTCCTGACACCGTGATTCGCAGACTGCGCGTGGATGGCTCGCACTTCAGTGGCGACTACGTGCTGCTCGATGACATCGGCTTCATTCTGCGAGGCGTGGAAGGCCAACGTGAATTGCCCTTGGTCCCGGAGGACCAGAGCGAGAGGATTGCCTCACCGGAGCCAGTGCCTGGCAGCATCGATCCATCGCTTCCTCTTTCCGAGCGGCTGGCTCAGTTCCTGAAGCTCGCGTACCGACGCGATGTGTCCGAGGCAGAAGTGGCCGCGATCGTTGAGCTGATCCGCCACGCGACCGAGGCCGGTGCGTCCGAACCGGATGCGATCCGAATCGCCGTGCAAAGCGTCCTCGCCTCGCCCGAGTTTCTGTTTCTGAGCGAACCATTCGATCCCACGGCCGGCTCGGTTCGTCCGCTGGGTGACTTCGAGCTCGCCTGTCGCCTGAGCTACTTCCTGTGGTCTTCAATGCCGGACGACGAAATGTTCAGACTGGCGTCGCAGCGTGACCTCTCGAAGACGGAAACGCTCAGGCAACAAGTCGGTCGGATGCTGCGCGATCGCCGGAAGTCGCGGGAGCTGTCGGAATCGTTCGCCGTCCAATGGCTGAAGCTCGACCAGCTCTATTCCGCCAAGCCGGACCGCACGCTCTTCAAGGACTTCTATGCCGGACCGCAGGGGAAATCGACACTGCATGGCCCAATGCTGACGGAGCCGCTGTTGCTGTTTGAGACGGTGCTCGTCGAGGATCGTTCCGTGCTCGATCTGTGCGACGCCGACTTCACGTGGCTCAATGGCCAGCTCGCCGATCTCTATGGCCTGCAGGCACAATTTCAGCACACACAAAAGGCCGTCGGCGAGCAGGGAACAGCGTCGAAAGACAAAACGACTAGCGGAAACTGGTACCGCGTCTCTCTGCCCGATCGCACGCGCGGCGGCGTGATGACAATGGCGGGCCCGTTGATGCTCACTTCGCTGCCGTTTCGCACGAGTCCGGTCAAACGGGGCGCGTGGCTGCTGGAAACCGTTTTCAATCGCCCGCCCGCCGAGCCGAAGGTGGCGTTCGTGCTGGAAGAGAGCAAACCGGAGGACGGCAACAACTTCACGGAACAATCCGTTCGTCAGCGGTTTGAGAAGCATCGCAGCGATCCGAACTGTTACTCGTGTCACAGCCGCATCGATCCACCGGGGTTCTCGCTGGAGTCGTTCGATGCCATCGGGAAACTGCGGACGCATGACGGGACTCAACCAGTCGATTCCTCAGGCGTGTGGAACGACACGCCATTCAGCGGACCGGCGGAATTCAAGTCGGCCCTGCGGAAGCGCGAACAGGAATTCGTCCGCGGCTTTGTCGAACACCTGCTGAGCTACGCACTCGGCCGACCGATCGAGCACTTCGATATGCCAGCGGTGACGAAGATCGTCGATGACGCGGCCACGGACGATTACCGCCTGAGCAGGATCATCGAAGGTATCGCGCTGTCGTATCCGTTCCGGCAGACGCGTAACCCTGGAGTGCGGTGACTCGTCACCGCTTTGGATTTCATGGCACCGACACCAACGATGAACGCGAAGAACTTATGAACGACGACAAATCCATGCCGATCGAAAACCAAAGCTCCGACAAGTCGGAGCACTCCAGAAGGCACTTCCTCCGCGGTGCGGCAGGATTGCTGGCACTTCCGTGGCTGGAATCGCTGAGCCGCGCGGATGCGACTGTCACTTCGTCCCCGAAGCGATTCGCGTTTATCTACACTCCCAATGGCTACAACCAGGCGACCTTTCTTCCTGAGACCACAGGCCGGGACTGGGATCTGCCCCCGGCGCTCGAACCGCTGACCAATCTCCGTGACCGGGTCTCGCTGGTAACGGGACTCGATCGCGAGTTCGTCCCCGGAACCGGCGTACATGCTCAGTGTGGCTCGTGCTGGCTGACGAGTTCTGCCCCCCAGGAGACGCTCGACGGCGGCTTTCCGACCAACATCACGCTCGATCAGATGATCGCCCGGCGGATCAGCGGAGAGACGCCGCTCCCTTCGCTGGAACTGAGCTGCAACGACTTCACCAACAGCAAGGAGACGAAGTACTTCGAGTCGATCTCGTGGTACGGCCCCGGCCACGCGGCGAAAACGGAGAAGAATCCACGCGAAGTCTTTCAACGACTATTCGGCAAGCCCGATGGCGACGTGCTCAATCGCAGCGTACTCGACAAAGTGCATGCCGATGCGAAGCGACTCGCAACACAACTGGGCGCTGCGGATCGGGAAAAGCTAGACGAATACCTTGACAGCGTTCGCCAGACGGAACGCCGGATTCAGCTCGCGGAACAGGCCGCCGCGCGCATCGGGCAGCCACCGCTGCCGGAGCCGACCGGCATCCCCGAGCACCGCGGCGAGTATCTGCGGCTCATGGGTGACCTGATCGTTCACGCCTTCCGACTCGACCTGACTCGCGTCGCGACACTGGTCGTCGATCCGGAACGCTGGGACAGCCCGCGGATGTTTCACGGTGTGTTCGACGCCCCGCAAAACCACCACGTACTGACTCACACCAAAGGCGACGAAGCGAAAGTGAAGATTACACAGATCGACCGCTTCCACGTTGCCCTGTATGCGTACGTCGTCGCCAAACTCCAGGGCATCCGTGAAGGTGAGGGCACACTGCTCGACTCGTGCTGCATCGCGATGGGCAGCGGCATCAGCGACGGCGGCAAACACAACTATGCCGACCTGCAGGTGCTGCTCGCTGGTGGCCTGACGCCACAGGTCGGGCACTTGCATTATCCCGGTCGCCGCCCGCTCGCCGACCTGTGGCTGACACTGGCCGATTCAGCAGGTGTGTCGCTGGAGCGTTTCGCCGACAGCACCGGAACGCTGGAGGAGCTGATCTGATGCTTAAACGATCTTTGCTCCTCAGTCTCATCGTGTTCGTGTCGAGTCAGACCTTTGCCGATGACGGTGCCGTGTTTTTCGGCGAGTACATTGAGCCGTTGCTGAAGCAGCACTGCTACGAGTGTCACAGCCACGAAGCGGGCGAAGCCAGCGGTGGGTTGGTGCTCGATTCGAAGGCCGGCTGGACGGTGGGAGGTGACTCCGGACCGGCGATCGTTCCGCGGGAGCCTGGAAAGAGCCTGCTTTGGCGGGCAGTCGCCTATCAGAACGACAACCTGCAGATGCCTCCGGAGGGCAAGCTCACGGCTGGCGACCTGTCGTTGCTGAAGAAGTGGATTGAATCCGGCGCCTTCGATCCTCGCACTGGAGGACAGGCGGCGCAGAGAAAGACGATCGACATCGCAGTCGGCAAACAGTGGTGGGCCTTTCGACCGATGGCCCAACAACAGCCCAGGAAATCTCAGGGCTCGCTGTCGTTGCTGGTTGACGACGCCGTTCGCTCAGAACTGGCCGAGTACCAGTTGACGCTGTCGCCGCCTGCTGCCCGCAATGTGTTGATCCGCCGCGTCACGTACGACCTGACCGGCCTGCCGCCGAATTATTTTTCCTTCGGCGATGCCTCGTACGAACAGATTGTCGATCAGTTACTCGCGTCGCGGCATTTCGGTGAGAAGTGGGGGCGGCACTGGCTCGACGTGGCGCGGTATGCGGACAGCAACGGCTCCAGCTTCAACCCACCGTTTCCTCAGGCGTGGCGTTACCGCAACTGGCTCATCGACTCGTTCAACGCCGACCTGCCGATCGACCGCTTCTTGCAGATGCAGATTGCTGGCGACCTGTTGCCGTACGAAACGCAACAGCAGCGGGACGACAGCCTGATTGCGACCGGCTACCTGCTGCTGGGTTCGAAGGTGCTCGGCACGTTCGACAAGGAACAGCTCACGCTGGACGTCATCGACGAGCAACTCGACACGATCGGCAAGTCACTCCTGGGAATGACGCTCGGCTGTGCCCGCTGTCACGATCACAAGTTCGATCCGATTCCGCAGCGGGACTACTACGCACTCGCTGGCATCTTCAGCAGTACGGTAACGCTTGATGACCGGCTCGGCGGACCGAAAGAGGACGAGTCGGACTGGAGCCGCCGTGGACTTGGTGAAGGCGGCGATGAACAACTGCAGGAGTTCCTGAGTGAGCACCGTTACGCGTGGATCAAAGCGACGAGCAAGCGCTTCCAGGCCGCGAAGAAGGTTGACGAAACCCAAAGCTCCGACGAGTCGGAACACTCCAAAGAACTGACGGCAGCTCGCGAGGAACTTGCCAAAGCAGATGCGACGCTGGCCGAGTTCCGATCGAAGCTGCCGCCCTACGCGATGGCTGTTCGCGACCAGGTCCGACCAGGAGACGTTGCGATCCGCATTCGCGGCGTGGCAGCCAGTCATGGCGACGTCGTGCCGCGCGGATTCCTGCAGGTCGCGTCGTTCGAAGGGCAGCCGAACGTCAATCCGTCCGCTAGTGGCCGACTGGAATTCGCTCAGTGGCTGACCGCTCCGCAGAACCCGCTGACCGCCCGTGTCTTCGTCAACCGCATCTGGAAGCACCTGTTTCGCGAGGGGCTCGTGCGGTCCGTCGATAACTTCGGAACCACTGGTGAGCAGCCGTCGCATCCACAACTGCTGGACAATCTCGCCACACAATTCATCGCCAACGGCTGGAAGCTGAAGCCTCTCGTGCGGGAACTCGTTGTTTCTCAGACCTATCGGCAATCCGTCGGCTCGCCACCGCAGTCCGACCCGGAGAACCGTCTGCTCTCCTGTCAGCATCGGCGGCGGCTGGACCCCGAAGAAATCCGCGACACGCTGCTTGTCCTGAGTGGCCGGCTGGACGCAACGTCGGGCGAGGGAATGCTGGACTCGTTGCCGATCAGCGACGTCAGCAACCTGGGCGATTACCTGAAGATTCAGGACAACCGCCGCACGATCTATCAGCCCGTTATCCGCACGCTCGAACCCGACGTGCTGCAACTGTTCGACTCTGCAAATAACGCAATGGTGACTGGCGCGAGGCCGAAGACGGTCGTCGCTCCGCAGGCTTTGTATTTCCTCAACAGCAGCTTCGTGCAGTCCAGTGCCGAACGGATCGCCGCGACGAAATTCGAGGACACACCACGCGACGCCAGCCTGTCGAACGTGGTCGACGAGACCTTCGCGTGGATCGCCGCCCGCCCTCCAACGGACGCTGAACGGCGACTGCTTGTGGATTACCTGCAACGTCAGGCGGATGGGCCACCGGGGCTGACGCGGCATGACATCATGAAGCTCTGCCAGACGATTCTCGGCAGCACGCAGTTTCAATTCGTGGAGTAGCTGATGACCAATCAACAACCACATTCATTGAACCGTCGCGAGGCACTGCGGTCGGCCGCCTGCGGTTTCGGCGGTCTGGCTCTGGCCGGATTGACGTCACAGGCATCGCTGGCTGCCGGAACGCATTTCGCACCGAAAGCGAAACGCGTTGTGATGCTGTTTATGCACGGTGGCGTTTCGCAGATGGACTCGTTCGATCGAAAACCCATCCTGAACCGCGAGCATGGCAAGCCCTTGCCGTTTGAGCTTCCGGGGCTGATCCGTCCTGACCGGCTCGGCAAGGTCTTCGGTGTCAAATGGAAATGGACGCAGCATGGCGAGTGCGGGCAATGGGTGTCGGAACTGTTTCCGCACACCGCGAAGATCATCGACAAGCTGTGCTTGATCAAAAGTTTGCATACCGAGGGCGAAGCTCACGGACAGGCGGTCCTGCGGTTGCACACTGGTGAAGCGGCGTTTGTGCGGCCCAGCATGGGGGCATGGGTGAGCTATGGACTGGGCAGCGGCAACGACGATCTGCCCGCTTACGTCGCGCTCGACTACCCGACGATGCACGGCGGCGTGCGGCTTTACGGCAGTTCATTCCTCCCGGCGAAGCATCAGGCCATGCCGATCAAGCTGGCCCGGTCAGCGAACAAGCTGCCGGAGATTCAAAACCTGAGCAGCGATCTGCTTTCCGCCACGCGACAGCGCGAGCAGGTCGAGGCCATCACCGGGTTGAGCCGGCTGCACGCAACGGCCTCGGGCGGGGACGCTCAACTGGAAGGCGTCATTGAGTCGTACGAACTCGCGTACCGGATGCAGTCGATCGCGCCGGAAGTGCTCGACCTTGGACGCGAAACCCAGGAGACGCTCGCGATGTACGGCGTGGATCAGGAGCCGACCGACGTCTTCGCCCGGCAGTGTCTGCTCGCCCGTCGCATGGCCGAGGCCGGAGTGCGGTTTATCCAGGTCGCCACCGGCTACCACTGGGACCATCACGGCAACATCGAACTGAACATGCCCACCAGTGCCGCGCAAACGGACAAGCCTGTCGCGGCATTGATCGAGGATCTCGACCGGCGTGGCTTGCTGGATGACACGCTGGTCGTGTGGGCCGGTGAGTTCGGTCGCACGCCCGTGGCTCAGATCGATCGAGGCAACCCCGGCCGCGATCATAACCCGCACGGCTACACCATCTGGATGGCCGGCGGTGGCGTGAAACCGGGCTACAGCCACGGCGCGACAGACGACTTCGGTTACCTCGCCGTCGAAAACAAAGTTCACATGCACGACCTGCACGCCACGATCCTGCACCTGCTGGGGCTGGATCACGAGAGGCTGACCTACCGTTACGCCGGCCGCGATTTCCGCCTGACCGACGTGTATGGGCGCGTGGTCGACGAAGTGATTGCCTGACACTTTGGAGTGCGGCGACTCGTCGCCGCTTTGGATATTTCCGTTTGACGACCGAGGAGCTGATAGCGTGAAACCATTCCGCAAACAATCAGAAGTCCAAAGCTTCGACAAGTCGAAGCACTCCAGCCGAGTCCACCGGCGTATCCAATTGCTGACCGCATTGGCCGTACTGACCTTTTCCGGCGGGCAGTTTCTGGCGGCGGAACCGTCTGATCACGACACACCTTCAGCATCACCTCCCGTGCGATTGCTGTTCGCCGGCAGCAGCAGCACGTACTGGAATGATCTTCCCGGCGAAGTGGCGAGGATCGTCAACGGCCAGATGTCCGGGCACGAGGGAAAGCCGGTCACCGCGGAAATCGTTGGCCGCAGCGGTAGCGACATCCGTGTCTATCTCAACCCGGACTGCAACTACCAGTATGGAGTCAAGCCGGGGCAGTCGTTCCTCGACAAGATTCGGGACGAGAAGTTCGACTATGTCAGCCTGATGGTCGTGTGCCGGTTCATCACCGGAGATGACGACGGAAACGAAGACGGTCAGGCACACAGGGAGGCTGTGACGAAGTACTGCCAGGCCATTCGAACCGCAGGAGGGGAACCAATCTTTTACGAAATGGGCTGGGGTAAAGGAGATCGGGAGGAGGAAGGACGACGGCGGATCATGGCGCTGGCCAGGCAGAACAGCATCAAGCTGTTCGCTCCCTGCTCTTCTGCCTGGTCGCGAGTCTACGAAGAGCGTCCCGATCTTGCGTTACAGCATCCACAGGACAGCTCTCATCCCGGCGATCTCGGCCACTTCCTGAATCTGGCCTGTTTCTATGCCACTCTGACGAGAACCTCGCCGGAAGGAAAACTCCCCCGCGAGTTCCACGTCTGGCCGCATTTGAATAAGGGGCAGAAAGAAGCTCGCAAGGCCGAACTTGAAGTCGCTTATGCGAAGTTCGAGCCGAACGCTTATCAGGCCCGGCTCCCGGAGTGGATGCGCCGCAATGCCGGCGCGGGATTCATCGGACGAATCAACAACGACGACGCCCGGTACCTCGAACGTATCGCGTGGGAGTGCGCACAGAATGCATTGAAGCAACTTGAACCGACCGCTCTGCAAGGTGCCAGATCACCGAGCGGACGCCAGCAATGAAGCGCTCATGAATCCCGGTATGCCGCGCTTCAGCCCCACGAATCCTCGGCGTTGACGCTGCCGTCAGCTGGATTGCGTCACCTCCCGCATGAGATAGAAAAGTTCAAATCCCGCCAACAGTCACCTTCGCAACCGCTGACGGGATTTGATGTTACGAATCAGTCGGGGTGACAGGACGTCTATTGAACTTTTTTCGAACTCACTTGCGAGCTGGACGAATTCGCTAATCTCTATCGCACAAGCACTTGCGACTTG
>JAQBZB010000299.1 GCA_027622275.1 Planctomycetota bacterium | reverse complement strand
CGTCCGCGCGATGGGGTTCAAAGGCGGAAACTTCACGATTCCCCACAAGGTCGCAGTCATTCAGCACTTAGACGGCCTGAGCGAAGCCGCCGAATTGATGGGTGCAGTCAACTGTATCAATCGCGTCGATGACAAGTTGATCGGCGAGAACACCGACGGGAAAGGCTTTGTCCAATCGCTCCGCGAAGTGACTTCTCCCGAAGGCAAAAAAGTTGTGATTCTGGGAGCGGGGGGTGCCGCACGAGCCATTGCCGTCGAGCTGGGTCTATCGGGAGCGGCAGGGATCACGATCGTGAACCGGTCGCCGCAGCGGGGCGAGGAACTCGTGACTCTGCTGAACGAACGTGTCAAAGTCGCGGCGAAATTCGGATTGTGGAATGGCAATTATCCCGTCGAAGAGGGAACCGACATCGTCATCAACGCAACGTCGATCGGGCTCGGCGACGCAGCGGCTCGTGTGCCGTTGGACTACGGCTCGCTACAGCCCGCGATGGTTGTCGCCGATGTGATCTTCAACCCACCGCAAACCGTTTTCCTGAGTGAAGCCGGCAAGCGCGGCTGCAAAACGCTGGATGGGCTGGGCATGCTCGTCAATCAAGGCGTCATTGGATTCAAGATCTGGACCGGGGTCAGGCCTGATCCAAACGTAATGCGCGAGGCGTTGGAAGAATACTTGGAACTTTAGCCTTAACCTTCTCGCGATTCGAGCACAAACTCCGGCTGGCCGACGGGATCAAGCTGGCAGACGAGCCGGAATTCCAAGCCGAACACGTTCGATTTTAGCCAGCCGTCGCGCTCCGGAGCCGATTGAAATTTGTTTGCGCCTCGCTGGAGGATCTGAAAACTCAGTGGTTCTCTGCGGGCATCAATCAGCCAATACTCAATTACTCCGGCGCGGAAGTAAAGTTTCGGCTGTTTTTTCGTGTCTTTCTTGACCGAACTGTTGCTGACCACCTCGATGACAATGTCCAGCGATCCTTCCAACTCGACGACGCCCTCTTTCGCTCCGCCTATGAAAGTAACTCTTTCACTGCGGACGCTGTCGAAGCTAAAGTAGGCTCCGTCCGGCTTGGCCCCGAGATTTGCCGTCGCGTTGGAATAAAGAATTCCGTCGGGCATATAACGCCCGGTTCCCTGGGACTGGGCGAGCCCGCCCAGCGTAATCGTCAACGCTTTCTTGACTTGGTTGTGCGAGAACAGCTGCTCCGTGCTCATGTCAATCCAAACCTCGCCGTCCAAGAAACAGGCTCGTGTATCTTCCGCGACCCCGTCCGAATGGATCCACTCGCGAAACGCATCAAGCGTCGTGAGCGTAATCGGCATCCGGACAGTTCCCGTGTCTGCGACAATCGTATTCATCATCGCGCGGCCTCCAAGTCGCGGCATGCTAGATATGGCAACGCACCTCACATGTCACCAATATACCTGTAACACGTCTAGCAAATACCAGCTCTGGCAAAACAATCGTGGGACTAGTGGTCTCACCGCAGTGGCCGTCCGACGGCATGATAACCGTCCGACTGCCTATTCCGTGTGCAACCGGAATAATCCGCTCGTTGACACCTCGCCGTAAGCCATTTAGCATAAAGAGTTTGGTGTCTCTTTGTGTGAGATGCTTGATCAGCTAGAACACGAGGCAGCGGTTGAGTACTCCGTCCAGATCCGGCGTTTTCGGACAAGGTCCGAATCGCCTCGTCGAGCAGTTCACCGAAAGCGTCAGCTTCGATCACCGGCTGTACGCGCAGGATGTGGCCGGATCGATCGCTCACAGCCAGATGCTGGCAGCCAACGGAATCATCGCCGCAGAAGAACAGCAGCAAATCGAGCAGCGGCTGCTCGAAATTCGCGCAGAAATCGAGGCGGGCAACTTCGAGCTGCGATCGGATCTCGAAGATATTCACATGCACATCGAGCAGGCGCTGATCGATCGCCTGGCGGATGTGGGCAGAAAGCTGCATTCAGGCCGCAGCCGAAACGACCAAGTCGCGACCGATTTCCGGTTGTGGGTTCGCGACGCCATCGACGGCATCGACGCCAAACTGGTCGAGCTTCAGCGAGCTTTCGTCAGCCGTTGCGACCGCGACGCCGAGGTGATTCTCCCCGGCTACACCCATCTCCAACGAGCCCAGCCCGTTCTGGCACCGCATTACTGGCTGGCCTATTGCGAAAAGTTTGAGCGCGATCGCCAGCGGCTGCGAGACTGCCGCCGACGGGTCAACGTATCGACGCTAGGCACGGCCGCGCTGGCTGGTACGTCGCTCCCGATCGACCGCGAAGATGTCGCCCGCCGCTTGGGCTTTGAAGGCGTGTCGGCGAACAGTATCGATTCATCGAGCGACCGGGACTTCGTGCTGGAAACGGCGTTCGCGTTGTCGTTGATCGCCGTACATCTCAGCACGCTCGCGGAAGAGTGGGTGTTATGGTCGACGGTCGAGTTCAACTTTATCACGCTGCCTCAGGAGTTCTGCACCGGCTCGTCGATCATGCCGCAGAAGATCAATCCGGACGTGATGGAGTTGATTCGTGGCAAGACGGCACGCGTTGTCGGAAATCTTCAAGCACTGCTCGTGCTGGTCAAGGGTCTGCCGCTGGCCTACAACCGCGACCTGCAAGAGGACAAGCCGCAACTGTTCGATTCCGTCGACACCGTGGCGGCCTGCCTGGAGATCGCCGCGCCGCTGGTGCGAGGTGCCGAGCTTAATCGCGAGTCGATCGCGGCCGGGCTGGATCGCGGGTATTTGGATGCCACGACGTTCATGGAGTATTTGATTCGCCGTAACATCCCGCAGCGAACCGCCCATCATCTGGTCGGTCAGCTCGTACGCAAGGCAATGGACGAACGAGTTTCGCTGGCCGAGTTGCCGTTGAGCGACTACCAAGCAGCACACGCGGACTTAGACGAAGGCGTCTATGATGTTCTTGGCGTGGATAAAGCGATCGACGCATTTGTCAGCTACGGCTCAACGGCTTCCGTCGAAGTCGCGAAGCAAGTCGAGCATTGGAAAATGAAACTGAACACAACCGAATGAGATTTTGGTCATGTACGTGGTCGTTCGCTCCGCGAGCGTGACCTTTCCGTTCGCGGAGCGAACGGCCACGTAACGAATTCGAACCATCAACGACGAGTTACATCATGTTGAGAAAACCAGTCGCATTCCGATTTGCGTTGCTCCTCGGCAGCTGCCTGCTGGCCACGTCGACCGTTGCCCAAGACCCGTTCGGGATCGGCACTGATCCATTTGGCGGCACCGGTGAAACACTGCCGCCTGGCACGGGCCAGGCTGCGGCCGCGGGCAAGGCTCAGCCCAAAGACGACGGCGAAACCGACCCCGTTGTTCTCGCGATCCGCAAGTCGAATCCTCAGACCGCGACCGATCTGGGACGAGCCATTCGGAACGTCGTAAATCTGGGGCGGCCCGACGAAGCTAAAAAATACCTGAAGCAGTTGCTCGACGGCAGCCCTGATGCGAGTACGCTCGTCCAACTGCATCGCGAGTTGGGGTCGGCCATCTTCATGCGAATGTCGCGTGATGGGCGTTATGCTCCCGAAGGTCCGGCACTCGGCAAGGCCGTCCTCGACGCGGCCTACGCGGCCGCGCACGATCCGGCACATCTTGCCGAGCTGATCGACAAGCTTAGCGATGCGGATGTCGCCATCCGCCACACGGCGCTGGTCGACCTTCGCGCGGGCGGCACGGATTCGGTTGTCGCGTTAATCGGCGTCCTGGCTGACGGCGGCCGTAGCACCGAACATGCGGCGGTTCGAGCGACTTTGGTGAACTTGAAGGAAGTCTCGGTCGGACCGCTCGTCGGCGCGTTGGAGACACGTGACGAAGCGTTGCTGCCGCAAGTCATTGTCGTACTCAGCCGACTTAATGCCTCGCAAGTGACTCCGCATTTGCTGCGTCCTTACTTCACGAGCGCTCCCGATGCGCTCGTCCGGCAAGCCGCCGAGTACGGCTTAAAGAAGCTGTTAGGAGAATTGCCGCCACGACATGATGCCGAGCAATATCTCGCGCGTGAAGCGCAGCAATACCTCGACGGCAAACTGCTCGGGCGGCTCGACTACGAAGACATGATTACGTTCTGGAGTTGGGATGCGGCGAAGAACGCACCGGTTCAGCGGCGTTATCCCGGCGCGACGGCGTCGTTGATGATGGCGGCGCGATTGGCCGGTGATTTGTACGCGATCTCGCCAGACAATGTCGATCATCAGAGGCTCTATCTGACAGCGACGTTGGAGTCAGCGAAACGAACGAACGGAATCGACAAACCACTTCCAACGGGCGACGGGACCGCACATGCGTCAGCGACTTCTTTGGGCGTTGACGCGATCGCTGACGTGCTTGAATACGCGTTGCAGCACGAAAAGTATGCTGCCGCGACTGGTGCGATTGAAGTGCTGCGCGAGATTGGCGACAAGGAGTTGCTTCGAAGCAACGACGGGCGAGCGAGCCTATTCGCGTTGTGCCTGAAACACTCAGATCGGCGGATCCGGTTCGCGGCGGTCGAAGCGATTATGACATTGAATCCCGTGGAGCCGTTTGCCGGTTCGAGTTATTTGTCGGAAGCACTTGGGTACTTCGCCAGCACGGTCGGCTCGCGGCGAGCGCTGGTCGCTCATCCCCGCACCGATCAAGCCCAAACGTTGGTCGGCATGTTGAATGAACTTGGCTTCGAAGCGGACACTGCCCAAACGGGCCGCCAAACGCTCCGGCTTTCGGTGCAATACCCGGACTATGAGTTCTTTTTGGTTAGCGACGCCGTCGATTTCCCGGCGGCGGGCGAGTTAATCCAACGGCTGCGTCGCGATCCACGGACTGCAACGCTTCCCATCGGTCTCATGGCTCGACAGGAGCGATTTGGCCAAATGGAGCGATTGACGGAAAACGATCCGCTCGCCGAAACATTTCCGCGCCCTCACGACGTGACCGGCGTCTCGCTCGCCACCCGCCGGCTGCTTAATCGTGGCGGTGACGCCATCGTGAGCTTTGACGAACGAATGGCACAGGCGTCCGCCGCGCTCGATCACTTGGCGCGACTTGCGGAGCAGAGCGAGGAATACCCCTTTTACGATCTGCTTCGCCTTCAGCCGGCCGTTGAGCAGGCGATGCACACACCGCAACTGACCGATCAAGCGGCTCGGGTGCTAGGCCTATTTGGTACTCCATCCGCGCAACGGCTGCTAGTCACTTTGGCCAGCCAGAACTCGCGACGTTTGAGCGAGCGGCAGGCGGCCGCCGCGGCATTTGGTACGGCGATTTCGCGACGCGGCGTGCTGCTTGCCCGCACCGAGATCGTGCTGCAATACGATCGTTATAACCAAAGCAAGATCCTCGATCAGGAGACGCAGGTGGTCCTCGGTTCGCTACTCGATTCGATCGAACTACCAACGCGCCAATCATCCGACCAAGGAGACGCAGGCGCTGCCGAAGCTGAATAGAACCGGACCGACACCGGCGGTCTTTCGGCGACGTGTATCCTTCGACTTTCGATGTCCGCCGCTAACTTCAACTACTCGTCTGACACGGGCCCACCGATTCCGGGAATTATCGGGTCGAGTCCCGCGATGCAAGACGTGTATCGCCTGACGCGGCGTGTCGCGCGGAGCAACGCCTCGGTGTTGCTGTTGGGGGAAACAGGCACCGGCAAGGAGCTGATCGCGACGGCGATCCACCGTTTGAGCGACCGCGGCTCCGGGCCGTTCGTGAAGGTCAATTGCGGAGCGCTCAACGAGGGCTTGCTGGAAAGCGAGCTATTTGGACATGTCCGCGGATCGTTCACGGGCGCTATAAACAATCGGACGGGAAGATTCGAAGCGGCTCACACCGGCACGATCTTTCTGGACGAAATCAACTCGACGACCTTGCACTTACAGATCAAGTTGCTGCGGGTTCTTCAAGAACGCGAGTTTGAACGCGTTGGCGACACACAGACCGTGCGCGTCGACACTCGAGTCATTGCGGCCAGCAACCGCGACCTGATGAGCGAGGTCGAAGAGGAACGATTTCGCGAAGATTTGTACTGGCGGCTCAATGTGGTGCCAATCGACATTCCGCCACTGCGTGACCGGCGCGAAGACGTCGCGGAACTGGTGGCTCACTTTCTGAACTATTACAGCGAGCTGAACGAGCGATTCGTCGTCCATATTCAGCGGGAAGCGATGGAGGCGCTGCAGGCTCACCATTGGCCAGGCAACGTCCGCGAGTTGCAGAACTACGTCGAACGAGCCGTCGTGATGGCCGAAACGGACGAACTGACGCTCGACCTCCTGCCAGACTCGGTCACCGGTTCCGAAAAGCCGCCCGGGAGCCGCCTTCGTGGCGCTGATTTAGAAACACTGACGTACGAAGTTGTGCAACAAGGACTCGCGACTGCCGGGCCAGAAGAAGACAGCTTACACACGAAGATCGTCAGCCGCGTCGAACGAGAACTGATCGCGCAGGTCATGCTCGCGTGTAGCAACGTGCAGACAAAGGCCGCGGCCAAGCTCGGTATCAACCGCAACACGCTGCATAAGAAGCTCAAGGAATACGATTTGGAATCGTAAAGTAGCCATCACGCTCCGCCGTGATGAGCGCGCCGCGGAAAAATCCCAACATGAGTTCAATCTCCGGAATGACGATCAGTTGCTTTGCCGCGTGCTACGTGATTGCGTTGGCCGTGGAGATTGCGCGATTGCTGTTGCGGTGGCGAGTCCCCGCGATCGTGCCGTTGGCGCTTGCCGCCATCGGCCTGCTCGCACATTCGCTCTACTTGATCGGCCAGGCTCAGAGCGAGTTGGCCCAGCGCGCGACTGCGCCGCTATCGAGTTGGTATGACTTTTGTCTGCTGGCGGCCTGGGTGCTTGCCGCGGCGTATCTAGGACTCATGATTCGCCGTCCAGACAATGCGATCGGTGTGTTTCTACTGCCGCTCGTGTTGGGTCTGATCGGACTGGCGGCCTTCTTTCACGACGCGGCTCCGTTTCCCGCCCGCACGGCCCTCAGCGTTTGGCGACTCGTGCATGGCTTGACGTTGCTGGTCGGAACAACTGCGGTGACGCTCGGATTTGCGACGGGGTTGATGTATCTTTTGCAGTCCTATCGGTTGAAACACAAGCTGCCGCCGCCACGCGGCTTTCGCCTGCCGAGTCTCGAATGGCTTCAAAAGTTCAACCGCGAGTCGTTGTTCATTTCAACTTGCCTGCTGGCAGCCGGGCTTGTTTCGGGCGTGGCATTGAATCTGATCAGCAAAGCGGGGCAGGGGACTGTCAGCTGGACCGATCCCGTCGTGTTATCGTCGGGCGTGCTATTTCTGTGGCTGACGGTCGTGACGATCTTTGAATCGATCTACCGTCCGGCACGCGAAGGAAACAAAGTCGCGTACTTGACGCTCGCCAACTTCGTATTCTTGGGACTTGCGCTCTACTTTGTGTTGTTTGGATCGCACGCGACGGCCAGTGTGACAACACCTCCCGCAACCCGAAGCGTCAGCGAGAAGCCTTGTTGTGATTCCCGGCTTTCGCCATTTGAAGCTGCGTATTTTCGGCTGTCTTACTCCAAAGGGGCCGAACCTATCAGCCCAGGGCAACGCCCTGGGTTGGGAGTCGGCGATGCGATCGAAGCCCTGGAAGGGCGAAACAACGCACACGCCAAATCATTGTCGCGCCCTTTCAGGGCGATGGACGCCGTGTTGTTTCGAGTTCCCAGGGCGTTGCCCTGGGCTGGTATGTCGGTGCCCCCTGGGGGCGAAAGAACGTGTGCAACTTCACAACTCACGCTGCGGGTTGCGATAGCAGCGGAATGCCGTGACGAAAAACACAGATCCGGCGGAGGTGCGGCATGAAGCTCCAAGTCGTCGGGTGTAGCCATCACAACGCTTCGGTCGAGATGCGTGAACGGCTCGCGTTCAGTCCCGAGCAAGCCCGCGATGCGCTATCGCGGTTGCGGCAACTGTACCCGGAAACGGAAACCGTCGTCTTGTCGACTTGCAACCGAGTCGAGCTGTATTTCGCCGCGGAGAGTGCCGAACGATTCCCGTCGCACCATGACGTTGTTGAATTCATCGCCGAATTCCATGGCCTCGATCCAATTGTCGTTTTCAACGAACTCTTTGAGCGGACGGGGGAAGATGCGATTCGGCACTTATTCACCGTCGCGGGCAGCCTCGACAGCATGGTCGTCGGCGAAGCACAGATCCTGCCGCAGGTGAAAGAGGCGTATGAACGGGCGACGGCTGATGACGCGACCGGTCCGCTAACTCATGCCGCATTCCAAGCCGCCATCCGAGTCGCCAAACGGATTGCCAATGAGACCGCGATCAATCGGAAGCGGGTTTCGGTGCCAAGCGTTGCCGTCGCCGACTTTGCCAAGCAGTTCTTCGAGCGCTTCGACGACAAGCAAGTGCTCCTGATCGGTGCCGGTGAAATGGGCGAAGAGACGCTCCGTTATCTCATCGACGAGGGGGCGAAACACATTACGATCGTCAATCGCAGCGCGGATCGGGCGCACGAGTTGGCAAAACGAATCGCGGGCGAGGTTGCTCCGTGGGAAGACTTGAAACGGCTGCTTGTCAAAGCCGACCTCGTGGTCACGACAACGGGCGCGACGGAGCCGATTATTACGGCACAAGACTTCCGACAAATCCACCACGATCGCGCTCAGCATCCCATCTTCATTCTCGATCTTGCGGTACCACGTGACTTCGAACCGGCGGTTGCCGAGTTTACTGGCGTCTATCTCTATTGCGTCGATGACCTCAAGGACACGTGCCAAGCGAATCAACGCGCCCGCGAGAAGGAATGGCCCAAGGCCGAACGGATCATCGAGGACGAAACCGCCAAGTTCATGGCCGAGCTGCATCACCGCGCCACGGGGCCGACGATTCGTCGGCTCAAGGAACAGGCCGACCGCGTCAAAGCCGATGAACTCGAGCGGCTGCTGAAGAAGCTGCCCAACCTCGACGACGATGCCAAATCCGAAATCGCTCAGACGCTAGGCCGTGTGGTCAACAAACTACTCCATCCGCCGCTGGAATCGTTGCGGGACGAAGCCCACAGCGGTTCGCATCACGGACTGCTCGATGCACTAAAGCGACTGTTCCAGCTGAAGGACTAAAAGCTGCGCCCGCCATCCGGCGATGCGTCATGGTGGCACCGCCCAGGCTACGAAAGAGTGAGAGATCATGTCACAACAATCACCAGGCCCAATGCACCTGATTCCCGACGCGCCGATCACCAACCCTGGTTTCGATCGGCTCGATCGGATGGCGTTTGTGCGCTCCTTTGCCGAAGCGATTCGCGCGGCAGAGGGTACCGACTCGGTCGTGTTGGCTTTGGCCGGACCGTGGGGCAGCGGCAAGAGCAGCCTGCTGAACCTGGTCGCCGGTGAGTTGGAGGCGACCGCTCCCGAACAACAACCGCTGGTGATCCGCTTCAACCCGTGGTGGTTTTCGGGTAGCGGGCGGCTGGTGGCCGCGTTTCTTCAGCAGGTCGCCGCGGCGGTCAGTCGCCCAGCCGTGAAAGACGCCTTGGGCGGTGCCACGGTCGGCCTGGACCACTTGGCCGAGATCATCGCGGCTCCCGGCGCGCCGGTCAGTTCCGCCGATCCCGCCTCACGCGACATCGAACTGATTCGTCACGAAGTGAATTCGATCTTCCGCAACTCCAAGCGCCGCATCTTGGTTTTCATGGACGACATCGATCGGCTCACGCCCGAGGAGATGACACAGTTACTGCTGATCGTGCGCGCCGTGGCCGACTTTCCCAACACGACGTACGTGTTGTCATTTGACTACGAGGTGGTGGTGAAGGCGATCGGCGACAAACTGGGTGTCGATGGCCGCACGTATCTCGAAAAGGTTGTCCAGTTACAGATCGACGTGCCGCTGCCGGGTCGGATGACGCTCGAACGGATGGTCGTCGCCCAGTTGGCGGCGATCGAATCCACGGCCAGCAGCCTCGACAGCGAAGGGCAAAGGCACTTTCGCCTGCTATTCGAAGGAGGCGTCAAGCACTTCCTGAGCACGCCGCGGGCCTGCACAAGGCTGCTGAACGTGATGCGATTCACGTATCCCACGCTGGCGGGCCAGATCTATTTCCCGGACATGCTGGGAATCTGTTGTCTGATGTCTTTTTCTTCGCAGGCCATCCAGGCCATTCGATCGTTCAGCGATTTGTTCGTCGGCCACTGCGACACCAAGGGGCAAGGATGGGTCAGATTGCGCGAATTTCACGCCGCCTGGCTCGCCCAACTTCCCCAGAGCGATCGCCCGGCGGTGCAGTCGATCGTGCGATCGCTGTTTCCCAAAGTTGCCTGGGCGCTGAATGGGCCGATGCGCGGTGAAGAGTTTCTCGAAGCTTGGCAGAAGCGGAAGCGGGTCTGTTCCGTCAAGCACTTCGACACGTATTTTCGCTTGGGACTCAGCTCGGGCGAAGTCGCGGAATATCAGTGGAAACACATGGTGGAGTTGCTGGATGACGCCACGGCGTTTGCACATGCCTTGCAACGATTCGGTCCACTCGAGGAGAAACGGGGGTCCAACTGGGTCGACGACCTGCTGCAGCAAGCGGCCGATTTTGTCAGCGAACAGGCCACTGCGGACCAAGCACACAAGCTGTTCCGCGCGATCATGCGGCGGGGCGACCAGTTGGCCGCCGTCCGGGATGTGGAATCCCAGTACCGCTTGTTCGATCACATTCACTGGGTGATCTCGGTCCTGTTGGATTGTCTCCTTCGCATTGAAGTTCCAGGCCAGCGGCTCCAGGTGCTGCGCTCGTCCGTCGCGGAGGACGCCGGATTATTGACCGCGGCTGAATTGCTCGACACGTTGGATTACCGGGTCGACATTTTCGCCGATGCCACGAGCGCTCCGACGGCGGAGGCGAGTACCACGAAGCTGCTGGAAGTGCTCAAGATCCTGGATGGGCGAATCCAGAAAGCCAGCCAAAACGGAGAACTGGCGGCACATCCTCAGTTCATGAAGATCGTGCAGAAGTGGTACCAGTTCGGACGAAAGACCAAGTCGCGAAAATGGATTCGCGCGACTTGCGAGAACGACGAGCGGTTCGTCGACGCGTTGATCCAAGTTCGGTCAGACTTCGGCTTGGAAGACGGCCCCGAACTGGACAACTCCAACGCGCTGCCCGTCGACTTGCTGGTCCACCTCTTCGAGCGCGACGAATTGCTGACTCGCGCCGGGCAGATCCTCCGCGACGAGCCCGACTGGCTGACGCCTGAGGGCGCGAACACGCTGGCGTTACTGGCCCAGGTGCTCCCGACTGACGAAACATGACAGACCGCACGCTGTCGCAACCCCACGTGCCCATCGATTCGTCGTCAGCAAGTCTTCGTGCCCGACTGCAAATCCCTGCTCTAGACGAGACGCCTAGCACCTAAGAACCCGTGGGCAATCTAATTCCCGGAGGGCGCGTTGGGAGGGCGAGGCTGGTAAGTTGAAAACTTGGCCTTGACGCGATCCTTAGTTCTTCCGGGTTTTGTAGCCCCAAGGGGGCGATCCTATGTCAGCCCAGGGCAAGCGAAACGCCGCCCTGGGTGTCGGTTGCGAGCGTCGCCTGAGCCCCAACGGGGCGGCCCTACATCGTCGCGCCTG
>JAQBZB010000298.1 GCA_027622275.1 Planctomycetota bacterium | reverse complement strand
GGCTGGAAGCCACCACTACGACCGATTGCCTCGCACGGTGAGTGCTGGCTTCCGGTTCCCTCCCAACCGGTAGATTATTTTCTAGGAGTTGCCTAACGCGACCTAGAGGTCCTTCGCGATCGAGCGTACTTGTAGCTGAACTCGCTCGGACAAGTTCGCGGGCAAAGCACCGGCACGTGCGGCCGCCAGATTTTCAGCCAAGTGGTTCGGATTGCAAGTGCCGACAATGGTGGTGTGGCAGTGCGGATGGGCGAGCGTGTAGCGAAGTAGCAGTTCAGCGCGGCGCATCCCCGCTGGTAATAGCTCGTCGAGCCTGGCACGTTCCCAAACTTCGTTCAACGCCGGCCGTTGTATCTCAGCGTCAGGCCCGCCTTGCGCGATCCCGCCTCGAATGATGATGCCCGCGCCTGCCTCGGCGGCACGAGTAATTAGATCGTGGTGCTGCGGGGCGAGGCAGGAGTACGGTATCTGAAAAGTATCAAACACACCGAGTTCAATCAGCGCCGGCAAGTGGGGCAGACTGCTCGAAGCGCCGATGAACCGGATCATCCCCTGCGCACGAAAGTCCAACAGCAAGTCGATCAATCCTTCCCGCTGTAGCGTTTCGGCGTCGCCCCCGTGGAATTGCAGAATGTCGATTTTGTCGGTTCGCAGCCGCTGGAGGCTGGTTTCGAGGTTGCGGCGGATGACGTCTGGTTTCCAAATGTGGTCGATTTCCAGATGATCTTCGTGTTGGGTGTACACACAGCCGCATTTGATCGCGAGGGTGAATTGGCTGGGCCGCGAGCCGATGTATTGACCGATCCGTTGTTCGCTGATGCCGTAGTCGGGCGACGTATCGATGAAATTGATCCCCGCATCGAGCATCCGATTCAAGAACTCGTCCGCGGCCTCTTCGCTCACGACCCGCACGCCCCAAGTCCGCGGTCCGCGCAGCCCCATGCTGCCATAACCAAGCTGTGTGACTTCGAGCCCTGTATTACCTAGTGTTCGGCGGCCCAGCTTCTTCCGGATCATGAATTCATCAGTTCACGAATCGGCTCGGGGCCGGTGATGACCCGGGCCACGTCAGCGGGAACATTGGTCATCGTGCGAACTTGGCCCACGTCGAGCAGCGTGTGCATGATGGTGGCGACGAGGTTCTTGATGGTCACCGGTTCGGTCGCGGGTTCGCTGGCGTCTCGCGTTGATTGGCCGATCACTTGCCCGGACTTCAGACCGCCGCCCGACAGTAGCAATGGCGCAAGACCGCCCCAATGATCGCGTCCGCCACGAGCGTTGATCTTGGGGGTGCGTCCCATCTCGCCGCAACAGACAAGCAGAATGTCGTCGCTCAATCCGCGAGCTTCCACGTCTTGCAAAAAGGCGGACACCGCATGATCAAACGGCACGCCCATGTATTGCATCCCTTCTTCGACACCGGCATTGTTCTCGTCCGAGTGCATGTCCCAGACGAAGCTTGTCGACACGGTGACGAACCCGCACCCTGACTCGCACAAACGACGAGCCAACAACAGCAGCTTGCCGAGCGACTTGGCATTGTCGAGGTAGTGGTAGTAGTTCTTCCAACGCGTACTGATCTGATCCGGACGGACCAGCGGTGCCGTGTCGTAACGTGCGATCGTGGCGGGATCTTCCTTCGCGAGATCGAAAGCGTCAGCGACGCCGCCAATGATGGTGTCGAAGGCTTGCTGTTGAAACCGATCGAGTCCGGCAAGTTCGCCCGAGGCGTCGGCGTTTCGTTGGATACGGTCCAGTGTCGACAGCAACGACTTGCGATCGTCCAACCGTTCGCGGGGAATCGCCAGCTTCATACTTTCCTGGAGGCTGCCTCCTCCGCCTGGAATGAACGGTGCATAAGCGTTACCCAACGTCCCGGTCGATGCGAAATCGCCGAAGTTCAGAATCTGTGGCATCGTCTCTGGATCGACGGCTCGCGGATACAGAGCGGCGTTTCGCGGCATTCCCGTCTTGGGGTCGTTCGTTCCCGCGACGCGGGCATACAGCGAGCCGATGTTCGCGCCACCCGTGTCGCTGCACACGACCGGCTTAATATCGTGATTGCCGTTGCCGGTTTTGAAGCTGCGCACGATCGAGAACTTGTCCGCCAAGGGAGCCAGCTTCTGGAACGTGCCGCCAAACGTGACTCCCGGTATGCTCGTCGCCACCTCCCCGGTCGCGCTGCGGACACCGGCGGGGGCGGTCATCTTCGGATCGAAGGTTTCCGTCTGACTAGGACCGCCATGCATGAACAGGAAGATGACCGATTTGTTCTTAACAACGGAATCATTTCCCGCTGCGTTCGCGCGCGCCGCCAACAGGCCGGGAAGCGACAGACCGCCCAGCGCCAGCCCTCCGACACGGAGAAAGTCGCGGCGGTCATGACACCGGTTGGATTCGAAGAAAGAAAGCATGTGCTGAGACTCCTCGTCAGAACTCTTTGTTCACCTTAATATCAGAGCCAGCCCAAATCAGCAACCTTTTATGGAATTTGCAAGGAAGGTTAGCTCCCATAAGGCTTCAAAGCATGAACGATATCGCCTCGATTTATCGCCAGAGAGTTGAGCAATGTGCTGACGAGGCGCGTTCCCTGTCGCAACTCGACCAGCTTGTCTCCCGAGCACGTATCGTCCTTTTCCTTGCCACCATCGGCATCTTTTTTGCCGCTTGGGCAGGCGGCGGCGGATCACCGTTCTATGCCGTCGGGGTCGTCGGGATCGTCGGATTTGTTGCGGTTGTCGGCTATCACGAGCATCTCGAACGAAGGCTGCATCGGCTGCGGACGAAGCGAAAGATCAACCAGCGTGGACTGGCCCGTTTGGCGCGAGATTGGCAGAACTTGCCGGTCGTCGCCGTCGATCTGTCGAAGGAACACGCGGCGATCGCCAACGATCTGGATCTGTTTGGCAACGCGTCGTTGTTCCAACTGTTGAACCGTGCGGACACCGTTGCAGGCCAAACTTTGCTGCGTGACTGGCTAGTCACACCTGCCGAGCCGGATCAAGTTGCCCAGCGGCAGCACGCCGTGCAAGAGCTGGCACCGCTGTTGGATTTGCGTGAGGAGTTCAATCTCCAGGGGAGCCTGCTGGCGGATTGCAAGACGGGCCCCGCTGAGTTCATTGCCTGGGCGGAAAGCGAACCTTGGCTGCGCCGCAGGCCGTGGCTGCTGTGGGCCGCCAGGTTGTTGCCGCTGTTAGGTGTGGCCGTCATGGTCGCGGCAGTGCTGCGTCTGGTGACTCCCGAAGTTGCCGGCTGGTCAGGAATCGCAATCGTCGTAATCAACGGCGTGATCAGTGTGCTCTTCACCGGCCAGGCGCACGACATCTTCAACGCCGTGTCGACGCGCAACGGGCAGATCAGCCGCTACGTCGCGATGTTTGAATTGATGTATCAGATTCCCGAGTCGACATCGCGACTCTCGGCGATCAAACAAGAAGTAACGATGCAAGACCGCTCGGCATTAAAACATCTTCACGAGCTGAGTTGGATCATTGCGTTTGCTCGCATCAGCCACGACGCGATTCTCTGGATCGTTTATGTGCTGCTGCAACTGTTCATGTTGTGGGACTTTCACGTTCTGGCACGGCTGGAAACCTGGCAGATGACCTACGGCAAATTCACGCGCCGGTGGTTTGATGCGTTGGGAGAGTTCGAGGCGATCGCGTCGTTGGCATCGTTGGCGCACGATAATCCCGACTGGTGTTTTCCCGTGGTGAGCGCCGACTGCGACCGCGTCGTCGGCCAGCGCGTCGGTCATCCGTTGCTGAAAGACGAAGAACGCGTCGCCAACGACATCGAGGTTGGTCCGGCGGGACATTTCCTGTTAGTCACGGGCTCCAACATGGCCGGGAAGAGCACTCTTTTGCGCTCGATCGGAGTCAACGCCGTGCTGGCCGAAGCGGGTGCCCCCGTCTGTGCCGCGAATTGGAAGATGCCGCCGCTGGCTGTCGCGACCAGCATGAGAATCAGCGACTCGCTGCAAGATCACGTCTCGTTCTTCATGGCCGAACTGCGTCGCTTGAAAGAGGTCGTGGATCAAGCCACCGCGGCACAAGGAGGCGAACGTCGTTTGCTCTTCTTGCTCGACGAAATCCTGCAAGGAACAAACTCGACCGAGCGGCACATCGCGGTCGTCGAAGTCTTATCGCACTTGCTCGAACGCGAAGCCTTCGGAGCAGTCTCGACGCACGACTTGGAACTCGCCATCAGCCCGGCGATCTCGAACTCCTGCACGACCGTCCATTTTCGCGAGACACTGCACGGCAGCGGCGCTGCCGAAACAATGACCTTCGACTACAAAGTCCATCCCGGGATCGCCCCCACGACCAATGCGTTGAAGCTGCTGGAACTCGTCGGATTGCGCGCGAGAACGCAGCGCCAGTAGACTGGACGAGGCAGAGAGAGCCGTTATAGAGTCGCATGCGGCGGAAACCTGTGATATTCTCAACTTGTGGGCGATTCGCCCCCGAAGTAATCAATGATGAAATTGAGAGGTTAGTGCCGTGCAATATCGTGTCCTTATTGAGCAGAATGAAGACGGCGTTTACGTCGCCGAAGCTCCTGCGCTTCCTGGTTGCATTTCTCAAGGGAAAACGCGTTCCGAAGCCATTGACAATATCAAGGAAGCGATCGCCGGGTATCTGGAGAGTCTGCAAGCGCATGGTGAGCCGATTCCACCGTCCATCACCGAAGAGGTCGTGGAGATAACACCCTGAGTACCTTGCCAGTCGTATCGGGTCGCGAAGTAGCCACGGCTCTCGGTAAGATCGGGTACGTGTTGGATCGGCAACGCGGTAGCCACATGATTCTGCGGCAGCAGGCCCGCCACACCGGCGCTTGACCATTCCTGACCATTCGGAAGTTGCGAAGGGGACGTTACGCGCGATCATTCGGCAGGCAGGCCTGACCGTTGAAGAATTCACCGACCTTCTCTGAACCAGCCGAGCCGCCGAGCGGGTAGCCGGGAGCGATTAACGTGTTACCCTCACTGCGCGATCAGCTTCTTCAGCTGTGGCCAAGTGCGGGTATTCGCGACATCGTTCTTCGTCAGTCCGGCGCGACGAGCCTGAAGAATCCCGTAACGCATGCAGTCGAGTCCGTCGATGCTGTGGGCGTCGGTGTTGATGACAATCGGAATGCCGTGACTCTTGGCTGCCGCGCAATGCACGTCGTGCAAGTCAAGCCGCGCGGGATTCGCGTTCAGTTCGAGAAACTTGCCGTGTTTCGCGGCGGCGGAGAACACGGCGGCGATGTCGACTTCATAGGCTTCGCGACGGTTGATGATCCGACCGGTCGGATGCGCGATTGCCGTCACGGCTGGATGCTCGATCGCGCCCAAGATGCGCTTCGTGATCTGGTCGCGAGATTGCTGCTGCCCGTAGTGGACGCTGGCCAGCACCCAATCCGCTTGGGCGAGCACATCGTCCGGCAAATCCATGCCGCCCGCTTCGAGAATGTCACACTCGATGCCTTTCAAGACGATGAATTTGCCTTTCAGCCGTGCGTTGAGCGTGTCGATTTCCTCCCACTGAGCGAGAACTCGCTGCGCATCCAACCCGCGTGCCATCGAAACTCGCTTCGAATGGTCAGTAATCGCAATGTAGCTGAGTCCGCGTTGGCGAGCCGCGGCGACCATCTCTTCCAACGTGGCGCGTCCGTCGGTCGCGGTGGTGTGCATGTGCAAGTCGCCGCGAATGTCATCGACCGAGATCAGCTCGGGTAACTCGCCGGCTGCGGCCCACTCGAATTCGCGGCGCGACTCGCGCAATTCGGGAGGGAAACAGGGCAAGTCCAACGTCGCATAGACATCTTCCTCGGAGGCTCCCGCGATATACTCTTCGCTGTCGCCGTCGACCCGGTAGACACCATACTCGTTGATCTTCAGGCCGCGTTGTTTGGCCAGTCCGCGTGCGACGACGTTGTGGTCTTTCGAGCCGGTGAAGTATTGCAGCGCCGCCCCAAACGACTCGGCGGGCACAACACGAAGATCGATCTGCAATCCTTTATTCGTGCGGATCGACATCTTGGTATCGCCGCGAGCGATCACTTCGGCCAGCTCCGAGTACTCGGCCAGCCGATTCATCACTTCGGCGGCATCTGGCGAAACAACGAGCACGTCGAGATCGCCGACCGTTTCCTTGCCGCGTCGAAAGCTCCCCGCCAACTCGAGTTGCTCGACGCTCCGGCAACTCCTCAAGTGCTCTTTGACGTCCTGCGCGACGGCGTCCGCCTCAGACCAATAGACCCGCTCGTTGGCCGCCGCGGCGATGCTGATGCCATGCAGGATTGTCTGTTCCGTCTTGGCACCGAAGCCTTTCAATTGCCGGACCTGTTCGGCTTCGCAAGCGGCTTTCAGCTGGTCGAGCGTAGCGATGTTCAGTTCTTTGTAGAGCGACGCGGCCTTTTTCGGGCCGAGTCCGGGGACGCGCATGATATCGAGGACGGTCGCGGGGACTTGCGCTAGCAGCTCTTGATGTTGTGCCAGCACGCCGGTCTCGACGAGTGTGCGAATCTTGTCCGCGAGATCCTTGCCGATGCCTTCGAGATCGGTCAGCTTCCGCGACTCGTCGGCGAGCACGGCCGTGACCGGTTCGTGAAGATCGCGAATGATGCGGGCTCCATGGCGATACGCCCGCACGCGGAAAGGATTGGAGCCTTGAAACTCCAGCAGGTCAGCAATCTCGTCAAAGATGTCAGCGATCCGCGAGTTTGTCATGCCGAAGATTGACTTCCCAGTCAGAAGAGAACCTGAACGCCGCGAACCGAATCGCGCCAACCCAGCGCCCATTGTTGGCGCTGTTGCGTGCTGTGACAAGCGTGCGTAAGTTCATGGTGGGTCGGCGGAAACGGCAGACTTAACGACATCAACGTGTCAAGGCAATCAAACGAGGGACAACACGCACCGACCCGCGCGAACGCCGTTTCCTTGTCCCACCCTACACGTGTCGTGAATAATCCAGGCTAGATCGTACTGGCCTTCGAGAAGTTGACCGACAGGCCTTGGAACGGCACGACGCCGTACAGTCCTTGCGTGAACACGAGATTGATAAAGTTGTCCAGCAACAGAATCGGCGACTTGGGCACGATGATGATGTCCGAGTCGCGCGGCCAGATGTCATCGGCGGGGCAGGGCCGTTCGCCGAGCAAAGCACCACGCAGATCCAACCTGGTGGCCATCAGCCGCCACTCGTCGTTCCGTCGCAAGACAACGATTTCACGGAGATTCGCCCCATTGTTCCAGCTGCCGGCGAGTGTTAACGCTTGAATCGCGGTCGTTGGTTTTTGCATTTGGTACTGACCCGGCGTGGCAACTTCGCCAATCACATACACGAAGGTCGGGGCCCGCTGAAACAGCGTCACGGTCGTGTTCACTCCGGGCCCGACTTCCGAGATGTACCGTTCTTCGATCTCGCGTTCCAACTCTTCGATCGTCAAGCCGTTCGCTTGTGTCGAGCTGATGCCTGGCAGCTGGATCGTCCCTTCCGGCGTGACCGTCACACGACGTAGCTGACCGCCTTGTCCGAATCGAGCATCAATCGCCGAACGCAATGCTTCCAGCCGAGCGTTCGTCTTCAAAGGCGTCACCGTGATCGACGGCACCTTGTAGTATTCGAGATATCGTTCTTCGAGCGCATCGCGCAGCTCCTCGACGGTGCGACCAGCGGCGGGAATTTGCCCGAGCAGCCGCAGGGTGATCGTGCCGTCTGGCTGAATCATCAAGCCGCGTCCTAAATCCAAGTTGCCGCGATTCAGGGTCGGATCGGAGAATGACTCAACCATCACTTCGTCGCCAACCTCGAATCGATAGGCTTCATCGCTCGATTCGAGCGTGAACCAATAGACGATCTCGAGGACGTCGTTCACGCGCAGTGCGTATTCAGGAACGTGCTGGATTCGAGCGGGCCCGACGTAATCGCCTTGCGCGAACACTTCCCAGGGAATCGGACGACTTGCCCCCCAGCGTGCTTCGCGACATTCGGTCCCGCAGCCGTTGCAATCGACCCCCAGCATCATGCCACACGTCGCTTGGCACAGTCGGACCGCGTTGGACGTGCCGTCGATGCGAGTCAATTCGATCACCTCCGGGTGTGATCGACGATTGTCCCCGATGTCGGCTCGCGTTGCGTCCGTGGTGTCACGGACCGAAACCGTCGCATGCTTCGACGCAGCACGCTGTTGCCCCACCAGCACCGCGGCACAGGCGGCGGCGAGGGCCACGACGACCGTTATTCGCATTGTCAATCCATTGCTCATTGCACCTTAACTCCAGACGGCGTCCCGGCCGTCAATTACCACCACAGGAATCCGGACTTCTTCTTGGCCTGCGCGGGCTGTTCGCGCGGTGTCGCCGGTCCGGGCAGCGACGGTACGATCGGCGATCCCGGTTGCTGTCCGATGAAAGCTTGCGGCGGAACCCACTGCACCATCGAACGGTTGTCCGCTTGTCCCGACGATGACGGGCTGCCGCCCGATTGCTGTAACGCCTGTTGCCAGTTGGCCACCGATTGCGCAGCGAGATTCGCTTCGCCAAGACGCTGGTGAACGATCGATAGGTTCTGCCAAGTCTCTGGCAGCGGGTAGCAGGCGGCCGAGTATTGCAAGACCGTCCGAGCTTCATGCAGCCTGCCAAAGCGAGCCAACAGAACACCGAATTCGTTCGCCGCCAGGAAGTTGTCCGGATCGGTCGCCAACGCCGCTTGCTGAAACGCCATCGCCTTCGGTCCGTGAAGGCGTTCGGCCGAGCCAGACTTCTCGCCGAGCACCGTGTGAATCTTTCCGAGTCCGTGCAGCGCGCGAGACGCGACCGGAGCTTGGCCACAAGCTTCGACCAGTTGCTCTTGCGCAAAGGCGAAATAATATTGCATCGCCAGGACGGGCGAAACATCATCCAACGCATAATCCTTCAGTAAGGGCGTTTGATGCGATTCAACAATCAATCCAACATCGACGACGGGACCGCGCTGACTCTGGGCGGCGAAATCGTCGGCCTCTTCCAATGCCAACCAGCCAGCCGCCAACGCTTCGCTGTAACGGCTGCCGCCAAAATGTGTGTCCAACGCTTGCGCGACCGTTCGGAGCGATTGTTGGAACTCGGACTTCGCCGAATAGAAAGCACCCTTCTCCGCCAACACGAAACCGCGATCGATCATGTCGTCCGCTCGTTGCGACACCGCGGCCAAGGACGTTCCGGTCATCAACCATCCGGCCGAACCACCCGGTGCCGCCGCCGAGTGTTTGGTCAACGGAGGCAGCGGCGGCTTGGGGGCCTTGGCTTGCACGAATCGTTTCGCCGGGACGACGGGGGCAGGAGTTTCCTCTTTCTCGGTCACGATCTTGACGATCGACGGCACGAGCGACACGGCGGGCGGTGCTTCTTGTTTCACCGTCAGATCGATCGCGTAGGCACGTGGCTCGGCCGCGGCAACGCAGTCCAATCCGGGAAGACGCTCGAAACTCCGCCGCGGAGCCGGCGTCGGCGCGGCAGGGACCGGAATCGGGTCGACCGGCGGCAAACGCCAGAACCTGGTCGACTCGTGCTGCGCGGCCGGCAACCGCGTGATCGGTGCCTCGTCGAGCAACTGGTCGATGGTTTGCAATGATTCGAAGTGAGTCGCGACCACGACCGCATCGCGAGAAGATGACTGGTGATCGGCGGTACTCGGCGCGGAAGAATCCGCACAACCGTGCAGCAGCGACAAGCCAGTAAGGCTGAGCAAGGAGATTACTCGTCGTCGACGCATCGTCACATCCGTGTTTGCGGGCCGGGCGGTCTACAATCCGTTCGCCGTTCGCCAAATCGTGGTTATGAAACGGATCGTCAACGGCTTGGGGAACCGTTTACTCAAACGGCGACAAACATCGAGCATGGCCCATTCGCGCGCGTGATAGCCGTCACAGATTGATCGAACGTAACCACAGCGTCGTTATCGTCCGCACAGGCCGCACCATCGGAATGGGCCGAGCCGGATCGACTCGTTCACGCCAGAATCTTGTCGATCCGCTCGCCATGAACATCGGTCAGCCGGAAGTCGCGTCCCTGGTAGCGATACGTCATCTGAAGGTGATCGATGCCCAGTAAGTGGAGCATCGTCGCATGAACATCATGCACCGGAACGACGTCTTCCACCGCGTTGTAGCCCAATTCGTCCGTGGCACCGTGGGTGATGCCGCCTTTAATCCCGCCGCCGCAGAGGAACATCGAGAAGCCTTTGATGTGATGGTCGCGGCCGTTGCCTTGTGCCATCGGCGTGCGGCCAAACTCGCCCCCGAAGACGATCAATGTCTCGTCGAGCATGCCGCGTTCCTTCAAATCCTTGATCAGTGCCGCCGTCGGTTGATCGACTTCCGTGGCGGTTCCTTGGACACTGTTCTTGAGATTCCCGTGGTGATCCCAGCCGCGATGATACAGTTGGATGAACCGGACGCCGCGCTCGGCCAACCGCCGAGCCAACAAGCAATTCGCCGCGAACGTGCCGTCGCCGCCCTTGGTCCCGTACGATTCGAAGACATGTGCGGGCTCGTCCTTGACGTCCATCAGTTCTGGCACGCTGGTCTGCATGCGAAACGCCAATTCATACTGGGCGATCCGCGTGGCAATCTCTGGATCGCTGACCGAGGCATTCAATGCTCCGTTCAATCGATTGACGGCCGAGACGACGTCCTGCTGCTGGTCGCGGTTCACACCGCGTGGATTGCCGACGTACAAGACCGGATCGCCCGTCGAATGGAACTCGACGCCTTGAAAGCGACTGGGCAGGAAGCCGCTATGCCACTGACGCTGTGCGATCGGTTGGGCTTGTCCGTGCTTGCCGATTGACGTCAACACCACGAACCCAGGCAAACTCTCGGTTTCCGCACCCAATCCGTACGTCAGCCACGAACCCATCGCCGGGCGTCCCGAGATGGTGGTGCCCGTGTTCATAAAAGTGTGTGCCGGATCGTGGTTGATGGCTTCTGTCTGCAAGGATCGGATGATGCACAACTGGTCAGCGACATTGCCGAGGTGCGGGAGGATTTCACACAACTCCTGTCCCGCGTCGCCGAACTTTTTGAAGGGATGCTGTGGCGCGAAGCACTTCAACTTCTGGCCTTGCAGTTGGGCGATCGGCTGTCCCTTGGTGTACGACTCGGGCATATCCTTGTCGTGCATCTCGGCGAGTTTTGGTTTATTGTCAAACGTCTCCAAGTGTGACATGCCGCCGGCCATACAGAGCCAAATGACTCGCTTTGCGCGTTGCGGGGCGTGCAAGGTCTCGATGGCACCATGCGCGTCCGAGTTCGCCGACTCGGCTCGCTCGGTCATCAGCGATGCCAGCGCCGTCGCACCTAAGCCAGTCAGGCTTCTGCCGAGAAAGCTGCGACGAGTGTTCTGTGTGCCGATGAGTTCTTGGAGATGCATGATCGTTCCCAAATGATTGAGCATTAAGTTGTTTCGTTTAAGGTAGGCCGGAACAAGCTTCGCAGTTCCGGCATCGGCTTGGCATCTCGTTCCCAGGCGGGAGCCTGGGAACCAGAACCTCAACTCTTAGAAAGTGATTATCAACAACTTCCCGATTTGAGTTTTGGGAGGGCGAGGCTCCTGCCGAGCCATACGGGGAAAGGCTCGGCGGG
>JAQBZB010000297.1 GCA_027622275.1 Planctomycetota bacterium | reverse complement strand
CACCAGACGGTCCCCGACCGCAGCGGCCGCCCGATTCTGATCGCTCATGGAGGTGAACCGGTGGTGGACATTATTGCTTAGGCGCTGTGGGATAGGCTTCCAGCCTGTCGACAGGCTGGAAGCCTATCCCACTTAATTCTCAAACGTTCCTACGGAAACTGAATCGCGTACAGGTCGGCTTCTTTCATGAGGAAGCGCAAGCGAATCGGCTGCCCGGCAAGTTGGCTCACGTCGCTCCCCTGCTTCCATGCAACCACTTGCCTGATCCTGTCACCGTAGATCTCCCAGCAGTCTTCCTGTGCGAAGCCGGGAATCGGCGGGCCGGAGGCATCCTGGATTTCCACTTGGACCGAGCCGATACTGACCCGAAATCCAGCCTTTGCCTGAACCAGATGCCCGCACTTCCACTGGCTCGATCACATTGTGCTCGGAGGCAATCGCCACGGATGGCAAGCTCGTCACCCACCGGGATGGCAGGACTCCCGCAGATTTCTCGGCCCGAATCGAACTTGCCATCCACACGCTGGCCAGGAGGGCCAATACGACGGACGCGGCCTTGAATCGCATTCGTGCCGAGTCTCCGCACAGAATCGTTTTCCGAACAGTTCGAACTCGCATGACTTGCTCGTTTCGAGGTGAACCAAACGACTGCGCGTTGATGATAGAATCATTCTTTAATTAATGTTCCGAATCGATCAGTCGGCAATCGGCGTCGAAATCTGCCGGTGTTCCGACCAGCAGTACTTTGCCCTCGCCTGGTGCCAGTTCGATTGCCTTCAGTCCGTCGGTAACATCTCGGCGGGCCCCCAGATCGTAGACTCGATGAGTTCCATGGTGGATCTTCAAGTCCAGCGTCTGTGGTTGAAAGCCATCGAGCGATGCAATCACAACATAGCGTGCCGTTCCAGCACCGTATTCGGCCCGGCTGGTGAAGCTATGCGCCAGCACGTTCGTGGTCGAGCTGGAGACAAAGTCGGACTCTCGATAGTCGCGCTCAAGACGACAGAGCAAAGGGGCGACTCTTGACAATTGCTCGAATAATTCGCCTGCCACACGAGTGTTGTCCGTCTCGGTCCAGCCAGCGTCCCAAAGCTGACGTTCCTGATCGTTCCCGGCCAAGGTGGTGTAGAACATGACTCCCGTGGCTCCTTCTGCGACGGCGACCCATCCTTGCAGCTTGATTTCTCCAGGCTCAGGTGTTCGCATACCGGAGCGGTAGCCGTAATTTGGCGCCTCTAGGGATGCGGACTCGGTTGTGCCCCACGCCTGTGGCATCATCCACAGACTGGCGCCGTGTTCGCGGCACGCCCGGTAATAGCTGCTGACTCGGCCTCGGAAATAGGGGATCGAACGTCCGGGGTTGGACGGACCGCTTTGCGGCGACCAGAAGTAGGGATAGAAGTCGTGCGTTACAACCAGAGGCCGATTCGTTTGAAGGTCGGCCACCGCCGCCTCCAGACTGTTATGCAGCACGGTCGGTGGCTGACTTGGCGCTAATCGCCGAACCAGCGCGTAGTACTCTTTCAGCTCCAGCGACATTTCTGCGTCGATTTCCTCGGTGAGACTCCAGGCCGCCAGCCCCCAGCGATCGGCGAACTGCGGGATGGTCTTTTCCGCAGCCGGCAGCGTCACGCCGACGAGAGACTGCCGCCGCGCTTCCGTCGTCGCCAGTTTCTCTGCATACAAACTGGATTCTCCGCCGCCCTGGTAGATCAGGCGAATCCCTCTCGCCTCAGCGAGAGGAAGAACTCGTTCCAACCCATCGAGCGTACCGTTGGAAACATAAACCGCATTCATGTGCAGTCGCTTCATCTGGTCGAAGAGCCATACGCACTCCTGATCAGTTCGCCCGCAAATGCCGTCGTACACCCCCATGGGAAACCATTCCTGAATCGGTGGCGTTTTGCGCGATGGCGAACCGGGAATCGCTGCCGTATTGGGGGACACATACCTGGCAACGTGCTCGGGCAACGATGGTGCCTGGGCGGCAGGTTTGTCTTCGTGCCAAAAACAGAGGCTGTCGACATCGTAGACGCACGGTTCATCAGGACGATTAAAGCCGGGCTGGGCTAACCAGTAGATATTTAGGGCGACCACGCGATCGCGACGAAATTCACCGATGTCAAACGTCTGAAAGCTCCAATCGCTTCCGGGGTTCGGACGCACATATTGATAGTGTGTATCGTGGTTCTTAATGCCGAGCAGTACGGCTCGCATCGGGGCGGTGCGAATCGCGCGGATTGCGATTCCCACCCGATTGTGTTTCCTGAGATCCAGATTTGGCAGGTCCCGATTCAGACCGAAATCCTGACCGTTGGCCGGGAATATGGCTCGAGCGAATTCGCGGCCTGTGAACGGGAGGCCAACATCGCGGGTACCCACGATTTTTTTGCAGCCGCTCCACTGAGACTCCCCCTCAAAATCGTCCCACAGGCGATCAGGTGACGGTCGGTCCTCCCAAGACACCTGGACTCGGACCTGGTGCGAACTGTCGGCATCGTCGCTCAACTGGAATCGATTCTCGCCCGTGTTCAACAACGGAAGTTCCACCTGGCTGGTATCGAGGTCCGCTTCAAACCGGGTCCAGTACAGATCAACGGGAGTGCCCCGAGGCCCTTCGGCCGAGAGTTCAAGAAACACGCTGTTGTGATCGAGCCCGGCAAACTCGGTCGGGAATTGATGCGTTGGTTCCCCGTGTCCCACCACCTGCTCCGCGATGAGCATCTTCCGTTCGACATCCGAAAATAATCGCACTTGTATCCTGACATGTTCTCTGCCCAAAGCATCGCAGTTGGACCCTACGCGGAATTTCCGAATACGAATTGTGGGCGGAAACGCGATGCGGTAGACGGCGGGTGTCGGCTCCAGATGGTGAAGCCGCAACTGGTTCATGTCTCCCCCTACACGACTCACGGGATTTAATGGATCGAATCGCCACTTGTCGTATTCGACCAGTGTTCGGGGATCGACACGACGGCCGTTCTTGAACTGCGGTTCGCGGAAAATATCGAACCCCGTGTGGTAGCCCCAGTTCCCGGTTCCGTTCGGCCTTAGAATCAGCACGCTTTCACTCAACAACTCCTCCGCAAGTCGGACTCCGTTCCAAGTCAGACCATGACTCTTCCGTACGGGATCTACAGATCGGTCTGGCAGTCCCACCACATAATATGTCGGGGCTACAGCAGGCCCCGGATTTTCGATCGTGAATTCCGCGGGAAGCCGATCGAAAGTCTGGCTCCATTCTCCCGCCTCGACTGGATTCGGAGACCACAATCTCATTGCGATTGCTACCGTAGCCATTGCCATCAGTGACGCATGACGTTTCATAGTAGACTCCGTAGTGCGAGTTGCGATCATTCAAACCCATCGCACGATAGATCGTGTGTAGTATCCATAGCCCATTATTGTGCTCACTCACTGGACTTGCTGTCGTCTCTTCATCCCTCACCAAAATTCCATAGCGGCCTTGCCGCACCGGCGGAAATCACCTCTTCAACATATTGGCCCGTGTGAGGCGTCGGTTCGCCGCCACTGTGTTCGCCGCGATCCATCAGTCGGTAGGTTAGCACGTGGTGCCAATCCCCGTCGGCCAACCGCAACGTGGCGGCGCTGGGATGGTCCATGAACCACACCAGCCCGCTGGGAGGCAGACCAAAGTCCTCGACTGCGTTGCGCACGCTGATCATCGCACCGAGTGCCTTCCGATCTGGCTGGAGCGGCCACAGTCCGAGCCAATCCCGTTCGTGTCCCGGCAGATTGGCCACGATGTATGGCGTACCGTCTGCGGCCTGGTTGAGTGTCACGGGAGCCTGGCCACGGGCCTTTGGAAGATCGATGAGCAGTTCCCATGTGCCGCCGTTGTCGGCGGACTGCCAGACACGAACTAGGTTGTCAAAGTCGCCATAGGCGCCACGGGCCGTGAAAAGCAGTGATCCATCCGTGTCGCGGATGAGACTCGGCTCGGCCCACATTCCCGCGCCTTCCTGATGAGCGACGGGGACGAAGGTGATCGGACGCCATCGACCTTCTTGTCGTCGCCACCTCGCCACTCCACTGGCAACCGGCTCGGGCAGCCACGTTGTCGCGTCGCCTCGCGCGGCATAGGTCGGGTACAGTAGATCGTCGCCGTCGGGAATGGCCCAGGTCAGACCGGGCCAGATAAGCTTCCACTCACTGTCCGGGGCCTGCGGGGGATTCTCCAATGTCGTCCGAACCGTCTCGGCGACGCGCAAGACTTTGCCGTCGTACGCGAGCTGACGCACCTCGGTGCCCCGAATCATATCCTTCTTCTTGTCCTCCTTGCGGTAATAGCCAGTTTTCGTTTCTCCGTACATCGGGAAGTCTAGGACCTCGCACAATCCAAATCCGGTGCCTGCGTGCGGGTGCGGCGAGCCATCGGCGCGTCTTGCACCCAGGGGCACGAATCCGCCCGTGAGCGGATACTTGATAATGATTCTCGGCTTGCTGGTACTCGTGTGAACGTATTTCTCGTTGCGCGAAACGGGAATGGCGTGCTCGGCCGAGATGCGGTTGAGGTCGTCGAACAGAATGACATCGACCCCATTCTCGAAATCGCCGACTGGGGTTTTTTCGATGCGCAACGAGCAGGTCATAGCGGCCATGGTCGGCGACAACTGGAACGGCGCGCCGACGCCGTATCTGCAGACCTGTTCCTCGGCAGACTGTGGCGGTATGGTCAGATCCGCAGGGCCGCGGGTGATGCGAGAGATACCTGTTTCCGCCGCATTCACTTGCGCCGATGCCCCCCGTCTTCCGGCCAGCGACGTCGCCCATGCGACTGCACCCGCAGTCAAAAAAAAACGCCGACGATCGAGACAACCAGTCGTGGAGCTAGGCAGGCGTTGGTGAGGGCTTTCCATGATTTCCATGAGATAACTTCAGCCGATCTACGGCAATGCCCAGCGAAGCACTTCCGCATGCACGTTGCCATCTTCGCCGCGGTAAGTGTAGGCCGACACAAGTTGGCCGTTGGACAGTTGCACGGTGTTTCCGAAACCGCCGCCACTGGGCTTGTCTGCGGGAGTCTTCTCGTCGAGCACGAGCCGGTCAGAACGGAATTCGAACTTAAAGCCATCTGCGGTTTCTGTACCTAGTACGGCCCGCAATCCTAGTGGAGGTCGCAGCGCTCGCACGGTAAACGTGAACAACAGTCTTTCGTCCTGCAGTCGCAGGATCGCCTGATAGTGTTCGGCGTAGTCGTTCCCCATCTCCGCCTCGAGGGTCCATGTCCCGCCGCCGTTGCGGGAACGAAACAGGGCCATCCGCTCCACGTTGTCATTCCCTTCAGGGATCTCGGTGTTCCCTAGCGCTGGCAACGCACCGGAGTGACAGCGGGCGATGGCCAGAATGTCGCCGTTGCCTGCCTGCCAGAAGACGGTTTCAGCATGCCAGGGAAAGCCCTGTTTCTTCACTTCGAAACCTTCTACCGTGCAGACCAGCGACTTGTCCCAGGTCTGCCCCTTGTCTTTCGAACGCCAGAGATAGTCTGTGCTGCTGCCTGCGGAGACTCCGAGAATCACGGTGCCATCCCGGAGTTCCAGCACATTGCGACTGGTGTGCGTCCAGGTCTTCTCGGCGACTCCCGGCACATCTTCTGAGCCGATCCGCAGCGTGCTCCAGGTCTTGCCGCCGTCTGCAGAGCGGTGAACGTAGCTATGAACGTACCCATCGGGATTGAGGACATCGCGGGACGAGAGGTGCGTCGTAAGGAACAACGTTCCGTCGCGCAGCACGCTGAAATAAGGTTCGCGTCCCAACAGCGGCAGCACCTGTCGCTCGCCCCAGGTCTTCCCGCCATCGGCCGAGCGAAAGTGAATCATCTCTTCGCGAACTTTCCCCCCGCCTTTGTCAACCTGGTTGAACATGACGAGCAGCAGATCACCATCCGGCAGCAGTGCAAGGGATGGCTTGTAGTCGCCGCTGATGCCAAGCGGAATCCGCTCGGCCGAAATCTGCGGCGGCAGCGTCCGAGGATTGCGAACCGCTATGAATGCCTCTTCCGACGCAGCGCCTAAAGCGACGTGGCTAACAGGGCAATCAGCCGCGAATGCCAGAAACAGGCTGACGCACCCGACGATCCTCCCGCAAAATCGTCTCCAGCTGCGAAGTCCGTTCTGCATATTTTTCATAACGGGTTCCTCAGCATAGGGGGAGACGTTCGCTGCTCCACAATTCTGTTGTATTTCTCCACTGGAAGGATTAATTCTACCCGGCGTGACAACAAACTCAATGGACTTCCCGCCACTCTTCCTGCCCTGAAACTCGCCAAACACAAGCAATCCTCGATCAGCTTGGTGAGTCCAGGAGTAAGGCTACGGACGCTCCAGGACCATTTCTTCTTTCTCAAGCCGTTGAAACATTGCATGAAATGCGGGCGTGTCATCCGGATCCCAATACTCGGTGGAGAGAGGGGCGTCGTAGCTGTGCGTTGCCAGTCTGCGTTTGTCCGGGCGGACCATAAACAGCGAATCTTTAGGATCAGCGAGATTGTACATGATGGTACCGTTGCCGTACTTGGTCTTGAGGATCCACTTTGGCTGTTCGGGAAGTGTGAGTTGTTTGAGGCGTTCCAATTCGTCACGGTCGAGCGTCAATCCGAGGCCGGGACGTTCCGACACGCGAATCAGGCCATTGATCGGTTCGAGACGTTCTTTCACGACGTCCGCTTTCCACGTTTCTGAATCGCTGTTGAAATGCAAATGCGCCGTCTTGAAGGCCGCCTGCATGTGAACCGTCATGGCTCGGATGATAGTGCCTCCGGTATTCTGCAGCGAGAACGGCAGTTCCAGTTGCGCGAACAAACCGGATCGGCGGATGGCATCGCCAATCTTGGCATGCCCCAAAATGTAGCCGTCGGCGCCACGTCGCTGTGTTTCAAAACCCGCTCCCAACGGTGAGTGGTGGTACAGAATGGGCAGCCGGCATTTCTGACGCAATTCGTGATAGCCGTCGATGTCCTTTTCCGGCAACGGGTCTTCAAAGCAGCCGGCGATCGGATAACGCGAGATTTTTTCGAGAAGCTCAAACACATGATCATCGGTCCCGCCCATCGTGAGGTCGTGATGGATTTTGAATCCTTTGGGGGCGACGGCCTGCATCGCTTCCATCTGATCGATCACGTTTTCAAACGGCGACAAATGGTACTTCATCCATGTATAGCCTCGGGCGGAAAACCGTGTGACGGCATTCGCCATTCGTTCAGGATGCGTCGAGACGGTCCATGAGGCTGCCGGTATCCAAGAACGAAATTTCTGGCCGAAGAGTTTATACACGGGCACGGCGGCGGCCTGGCCCATCAGATCATACATCGCAATGCCCAACCCGAGGCTCGTTTCATCGCCCACCCAATCGAACGGATTGGTGCCGATGTACTTTTCTTGCACGGCGTCAGGTTCCGGCGAACCGCTTTCCCCCAGACCGATCAGCCCGTTATTCGTGTGCACCACATAGACAGTACGGCTCGTAGGGCCGTAATAATGGTTCAACTCGTAGGCGATCCAATCCTCATAAGGGACGGCGATGTTGTGGACTTCAATCTTTGTGATTCGCAGTCGCTCGTGCGATTCAGCCGCAAATGCAAGTTCTGGCGAGAGCGAAAACTTATGGCTTAAGAGCCAGCCGACTCCTGTCGCGCCGGCCGTTAGTAAAGTGCGTCGTGTCATCCGACGATTTGAAACAGGGCGATTTGATGGGTACATCATTGCTCTCTCCAGACGACAAAGGTTGGGTCGGTGCTTTTGATAAGGAATTCTCAGAACTTTCCTGATCAATCGCGATGGATAACTCCTGTTGATTCTTGTCAATTGTAGCCGAATCTCACTGGGCTGGCAGTGTTGGTTGACCGGTGCGTGGATCGAGCCCGTTGCGGAGATCGGAATCAGGGGCCGCATCGCAAATTCGTTTCTCGCCGCTAACCGATTCCTTGCTCAGCTTCCACTGCCCAAGGCCAACATCCTAAGGAATATTTCTGTCTGCCGCACAACGAAATCCAGTTCCGAATGCGGTGAGAATCGATCCATCCGGCAATGGAACCGTGGAAGTTGCCTGACTGCTTGGTGTCGAGGCCGGCACGCTTTTGATGTGCCCGACCCAGTGATGAAGGATGTACCTGTGATGCCAGCATCTCCTTTGGCTGCGGCACCGCGCGACGAACGGGATTGCGATAAACGACTTTCACGCCGCCGGGCTGTGGTCGCGACTGGAACTACAACGCTGCTGCGAATGTCGCTAAGAACATCAATCCTCCGACACAACCTTGTTCGTCAGCACGCCTACACCTTCGAGGTCGACTTCGATGGTGTCGCCGGGTTGAATCGGCTGCGTCACGCCGGAAGTGCCGGTGAAGATCATGTCGCCGGGGTAGAGCGTACAGACGTGGCTGATGCCGGCGACGAGGGCGGCGCAATCGTGGATGAGTTTGTTCGTCCGCTCGTCCTGTTTCGTTTCACCGTTGTGGCGGAGTTGCAGCCGCAGGTCGTCGTAGTTGAGGCCGGTGACGATGGTCGGGCCGACAGGGCCAAAGGTGTCGGAGCCCTTGGCACGCCACCATTGGACGTCGGCTTTCTGCCAGACGCGGGCCGAGACGTCGTTGCCGATCGTCACGCCGAAGATGTAATCCTTCGCTTTCTCTTTCGTGACTTTCTTCGCCATCTTGCCGATGACGATGACCATTTCGGCTTCGTAATGGACGGCCCCGGCGTCTTTCGGGAGAACGATGTCGGCCCCGTCCGGCACGAGGCAAGAAACGGGCTTGAGGAACGGCTGCAAGATCTGGAATTTTACGGGGATTGTACCGGGGGCTTCGCTGTCAACTTTGGTGTTCGTGTCGGAGGTCGTTTCGCCGGTTTTTTGATCGGTGCGAAGCCGGGTGACGGTCGTCACGGTAGTCGTGATGTTGCCGCCGCCGAGATGGCTCTGATAGTTGCCGGCCATCGCGTAGACGTTCTTCGGTTCGCAAGGGACGAGAAGCTTGACGTCGGCGCGGTCGAACGTTGTTTGCGTGGGTGTCGGTGAATTGAACAAATCGCCATCGAGTTGGCGGATTTTTTGGCCCTCTACGATGCCGTAAGCGATAGTGTCGCCGGCCTGAAAGCGGCAGTAAGCGGTGGACTTCACTGTAGGTTTCTCCTGCGCGGGGAGGACGGTAGCGGCCAGACACAAAGCGGCGAGTGCGAGCGAACGCATGTTGTGGACTCCAGAATTAGGGTTTGCCGGGGCTCGGCGAGGCGAACCGGCGAACCGGCCACGCTAATTATGAAGTAAGAAGTATGAATTATGAATCGAACCAAGAAATTTTTCCACGGGGTCGCCCATGTTGCGACAACTCTCATGCCATCTCGCGAGGAAATATCAGCCGGAAGTCTGCCACCAGCGCTCGCTCAGAAAGCCTTGACTGAGGACCGGGATGCGCGGCGGGTGGTGCGGAAATTCTGGCGTGCTTGTGGTAGGCCCGCCTCGTTCCGGAAACGCTTACGGAAATTCTTCACGAAATCCACCCACGTCTCAGCACTGCATTCCAGACGCTCAAGGATCGGAGCACAGTCCTTTGGTATCGCTCCCACTTTGTCTTTGCGGATCTGACGGCCCGTCCAGTCCAGCAGTTTCAGGTACTGATCCAGCGTCATCGACAAACATCCCTTGTTGCTCGCACGGCGAGTTGTGGACTTCTCGCGAACCTTCCGCCGCGGCGGATCGAGGGCAATCGGAGCAAGCCACCCGGCCTTCTCACCGTGCTCAATGCGCACATCCTGGGCGTCCGGTGTCGAGACTTCTCCTGCCGATGACCGATCTTCGATGCGTTCCTTCACGCTGGTGAAGTCGCTGGTTTCAGGTGTCGCCGCGATCCCCGCTCGAATCGGATTCAGGTCCACATACGCCATGCACGCGGCGATCGCCGTTTCATCGAGAAGCACCTGCGCACGAAAACGACCTTCCCAAAAGCGGCCCCCATAACACCACGGAATTCCGTGTTGGACGAAGTGGGGAAATCGGGATAATAGGGCTCGAAGCTCTGCGGAAGCTGGCCGGATGGATGGCCGTTCGGGAGCTGAAACCAGTCAAAGGATCTGACTCATGCCACGATCGACGGATCGAGCCATCGTGCCCCCCCGCGCCCGCTGAAGGGCACGACACTGCCGCTGGAACAGCTCTGGAATCAGGGGCTGGACAAGGCAGTGCAACGGGATGTTCTGAAGATCTTGTCGCGGATAACAGCTCGGCCCGCGACTCGAAAGGCAGAAACGCCGCACGATCAGTCACCAGCGATAGTACCAGCCGTCGTTCTCGCGACACCGGACCGCGCCATGAATCTCCGAAATGTCGCAAGCAGGGAGAACGCTGATGGCTAACAGCACCCTCCCATTGCCAACATCTGCCACATCGACTGTGCAAATATCGCCGCAGCCGAAGCAACCACCTGTCTATGTCTCCTCCAAACTCACTCGCGAGCATCTGCAGCGGTCGGCGATCCTGTACGTTCGGCAATCCACAAGTCAGCAACTGCGTGATCATCAGGAATCCACCGCGCGACAGTATCAGCTTACGGAACGCCTTGTGGACTTTGGATGGCCGCAAGACCGAATCATCGTCATCGACGAAGATCTCGGAATCAGTGGGAGCGGCAAAGCCACGCGAACTGGATTTCGTCGATTGCTGAAACTCGTCACCGAGCAGCAGGTCGGCATCGTGCTGGGTCTTGAGATGAGTCGCCTCGCGAGAAACTCCAAAGACTGGAGCGACCTGTTTGAAGTCAGCGCCATCTTTCGCACGCTCATTGCGGACGAAGATGGGCTCTTCGACCCCAATGATCCCAACGATCGACTCGTGCTGGGACTCAAGGGTATTATCAGCGAGATGGAACTGCACACGATGAAAATCCGTCTGGAACGCGGTCGTCTCAACAAGGCTCAGCGAGGCGAACTCTTTCACGACGTACCGGTCGGATACGTCAGAGGTGACGACGGCCTGCCACTGCTTGATCCTGATGTTTCCGCTCAGCACGCCATGAAAATGTTCTTTGATCTGTTCGAATCCGTGGGCAGCTCGCACGGTTTGTTTTTGCATCTCGCAACACACAACATCAAGCTGCCATTTCGCACGCGCGGCGGCCCGATCGAATGGCGTTTGCCAGCAAAGACGACGGTGTACGGATTGTTGAAACATCCGCTGTATGCGGGTGCTTATGGCTACGGGAGGCGAAAGAACTACGGGTCAAAAAATGCTGAAAAACGCGGGAAAAAGCATCTGCCGCCGGAACAGTGGAAGGTACAGATCAGGGATCGATTCCCCGGATACATCACTTGGCAACAGTTTGAAACCAATCAACAGCGGCTTTGCGACAACGATGTTCGTCCGGATCGCACTGGGCCGGCGCGCAACGGCTCGGCGTTATTGAGTGGCATCATCTTCTGCGGCGAATGCAGTCGCCGGATGTCGCCGCAATATAGTTCATCCGAGAGAGCGTCGTATCAATGCGGGCGACATCGGACTATGACAGGGGCCATCCCATGTTTGAACTCGATTTCATCATCGGTGCTGGATGGTTTCGTCACGGAGAAACTGCTTGAGGCGTTGTCACCCGCTGCCATCAGTCTCAGCATGCAGGTCATCGAAGATGAAGTCACT
>JAQBZB010000296.1 GCA_027622275.1 Planctomycetota bacterium | reverse complement strand
CAGTTACTTACAAGAATTCGCCGTCTTCAGGAAGATGTTAAAAGCCCTGGCCTTGGAAGGCCATCGTACAACAGTCAGCGAAGAGACTCTTAAAGGACGACCCATGCTATTCGACACGCATACGAACTTGATGTGGTATCCCGATCATCTGTCCGACGAATTCGTCGAGTTCGCGTGGGAGGCGAAGAAGGCCAAGATGAAGCTGTCGACCGACGTCTACTTCGCCGGCAGCGACGTCCAGACACAGAACGCATTCGACTCGACGCCCGAGCAACTGCTCGCAGCAACACAAGACGCCGATCGCGTGATCGTCTTCGGCATCAAGGCTCCGTTCTGCGGCATCAACGCCGACCAAGAGCTGATCGCTCGCTTCGTCAAGCAGCACGCCGAGAAGTTCATCGGCTGGTGCAGCGTCGATCCCAACGACGCCGATTGCATCGAGCAGCTTGTGTACTATGTCGACGAGTTGGGTTTGCGCGGGCTGAAGTGTTCGCCGATCTATCAGAATTGGGATCCGCAAGATCCGAGACACCTGCCATTGTTCCGCAAAGCACAAGAGCTGGGCATCCCCGTCAACATCCATCAGGGCACGTCCTTTGTGCGTCCCGGCCCGCTGAAATACGCGAATCCGATCCTGCTGGAAGACATCGCCATCGCCTGTCCCGACCTGCGGATCGTGATCGCGCACATGGGTCATCCTTGGGAAGACGAGTGCGTCGTCTTGATCCGCAAACACCCAAACCTCTACACCAACATCTCCGCACTGCACTACCGCCCGCTGCGTCATTATCAAGCCTTCATGACGGCGATCGAATACGGCGTCGAGCACAAGCTGATTTTCGGCTCTGATTTTCCTTCCGCCACGGCGGCCCAAGTCATCGCCGGTCAGCACAAAGTGAACGACATCGTCGAAGGCACCAAGCTGCCCCGAGTTTCGGACGAGATGATCCACAACATCATCTACGAGAATTGGAAGCGGTTTCTGCCGGAGTACGCTTAAGGCGGTCTCCGACCGCAGAATTGTAGACGGCACACTCCGTGTGCCGAACTCCGCACACGGAGTGTGCGGTCTACATTGTGCGCGAAATAACACACAACTCACTGACAACTGATGTAGTTAGCCATCGGGGTCGTCCAGCAGCGCTTGCAATCGTTCATTCAGCGGCGGTTCGAATTTGCTCGGCCAACTCGCGTCGATCAGACCCACACCGATCATGTCCCGGACATGAACGCGATCTTTGTCGCGGTTACTGTTCAGCTTCATCCGAACCAAGTCGACCAAGTCGATGATTTGCTTCCCGAGTATGTCGCGTGATTGTCCTGGATACGGGGCGGGGCTGATGTATTGCTCCCTGACTTTCTGACCGGCCCAGATGACGTGTACGGCTTGGCTTGGTTTGCCGTCGGGGCCATCCAGGAACAAAGTTATGTTCATGACTTTGTCCCGCTGGAACCCGGCTGCGGCGAGAGCCTCGGTGGCTCTGCCGGCATCTTCTGGATGCAGCAAGATGTCGACATCCTGCGTGTTGCGGATGGCCCCTTCGTCGCGCGTCGCCACCCACGCCGCGACCGCATTCCCACCGACCACGGCATAGGGCACACCGGCGGCTGCCAGGGCCGCAGGCACGTTCGAGACGCTCGCGTACTTTCTCCATCGCACCAAACATCCTATCGAAGACATACGGTGCCTGCTCGAGGATGAGGGCATCGAGTTGTTCAGCGTTCATCTCACTTCCCTTCGAGCAGCGTCGGCGGACTTTCCATCCGCAGGTTCGCAATCCCAGGGGTCATTGTAAACTCATCGCGCCGCGGCAGCCATCCTTTCCGGGCACTCGCTCCGCGGCGAGCAACCCACATCCCGTAAGCGGCGTCATTTGTCTATCGATCGAAGGCTACCGACCTCCTCGCTCACGTTAAACGAGCCGTCGCTGGTAACGTTCGGTATAGCTGTCTCGCGGTCCTTCTGGCTCGCGTGAGTGGTCGGACGCGGCGCGACCAAACAACCGTTCGCTCATTTCCCCCCAATGCGACGGCCTGATCACACTTTGAATGCGTAGATCGCAAATCGAGGCTTTCAATCGCTAGAACATGCACTCGTAGCGGTCGCGACCAGGAGTGGCGGAAACCGAACCTCTTGCGCCATGGCTTTACTTCCCGCGTTGCCAACCAAACCGCGCTTGGGTAAATTGCGGTGTCGATTTGTTCCGGGCACTTCGACATCCCCATCCTCTGGTGAGTTACGTCTCGCCAAACTGCTCTATTGACAGGACCAATTCGTGAGCGTCACGCGAACTCAAACCACTTCCCCGGTTTCCGCGCCGTCAGCCGATAGGCCGAGAGTCTTTCGCCAGAAAAAGGCTATCTTAAATCAGTTCCTCCACACCTTTCGATATCGGGTCTCTAAAAAAGCTTAAAACGAAACTGTAAAAACCATACCACCAAGCCGATTTTGGATCGCTGTTCGAACCGGGTTGTAAGCTGCAATTCAAAGGCAAGGAGTTTGGTGACAAGCAAGACACAACTTGCTGCAATTCAACCGTGAGGAATGAGCCACACGGAAATCATGGTTTACCGAGGGACCCACGCAGCGAAGTTTGACTTTATCGGATCATTTTCCGTTGATGCAAGAATCCCGAGGGCTTAAACTGGTGACGAGTTTGTGCTGCCGGGGGTTCGTAGATTGGTGACAGAGTTCATTTCAATTACGGGCCTCGTGAGAGGGACTCGTTGATATGCGACACGATGCTGAACACGACAGCCGCTGTTCGCGGCCTACCGGCTTCACGCACGCAGGCATCTCCCGGCGGACGGCGATTCAGGCGGGAAGCATCGGCCTGCTGGGGCTCGGCATGAATCATGTTGCCGGACTCCGATCGCTGGCCGGTGAAACGGCGTCAACGGTGCCGCAATCACATAAGGCCGTCATTTACATATTTTTGTCAGGCGGTTTGGCTCAGCACGAGAGTTTTGATCCGAAACCGGACGCGCCGGACAACGTGCGTGGCGAGTTCGCTCCGATCAACACGCGGACGCCGGGGATTCAAATCAGCGAGCACTTGCCGATGCTGGCCCAGTGCAGCGACAAATGGGCGCTCGTCCGATCGCTGACGCATCCCTACAACGAGCATTCGATCGGCCATCACGTGATGCTGACCGGCCGCACCTCACAGCCGTCCGGCTTCGACGGAAATCGACCGACCCCCAACGACTTCCCGTCGTTCGCATCGGTCGTCAACGGAGTCGTTCCGCCACGCAACAATCTGCCGCCCGCGGCCGTGTTGCCGGAGAAGCTGGTCCATGTCAGCGGCCGCACGATTCCCGGCCAGTTCGCGGGCCAAATGGGTTGGAAGCACGACCCGTGGTTCATCGAAGCGAGCCAGTTCAACGACACCAAGTACATCCACGGCGCGTTCCCGGAGTACGGCTTTCAGCGATGGGAAGGCCCCAACAACCCGCAGGACTACGTGTTCGAGGCACCTCGGCTGGAGCTGCCGCAGGGCATCTTGCAAGATCGATTCGACCGCCGCTTGCAGTTGCTGCGAACGCTCGACGCACAGCGGCGACAGCTCGACGCGGCCGGCGAGGTCGGCGAGTTCGATCAATTGCGTCAGACGGCGGTTTCGATGCTCAACGATGGCCGCGTTCACCAGGCCGTCGACGTGCATTCGGCACCGGATGCGTTGCAGGACCGCTACGGCCGCAATTCGTTCGGCTGGTCGCTGTTGATGGCGCGGCAGTTGGTCGAAGCGGGTGTCAGCTTGGTGCAAGTGAATCTTGGCAATGACGAGTCGTGGGACACGCACGAAAAAGCGTTTCCCAACTTGAAGAACTATCTGCTGCCGCCGACCGATCGCGCGGTCTCGGCCTTGATCGAGGATCTTGATGTGCGCGGCATGCTCGACGATGTGCTGATCGTGATGGCGGGCGAGTTCGGCCGCACGCCGAAGGTCTTCACGTTCGACGGTGCCAAATCCAACTTGCCAGGCCGCGACCATTGGGGCGCGGTGCAAAGCGTCTTCTTCGCGGGAGGCGGCGTCACAGGAGGCACCGTCATCGGCTCGTCCGACCGCCTCGGCGGCTACCCCGCGACCGATCCGCAGAAACCCGAAAACATGGCCGCGACGATCTACGACGCGCTGGGCCTGCCGCCAACCATCACCTGGAAAGATCGTCTCGACCGGCCGCACCATGTGTACCACGGCGAGCCGATCAAAGGACTGACATGAACCGCCATGTCATCGTCAATCGACGTTTTTCCCTGGTGAGCCTCGCGCTTGTGTGCTCGGCGTTTCCGATTTTCGCGCAAGCCGATGAGAGCGACGCGGAGTTCTTCGAGAAGCGGATTCGCCCGCTGCTGGTCGAGCGGTGCGAAGCCTGCCACTCGGCGGCCAAGGGCAAGACGAACGGCGGGCTGGCGCTGGACACGCGCGAAGGTTGGCGCAAGGGCGGGGACAGTGGCGTGCCGATCGCGCCGGGGGAGCCGGATGAGAGTCTGTTGATTCGCGCGGTTAAGTACGGCGACGAGGCGCTGCAAATGCCGCCAGAAGAAAAGGGTGGCAAACTGTCCGATGCCGAGATCGCGGCGCTAGTTGAATGGGTGCGGCGCGGAGCGCCTGACACTCGCATCGCCGCAGCTCGCATCGGAGGCATGACCCCCGAAGAGGCTCGCGATTGGTGGTCGTTCCAAAAGGTCAGCCCCGTCGAGCTGCCGGTTGTCCGAGATGCGGCGTGGCCTCAGAACGAGATCGATCATTTCGTGCTGGCCGAGTTGGAGAAACGCGGATTGAGTCACGCCCCTCCCGCCGACAAGCGAGTTTTGATCCGCCGAGCGACGTTCGACTTGACCGGCCTCCCGCCGACGCCCGCGCAAGTCGAAGCCTTTCTGAATGATTCGGGCAGCGATGCTTTTGAGCGTGTCGTGGATCGGCTGCTCGCTTCGCCCGCCTATGGTCAGCGATGGGCTCGTCATTGGCTCGATGTCGCCCGCTATGCAGACTATCACGACGCCAACCCGCAGGCCCGCACGGCAAGTTGCGAGTTGACCGAGGCCTGGCGCTATCGAGACTGGGTCGTCGATGCGCTCAACGACGATCTGCCGTTCGACCAGTTCATCGTGCATCAGATCGCCGGCGATCTGTTGCCCAGCCCCAGCGGCGACGAGGTCTATCCCGCCGGTTTGATTGCCACGACGTTCTTGTCGAACGGCGTCTGGGATCGGGGCGACGCGGACAAAGAGAAAATCGTCAGCGACATGGTCGACGACAACATCGACACGATCGGCAAGGCGTTTCTCGGCTTGACGCTCGGTTGTGCCCGCTGTCACGACCACAAGTTCGATCCGATCTTGACCGCGGACTACTACGCGCTCGCCGGCATGTTCTACAGCACGCACATTTTGCAGGAACTCGGAGCGAAAGGGGGCGAGTATACGGTGAATCGCGTGCCGCTTGTCCCGGCCGTTGTCGTGGCCCAACGCGAGGACCAAGTCAAAGGGATCAATGAGGTCAACGCGAAGCTGGCGGAACTCGACAAGCAGACGCCGAAGCCGCCGGACGACGATCCGGTGCGCGTACAGCTTGTCGCGCAACGAGATCAGTTGCAGCGAGACTTGCTGCCCGAAACGCCGCTGGCGATGGCCGTCCGCGAGGGCGGCACGGCGGGTGGCTTGTTTCCAGGAATTCAAGACGTGCCGATCCATATTCGCGGCAGCTACACGAGACTCGGGCCCGTTGTGCCGCGCCGTTTGCCGCGCCGCTTCGCGGGAGACGATCAGCCGGCGATTACCAGCGGCAGCGGCCGACGAGAACTGGCCGACTGGGTCGCGTCCTGCGACAACCCTCTCACAGCCCGCGTGATTGTCAATCGTGCCTGGCAATGGCACTTCGGCGAGGGGCTAGTCCGCACGCCGAGCAACTTCGGCAAGCTGGGTGAATCCCCGACGCATCCCGAGCTGCTCGATTGGCTGGCGGCTCGATTCGTGGAAGACGGCTGGTCACTCAAAAAGCTGCATCGGCGAATCATGCTCTCGGCGACCTATCAGCAATCGAGCCGCGTGCCCCATGAACAAGTCCAGCAAGACCCCGGCAACCGGTGGCTGCGACGTTTCGCAACGAGACGTCTGGAGGCCGAGGCAATTCGCGATGCCATGTTGTTCGTCTCGGGACAGCTCGATCCGGCGACAGGCGGCCCGGCCGGAGACGATTTCACCATCACACGCCGCTCGCTCTACGTCCAAACCGCCCGTTGGAACCGCAGCAGCTATGCGATGTTGTTCGACGCCGCGAATCCGGACTCCTCGACCGAGCAGCGAAACGTCAGCACCGTCGCCCCGCAGGCACTACTGCTACTCAACCATCCATTCACGCAAGCCCAAGCGCAGCATCTCGCGGAGCGGCTCGTTCATGAAGTCCCGCACGATGCGGACGGCACTCGCATCGAGTACGCGTATCAGCTGCTGTTCGGCCGCCCGCCCACCGCAGAAGAGATTGGCATCGCGCGGCAACTTGTCACATCCAGCGAACAGCCGACCGAAGCCGCCGGCTGGACCGACCTCGCTCACGTGCTGCTGTGCAGTAATGAATTCGTGTACGTCGATTGAAGACACCCAGGCCAAGGCACTACGAGCATGCGATTCGTAAAACTTCCCGTTCCGCTTTTCGCTTACTTGGTCGTGGCCGTCGTCTTGTCGCCGGCGACAATCGCCCGCGCCGATGAATCGGCCGGTGAATTGGCTCAGCGGCTGGCTGCGGTGAAATTTGACCACTACGCCGAAGCGCCCGGCTACTCCGAAGGGCCGACGTGGCGCGACGGCGACGTCTTCTTTTGCAGCGGGGGGTTGTTGCGAGTGACCGCGGCGCAGAAGGTCCACAAGTATCTGGAGATCGGCCCGGCGGGAACCGTGCTGCTGGGCAACGGGCACTTGCTGATCTGCGACAACAAGTACAAGGCGCTGCTCGATCTCGCGCCTGACGGAAAACTGGGAGTAATCGCCGAGCGGTTCGAAACTCAGGCGTTGCAAAGTCTGAACGATTTGACGGTCGACGCTCGCGGCAATGTTTACTGGACCGACCCGGAAGGCTCGTCGCTCGACAAGCCGGTCGGGCGGTTGTATCGCGTTCGCCCCGACGGCCGCGTCGATCGGATCGCCACGGGGCTCGCGTTTCCCAACGGCATCGAGGTCGATCCGGTCAGCGAGTTTCTATACGTTATCGAATCACAGTCGAAAAAGATCCTCCGCTACCCGCTCCCGGCCGACCACAAATTGTTGGGCGAGCCGGTAGTTTTTTATGATCTCGGCGGCTCCGGTGGCGATGGATGTGCGTTCGACGCGGCGGGCAACTTGTGGGTCGCGGACTTTCGTCGGCCCGACACGAAGCAGGGCCGCATCACGGTGCTCAGCCCGGCCGCCCAGGTGCTCGCGTACTTGCCGCTGCCGAGCGGCGTGGTTAGCAACATCGCGTTTGGCGGCGTCGATCGCGACGAAATCTTCTGCACCACGGGCGATCCGCCGGGCGTGTTTCATGCGCAAGTCGGCGTCAAAGGTTTCGCCGGACATCCCGGCAAGCCGCTGCTGATCTCGCGATACTTGAACGTCGTCGCGCTGAAGCCGCACGCCGACGCGGCAATGTTGCGCCAGATGGCAAGAGTCGCCGCCGAAGCGGAACTCGAAAATGGCAAATTCACGGCGGCAACACGGCAAGAACTCGCAGACATCACCCGTAGCCTGACCGATCCGCAAGTCCGCGGAGATACCGAAAAACTCCTACCCGCGTTCGAGTCGGTGGCTGGCCGTTACCAGCGGGATCAATTGTTGCTAGCTGAGATCAAGCGGCTCGGCGGCAAAGCGACGCTCGAAGTCGCCGCGCCGGATTGGCTTCGTTCGATCGCCAGCGACGAAGGGCTACCGGTGTTCGGCCGCATCGTCGAGATCGAGTTGAACGAACGGACCGATGGCCACAAAGAGCCGGAACCCAAGAAGCTGTCGGACCGCGTCACCGACGATTGGCTGAAGCAACTGGCCGGCCAGGATCAACTGCGGCGGCTCGAGTTGTCCGGCACGGCCGTCACTAGCGCCGGGCTGACTCATCTGCAAGAACTGACCAACTTGGAACGGCTCAATCTCTGCCTGACCGCGTGCGACGATCGCGGCTTCGAGCATCTCGCCGGGATGACTCGCATGAAACGCCTGACGATCTGCTCGTCGAACATTACCGGCACCGGCTTCGCGCATCTGGCAGGGATGAAGCAACTCGAATCGATCAACTTGCACTCGTCCCCCGCCAGCGACGCCGGGCTGGAAGCGATCGGCAAGCTGACCAGTTTGAAGCGTTTGGAGATCGTTCACACGCATGTCACCGACGCCGGGCTAAAGCATCTCGCCGGGTTGGTCAATCTTCAGCAACTGCACGTTCACGGGCCGGAGGCCAAGGCCGATGCCTTCCCGTTCCTCGGCCAGCTGCGCGAACTGTACGAACTCGACATCTACGACCGCGCGGCGAGCAACCTCACACTGGAACAAATCGGCCGCCTCCCCAAGCTCCGCAAGCTGATGCTGGTGACTGGCAACTTCGACGACGCCGGCGTGGCCCACTTGGCCACCGTGACGACACTCGAAGAACTGACGCTCGATTCCCCCCGCGTCACCGACGCCTCGATCGAACACCTCGCACAGCTAACAAACCTCCGCAAGCTGCACCTCGGCCCGGCAAAGCTAACCGCCGCCGGCCGGCAACGGCTCGCCACGCAGCTGCCGAAGACGGTCATCACGCCGTGAGCAACCGGTGAGTCCCGGCGGAACGGTTGTTATATTGGTGGGCATGACACAGCATCGGGAACATCAGCCACGGCACGCGGACTCCGAGTCGTTCACGCACGACGCGTTCTTGAGCCGCAGTGCGCACGACAAGGCCGTGGTCTGCGAATTGGCCGAGCGGCTGCGCGCGGACGGCGTGCGGGTCGGACTGGGCGGTGCTGGAGAGTCAGACGTTTCGCTTCCGCGCTCCGCTCAACCGGCAGCAGCGCTTCATTCCGTTGCGGCTGGACGAGGAGTTTCGGGCCGCGTTCCCCGGCGTCGCTAGTTATTCGCGCCGCAGATTCTTTCCGGAGAGCACTCCATGAACCAGACTGACCGGACCACGATTATCGGGATCGATTGCGCAACCAACGAAGCTAGGGTTGGCCTTTCGTTCGGCGTTGCCGGACCCGACCGATGTGTCGCGACCTTCGCGGGAACCAACCAACGACAACGAGGAGTTGCTGAGGCGGTTGCTGAGGCGGTTGCCAATTCGTTGAAATCAAAGCAAGCCAGAGCGCTCATTGCGCTCGACGCGCCGCTCGGATGGCCGCATCTCATGGGCGAGTCGCTCGCCACGCACAGAGCGGGTGAGCACTTGGCTAAGACGGCAAACGAGCTCTTTCGGCGTGAAACCGACCGATTCGTGAAGACGCAGCTTGGAAAGCAATCGCTTGACGTCGGTGCCGATAGGATCGCACGCACTGCACATTCAGCCCTCCAACTACTTGCCGACGTCAGGCAGAGGACGGGTTTGCCGATTCCAATGGCCTGGGAATCGAACTATTCGGAGCGGGTTGCGGTGATCGAAGTGTATCCCGCAGCCACCCTCAGATCGCACGGCATCAAAGATACGGGATACAAGAGGAAGGATCAGGTCGCTGAGCGAAAGGCGATCATCGGCCGTTTGGAACGACTCATCCAACTGCCGGAGGACAGGGCGGCGATGGAACGGAGCGCGGACGCCCTTGATGCGGGCGTCTGTGTGCTTGCCGCCTTCGACTTCCTTCGTGGGAGTGCGCAACCACCCGAGGATACGGAATTGTCGCGACACGAGGGCTGGATTTGGGTGCGGACGAGGCCGCACACAATCGTGGATAAAGCAAGACAGATCGGGCAGGCCCAGGCGCCATGAATTGTTCGCTTCCCGCCAACCCAAGGTAGACTGTCGCCATGCCCGAATGTTCGCCCAAGAAGACTTCCACTCGGGAGAAAGCACTCGCCATAACACGGGCCGTGCCGGAACGCTATTGAAGCCTGCTTGGAGAAACCGGGCCGCCTCCGCGACCCGACTGCGAAGTGCGAGCACGTCGCCGAATGACATTGCGTCGTACGAATCTTGCGGGAGGAGTATAATCGCTCGATCGCCCCAGTATCGGTTTGAACTAGAATGAAAGTACGAGATCTGGTGAAACTGCTGGAACACGATGGCTGGTACGTTGATCGTACGCGCGGCAGTCACCGCCAGCTTCGACACGCGATGAAAACAGGAACGGTTACCGTGTCTGGACATCTCAGCGACACCGTTCATCCCAAAACTCTCAAAAGTGTCTTGCGGCAAGCAGGACTCGAGGACCAAGACGGATGAAAGAGTACACGGTCATCTATGAACATGGGCCGGACAACTGGTCGGCTTACGTACCCGATCTGCCAGGGTGTATCGCCACTGGCAAGACGCGGAGCGATATTGAAACGCAGATTCGAGCAGCGATGGAATTCCACATCGAAGGACTACGGCAACATGGTGAACCGGTTCCGGAACCAACGATTGAAGCCGGGAAAGTATCTCTCGCGACTTAAGGCGGTCTCCGACCGCAAAATTGTAGACGGCACACTCCGTGTGCCGAACTCCGCACACGGAGTGTGCGGTCTACATTATGCACGAAATAACACACAACTCACTGACAACTGATGTAGCGACCTTGCCGAACCTATCGCCTCGCATCGTGGGCGGCATACCGATGGACGTTCCACTGCTGGCGCTGTCCCTGACGTGGAGAAATGATGTTTTCAAAATCGTCGACCGGAGTGTGCGCTGTCCTCTGCGCGTTTGTCGTCCTGCTTGCTGCAAGGAGCACGGAGGCGCAGGAGAAGCCCGCAGCGTCAAAAGCGGTCTTTCGGCAGCCCGATCCGCAGTCGCAACCCGACTTGTTCGTCTGGACCGATACGTGCAACGTGTATGTCCTGCGTGATGGCGATGCGGCGCTGCTGTTCGATCTGGGGGACGGCCGCGTGTTGGACCATTTGGCCGAGATCGGTGTCAAACGAGTCGAGTGGGTGTTGCTGACGCATCATCACCGCGAGCAATGTCAGGGGATCGAGCGGCTGGACCGGAGCGTGACGAAGGTGGCTGCGCCGAAAGCGGAGCAGGCGTTGTTCGAGACGCCGGCTGAGTTTCGCAAGTGGTTCCCGACGCTGGGCGACGCCTTCTCGGTTTACGGCGCAAGCTATGTCCGGCCGCCGCGGCAGCCGATTCCGCTCGACCAGGCACTGGAATCGGAGATCGCGTTTTCGTGGCGCGGGCATGAGATCCAATGCCTCGACACGCCGGGTCACTCGCCGGGAAGTCTCACCTTTGTGATCCGCCACGGCGGCCAGTCGATCGCGTTCACCGGGGGCGTCATGCATGACGGGGCGAAGATGACGACCTGGTTCGACACGGAATGGGATTACGGATTCGCCAAAGGGATCGATACGCTGATCCAATCGGTGGAACTGTTGATCGAACAGCGGCTGGATTTGGCGCTGCCGTCCGACGGACCCGCGATTCTGAATCCACAGGCGCAGCTGGAAACGTATCGCGAGAAGCTGGCTGCGTTTCGGCGGAGCTATGTCCGTGGCTACCCGGTGTTCGACTCGACCGAGCAGGATCGCACGGCAAACGCACACTAAGTCTTTTGTAGTCCAAGGACTCGGGCAAGATAATCGGTATTCCAACC
>JAQBZB010000295.1 GCA_027622275.1 Planctomycetota bacterium | reverse complement strand
CTTGAGCAGCTACGGCGGATGGATCGAAACGCCGCATCTCGACAAGCTTGCCGCGCAGGGGATGAAGTTCACTGACTTTCATTCGAGTGGGAATGTGTGCAGTCCCACGCGGGCTGGTTTGATGACGGGGCGGTATCAACAGCGGGCCGGGATTCCGGGAGTTGTGTTTGCCGATCCGACGAATGCGGTTCACTATCATGGTTTACAGACGAGTGAAGTTACCTTCGCCGAATTGTTGCGTGGGGCAGGGTACTCGACTGCGATCTTTGGCAAGTGGCACTTGGGTTACTACCCGAAATACAACCCCATCCAGCACGGCTTTGATTCGTTTCGAGGTTACGTCAGCGGCAACGTTGATTTCATCTCGCACGTCGATCAGGCAGGCGTCTACGATTGGTGGCATCAGGATAAACATGTCGTCGAAGAAGGCTACACGACCCATCTGATCACTACACACGCGATTGAGTTTATCGAGGCCAACAAGCGCAAACCATTCTGTCTGTACTTGCCGCACGAGGCTCCTCATTATCCGTATCAAGGGCCGAACGATCCGGCTTTGCGATCTGTTGGCGGCGCGTTCGACAATCAAGGCGAACGGAAGGACATCAAGAACGCGTATCGCGAGATGGTGCAGGAGATGGACAAGGGAGTCGGCGAAGTTGTCGAAACGATCGAGCGGTTGGGGCTCGCCGAGAACACGCTGGTTCTTTTCTTCTCCGATAATGGCGCGAACAAGAACGGAGACAATGGCCCGCTGCGAGGAGCAAAAGGAAGCAATTGGGAAGGCGGGCATCGTGTGCCGTGTATCGCACGCTGGACGAACAGGATCACACCGGGCACCTTCCGCGATGATCTGACGATTTCGCTGGACGTCATGCCGACGTTGCTCGCGGCGGCCGGCGTCGCGATTCCAGACAACCACAAGCTCGATGGAGTTAACTTGCTGCCGGTAATGCTCGACAAAGAGAGGCTTGGCACGCGGCAGCTTGTCTGGAACGGCAAGGCGATTCGCGATGGCGGGTGGAAGTTGGTCGTTGACGGCAAAGGAGGCGAGCGTGTCGGGCTCTACGACCTGAGCGTCGACCTTGGTGAGCAGAAGAACTTGGCCGATGCTGAGCCGAACCGCGTCAAAACGATGCTGGCTCGGTTGGAAGCCTGGAAGGCGGATGTTGCCAGCGGCGAGTCGCTGCAGCCGAGGGAGACGTCGGAAGAACAGGCTTCGAAGGCGAGTGCGTCCACACCGAAGAAACGTCAAAAGAAGAAACCGTGAGAGAACCAACATGCGTAATCCCCGCTCTGCCCCGCTCGCCATCGCATTCTTGTGTCTTGCCGTAACGAGCATCCAGGCCAAGCAACCGAACTTCGTCTTCTTTTTGGTCGATAATCTCGGCTACATGGATCTCGGCGCGAACAATGCCGACACGTTCTATGAGACGCCGAACGTCGATCGGCTGGCATCGGAAGGAATGCGGTTCACTAACGGTTACGCCGCGAATCCGGTTTGCAGCCCGACTCGTTACAGCATCATGGCGGGTAAGTATCCGACGCGCGTCGATGCGACGAACTTCTTTTCAATGCCCCGCTTAACGGCTGGTTTTTGGGCTCGTGTTGATTTTCGATTATGGCGAGACTCCCTTTCCCTATTACGGAAAGGAGTCCGGGATGTCGCGACTACAGGTGCAAGAATCGAAAGTCCAGGAACGTGTTTTGAATCGAGCGGATCGAGCGTGTCCGAAGCGTCAGCAGAAGATGCACGTTCGCTGCCGCCGCGAACGTAGTCTCCATACCCTTCCAGAGCCCGTTCGATGGAACGTCAAGCTCGTGCAGTGCCGAAATGAACTTTGCGATCACAGAAAACTCCTCTAGTCCCGAGCAAGAATCCGGCTTGATCCTACGCTTGGACGTCGGCCTTCGTACGTGCTTCACGCAGCCCGCGGCTGAGGATATCCCGCAGCAGCGGTGAGTAATCTTCGTACTTGGACTGATCGGGAGCGCCGTCCGCATACTGATAGATGGCATCGCGAGGCTTCTTACCCAAGGCCAACAATGTCGAACTGACGGTTCCGTGTTCAGGACCTCGCAGAACCATGCTCGGACGATCCGGTGCCGATGCGGGTCGCGCGAAGACTTTGCTGGCGACGGCCAAAAACTTGACTGGTGAATCGAGCGTTTGAAGCGTTAGCAAACGTTGAGCAAGCTTGACGCGCTCGTCGCGCAAATCATTCACATCGCGATTCGCGATGATGCTTAGTCCTTCCGCCAACGCAACGGCTTCGTAATCGTCTCCGCCATGCACGGCCCAAGCACTCTCGGCGTCCGCGATCACAAAGTTCACGCCGTTGTATTTGCCGGTCGAGATCTCGTCCAGCGCCAGATCAACCGCCCGCCGGGCTGAACCGGAACGCAGCAGCTCGCGGCATAAGATTCCTCGTGAAGGTGGATTCACAGGCTTATTAAACTTCAAGCGGTTGCAGGCGGCTACACAAAGTCCGTGTTGGTTCACACCGAGCCACGTTCCGCCGGATCGTTGGTCAATTCCGCACAGGATACGCGGCTTGCCCGATTGAATCGAAGGCTGAAGCGTCGTCCGGTCATAGGCTTCTTCACGGTTTGCGGCCACCAAAACAGGGGTGTCTGATTCGGGTTGGTATTGGATGGCAAGTATGCACATGCTCGTTAAACTTTCCTTAACGCTGAGAGTAAAACACTGGCAGGATAATCGTCGTGCCCCCGGGCATCTCTCGCCCTGAAACAATCCTCCTAATCTAAGGAACCGCTCGCGATCTCGACACCCTCTCATTGGGGGAGTGCTTTGCATTTTTACGGGGAATGTGCTGGCACCGAGGCCCGCAATGACTTGTCGAGCCGCTTCAAAAACTTTAGTCTGCATGATCTAATTGCAGGAACTCTGCTGGCTTCAAGTGGTTAGGTCACCATTCACGTGGCGACAGCCCGATTATGAAGTTGTTAGTGTGCTTAGATGGATCGACTGGATTAGCCGCAGTGGGCGCGGTGGCGAACGATGAAGGATCGGCGTTTCTTAGAAGCCGCCAACGGTCGGACACGAATCGAGACTCGAAACAGGCGATCCAAGCATCATGTCGACAACGATTGAACCGGCGCGAACAACGCGCGCCCGATCCAACCACCGCCGTTTTCACACCTTGACCGGAGTTCAGGTGTTAGGTACGGGAGCCTACGCTCCTGCAAATGTGATCCGTAACGAGGATCTGGCCGAGTTGGGGTTCGACGCCGATTGGATTGTTCAGCGCACGGGAATCCACGAACGGCGACACGCATTGCCGGACGAAGTCACAAGCGACTTGGCATTCAACGCCGCCATGCAGTGCCTTGAAGATGCACAAGTTTCGATCGACGATGTCGATCTCATGCTGGTCGGGACCGTGACTCCCGATCGGCCGATGCCGTCGACCGCTTGCATTCTGCAACAGAAGCTCGGCTCCAACGCTCCCGCCTTCGATTTGAACGCTGCTTGTTCAGGCTTCATCTATGCCCTGGCGACTGGCTCGCAGTTTGTCAAGACGGGACACAGCGAGCGAGTTCTGGTGATTGGTGCGGATCTCATGTCGCGGATCGTGAATCCCGCCGACAAGAAGACCTATCCATTGTTTGGCGACGGCGCTGGTGCTGTCTTGCTTGGGGCAGGTTCCGACGAGCAAGGACTGTTGTCGTATATGATGGGTGCGGACGGCGAGGGTGCGGGGTTGTTGTGTGTTCCTGCCGGAGGGACCGAAGAGCCTCTGAATGCATCCGCGATCGAAGCCAACCGCCAATTCATGCACATGGATGGTCGGCCGGTCTTCAAGTGGGCGATCCGGACGGTTAGCGATGCGCTTCGCGAAACACTACAGCACGCCGGCAAATCGATTGCGGATGTCGACGTGCTCGTGCTGCATCAAGCCAATATCCGCATCATCGATGCCGTCATCGACGAACTCGGGTTCAATCCCGCCAGGGCCGTTGTCAACGTCGATCAGTACGGCAATACTTCAGCCGGCAGCATCCCGCTGGCTCTTGCCGAGGCCCACCAGCAAGGCCGCATCCATCGAGGCGACCTCGTGTTGATGTGCGGATTTGGTGCTGGTTTGACGTGGGGTACGACGCTGCTTCGTTGGTAGCACACGTCTCGACAGGCGTCCATCTTGTTTGATCGCGCTCGATCGGAGCCGCGAATTGCACCGTCAGAAAGGAATCGGACATGTCTAACATTAAAAGTCTTCCTGCTCGTAGTACTGTCAAGGCCGCCGATACCTGGGATCTGTCCAGTTTGCTTGCCAGTGACGACGAATGGGAAGAGGCGTTTAAGCAGTTCGAGAAACTGATTCCAAACTTCACGAAGCATCGCCGGAAACTTGGCGATAGCGCGGCGTCGTTGGCCGCTTGTCTGAAATTTGACAGCGCTCTCGATCGGCTCGCCGAGCGACTTGGAACGTACGCCTTCCTGAAGACGACGGAAGACCAAGTGAACAGCGACTATCAGCGAATGATCGGACGCTTCCAGAATGTCGCCGTTCGTGCGGGCGAGGCGGCGAGCTTTATCCGCCCCGAGATTTTGGCCATCCCGAAACGAAAGCTCGACGAGTTTCTGGCCAGCAAAGAGCTGAAACACTATCGGCTATCGCTCGAGCGCTTACTGCGGTTCAAGAAACACACGCTCGGCAACAAAGAGGAACAACTGCTGGCCATGCAAGGCGAGATGGCGCAAGCCGCCGGCAAGGCGTTCCGCCAATTGCTCGATGCGGATTTGAAGTTTGGCAGCGTGAAAGACGAGCACGGCGAGCAAATCGAGTTGGGCAACTCGACGCTCAGCCAACTGATGATTTCGCCGAAACGGAGTGTCCGCAAGACCGCGTTCCACCAATACTACGAACAGTTCACGGGACACGAGAACACGCTGGCCGCGACGCTGTCTGGCTCGATCCAAAAGGACGTTTACTACGCGCGGGCGCGAGGCTATGACAGCGCGTTGGCGTCCGCCTTGTACTCCGACAACGTGCCGCAGGCGGTCTACGACAACCTCATTGCGTCCGTGCGAAAGAATTTACCAGCGGTGCATCACTATTACGATGTCCGCCGCCGCAAGATGAAGTTGCGAGATATTCATCACTATGACACGTACGTACCAATCCTCAGCGAACTGAGTGTGAAACACACTTGGAAACAAGCGGTCAAGATTATCCTCAAGTCACTCGCGCCGCTGGGGAGCGAGTACGGTGCTGTCTTGGAAAAGGGGCTCAACGGTCGATGGTCCGATCGTTATCCCAACAAAGGAAAGCAAAGTGGCGCGTTCAGCTGCGGCACCTACGACGGCGATCCGTACATCCTGATGAACTACAAGCCCGAAGTGCTCGACGACGTCTTCACGTTGGCGCACGAGGCCGGCCATTCGATGCACTCGTATTTCTCGGCCCAGCAGCAGTCGTTCGAGTACTACAACTACACGATCTTCGTCGCCGAGGTCGCCAGCACGTTCAACGAACAACTGCTCAGCCGGCACTTGATGGCCGGCGCTCACGACGACAAGGCACGCGCCTATTTGATCAACCGCGAGATCGATGGCATCCGCGGGACGATCGTCCGCCAGACGATGTTCGCCGAGTTCGAGAAGATCTCGCACGAGATGGCGGAAGCCGGCGAGCCGCTTACCGTTGCTGCATTCAAAGACATCTATCGCCAGCTGCTCGAAGCTTACTTCGGGCCCGACTTCGCGATCGACAACGAATTGTCGCTCGAGTGCATGCGGATTCCTCACTTCTACCGAGCCTTCTACGTCTACAAGTACGCCACCGGGCTGTCCGCGGCGATTGCACTGAGCAAGCGAGTCGTCGAGGGAGGCGACACGGAATTGAACGACTACCTCAGCTTCCTCAAGGGCGGCTGTTCCAAATTCCCGCTCGATTTGCTGCGGGATGCGGGCGTTGACATGGAGAGCCCGGCACCGGTCGACACAGCGCTCTCACATTTCGGCGCGCTCGTCAACGAACTCGACTCGTTGCTTTGATTGCTGTACTTTCAAACCACACCTATGAAAGCGAGTTTCCCCCATGCCCCGCATCGTTGCTCTGTTGCTGATTCTGCTTCCCTGTTGCGCATCGATTCCCGTCCAAGCCGAAAGGCCAGCGACTAGCAACCTTTGGCCTGGAGTGCCGCCCGGCGAAACCAAAGAACTACCCCCGGAAGCGGACACCACGACGCCAAACGGCAATTTGGTGGCGGGTCGACGAGTGATTCGCCTTGGCAATGTCTCGACGCCAACGATGACGGTGTATCGGCCCGCGTCCGAGATCGATACGGGCGCCGCCGTGATCGTGTGTCCTGGCGGGGGACACCATATTCTTGCGTATGACCTGGAAGGGACCGAGGTGGCCGAGTGGTTGACATCGATTGGAGTGACAGGCGTCGTCTTGAAGTACCGCGTGCCGTTTCGTGAGCCCGAGCAGCGCTGGCGAGCTGCCGTTCAAGACGCTCAGCGCGCGACGAGCCTGCTGCGGAGTAAGGCCGCTGAATGGGGCATCGATCCCAAACGCATCGGCATCTGCGGCTTCTCGGCGGGAGGCGAAGCGGCAGCGTTGACGACGGTCTTCGGTGACGACAGAACGTACGATCCAGTCGATGATGCGGACAAGGTTTCCTGCCGGCCGGACTTTGCGATCCTGGTCTACCCGGCCTGGTTGGTCGAAAGTGACGAGCCGAAGTTGCGAGAATACATCAATGTCACCAAAGACACGCCGCCGATGTTTTTCGTGCATGCCTTCGACGACCCAATAACACCCTTCAGCAGCATTGTCCTGTTCACGGAATTGAAGAAGGCGGGGGTCGCCGGAGAATTGCACGTCTATTCCGCGGGAGGTCACGGCTACGGATTGCGGCAGACTGACTTGCCGGTGACGCACTGGCCTGACCGATGTGAGCAGTGGATGCGAGCCGCGGGGATTCTAAGAAAGTGATTATCAACAATTTCCTGATTTGAGTTTCGGGAGGGCGAGGCTCCTGCCGAGCCATACGGGGAAAGGCTCGGCGGGAGCCTCGCCCTCCCAATTCGCCCTCCGAAAACTAGTTTGTCCAGAATTTCTAAATGCGAATGAAGGCAAGTAAGTGAAAGCGTTCGTTCTCACGCAACTGAAGTGCCCCTTGCAACTCGAAGAACGGGACGGTCTCGTGCCAGGTCCCGGCGAAGCCGTCATCGCCTTGCAGGCGGCCGCACTGAATCGGCGCGACTACTGGATCACGCAAGGCATGTACCCCGGCATCCAACTGCCCATTGTCTTGGGTTCTGATGGGGCGGGCGTCGTCACGCATGTTGGCGAGGGTGTTCCGCAAGATTTGCTCCAGCGTCAGGTGATTATCAATCCAGGTTGGAACTGGGGAGATCGCGAAGCAGTTCATGGCAACGCGTTTCGTATTCTAGGGATGCCTGACGATGGCACGTTCGCGGGCGAGGTCAGAGTACCGGCGGCGTATGTCGCTGCGAAACCGGAGCACTTGTCTTGGCAAGAAGCTGCCGCATTGCCTTTGGCTGGGGTGACCGCCTATCGCGCTGTCTTCACGCAAGGCCGGTTGCAGCCGGGCGAGCGAGTGCTGATCAGCGGCGTGGGCGGCGGCGTCGCGACGTTTGCGCTACAGTATGCTCTCGCAGCAGGAGCTACGGTTGTGGTGACCTCTTCGTCCGCCGAGAAGATTGAGAAGGCGATTCAGCTCGGAGCGACGGCCGGTTTCGATTACACCGTCGAAGGCTGGCACAAGCAGCTGTTGGCCGAGCAAGAGCCCATCGACCTGATCATCGACAGCGCGGGGGGCGACGGTTACGCGAACCTTCTCGACGCGGCCGCGCCAGGTGGCCGCATCGTTAACTACGGAGCAACGGCCGGGCCACCGAAGAAGCTGGATTTGTTCAAAGTCTTCTGGAAGCAACTGCACTTGGCCGGCTCGACGATGGGATCGCCGGACGATTTTGCAGGGATGCTCGCCTTCGTGAGCCAGCACAAGATCAAACCGATTGTTGACGAAGTCTTTTCGCTGGCCGACGGAAACGAAGCCATGGAGCGGATGAAACATTCGCGGCAGTTCGGCAAACTCGTGATCGCTCACCAGACCTAAGCGTTTCTTCCTGTTCGCGCCGCTTGGCTGTCAAAACCGCGCTTCCATCATCTCGCCGTCCATGCGCCGCCAAAGCTCTTCCAACTCCGCGACCTTGGCGGGAATCTCGGTCGCCAGATCCTTCGCCTCACTGATGTCGCGAGCGATGTTATCGAGTTCCCACTTCGGCTGGCTCTGATTGCACCCGATGTTAATGAGCTTCCAATCGCCGTGGCGTCATGCTGTCTTCGAGCCTTGCCGCCAATAGAAAGTCTCGTGAGGAACACCGGGAAGCTTGCCAGTCAAGTAGGGCAGCCACTCGGTTAGTTACCCTGGACGCTCGCGGTGTCGGGCTTGGATCTTTGCACACCGCTCTCGATCATGGCGGTCAATTCAATGATGAAGGAAGATGACGGAAGCGGGCTGTCGACTCCCGAAGCGATTTTCGATCAGTATTCGCAGCGGTTGGTCGCCTTGGCACAACGTAACTTGAGCGTCCGTCTACAGGGACGCGTTGATGGCGAGGACATTGCTCAGTCCGTGCTACGAACTTTTTTTCGTCGATCGGAGTTGGGCGAGTTTCAAATTGATGCTTCGACGGACTTATGGAAGCTGCTCGTCAAGATCACGCTCAACAAGGTCCACAATCAAGCCCGGCATCATCAGGCCGACAAGCGGAACCTCAATCGAGAGCAAACACCAGAGCAAGATTGCGATTTCGAGTTCTTCGTTTCACGCGAACCGAACCCCGCGGACGCAGCCGAACTGGTTGATCAACTGGAACGTCTGCTCGACGGGCTGCCGGAAGCCCATCGTGAGATCTTCGGGCTCGTCGTACAAGGCTACTCGCGAACCGAGGTGGCAGAGAAACTGAAGGTCTCCCGCATGACTGTTCACCGAGTTTTGGATCTGCTGCGTGGCAAGTTGGAGCGATTGCAGACCGAGTGAGACATGCGGCAAAGTAGCCATCTCGCTCCGCCGAGATGAGCCGGCTGGATCGGGCGCCGAATCGCGACCCGGCTTGGCAACTGATTGAGGTCCGTCGCCTTGTTCGCCTTGTTCCCAGGCTCCCGCTTGGGAACACACTGCATCCGAGGCTCTGCCCTCTCCCCTAACCAGCCGCCCAACGAGTACTGGCTCACCAAGTGGCGGGCCAAACCGTCGGGAGGCGGCGCCTCGAGGACATGGCGTCCCCAGGCGGGAGCCTGGGAGCGAGGGACCGGGGAACGGGGGTAACTTCTTTGATTATTTCCGAATTCATGTTACACCTTGGCTGCGAATTACCATGTCCGGGTAGGTACACTGTCGGGCAAGTGTTTCCGTTCGAGACAGTGTGTGGTTCAAAGTAAGGTATCCAATCAATGAACTTGCCGATTTTGCAACTTAGGGAAGCAGACCGCGCTCGGTTGGAGCAGTTGTTGCTCGACTTCGACCAGAATTGGACGGAGCATCATCTGGGCATCATAGCCGGCCAGTTGGACGCCGCGTCGCCGGAGTTCCAGGCGGTCGGGCTGGTGGAACTCGTCAAAATCGATCTGGATTACCGCCAGCGAAACGAGCCGACCCGCCTCGAATGGTATCTTGACCGGTTCCCGGAACTCGGCGCGTCGCAGGACACCTTAAGCGAATTGCTGCAAGCCGAGATCGAAGTGTGGCTGGTGGCCGGCGAGGCACCAAGCGTCGCTGACTTGATGCGACGGTTTCCGTCGCTTCAAGACCGGCTAGCCACAATCGTAGAGCAAGCGGAGCAAGGTAAAGTCCGCTCGCTGGCTCGTTGCGCGAAGCGGGAAGCAGAAGCAATCGAATCCGACAAGCCAAGTTTGGGATCGACCGCATCCATCGCGCTGGCCGCTCAGGAAACACTTCCTCCTACCTCACGGAAACAAAATACTCCCAGCGAGAAAGCCTATCAATCGCTCGGCCAGTTCGGCCGTTATCGCTTGTTGCGGGAGTTAGGTCGCGGGGCGATGGGGACGGTCTATCTTGCAGAAGACACAGAATTGCGTCGCCACGTGGCACTCAAGCGGCCGCGGATCGGCGAGAACGAAGCGACGGCCATGCTGCAGCGGTTTTACCGCGAAGCTTATGCGGCGGCGACCTTGAATCATCCCAACATCTGTCCGGTCTACGACATCGGCGAACACGAAGGCGTGCCGTATATCACGATGGCTTACGTCGAAGGCAAAACACTGTCGCGTGTGATTCGCGAAAGCCGCGCCTTGAACCCGCGAGCCGTGGCGCTGCTGGTCCGCAAGATCGCGGTCGCGTTGGCGGAAGCCCACGACAAAGGCGTCATTCATCGCGATTTGAAGCCGGGCAACATCATGCTGAACCATCGCAGCGAGCCGATCGTGATGGATTTTGGCTTGGCGCGGCAAGTGGAACATGCCGACGATCGATTGTCCGTCGACGGCATGTTGATCGGCACTCCCGGCTACATGTCGCCGGAACAAGTTGATGGTGATTTGGCGGCGGTCGGCCGAGCGAGCGACATCTACAGTTTGGGTGTCGTACTGTTCGAGTTGCTGACAGGCCGACTGCCGTTTCAAGGGTCGGTGGCGGCGGTGATCGGCAAGATCCTGCGCGACGAAGCCCCCGCGCCGTCGTCGCTGCGGGCGGGATTGCCGCACCAGTTTGACGAAGTCGGCTTAAAGATGATGGCCAAGTCGCCGGGCGATCGCTACGCCAGCATGACCGAGGTGGCGGAAGCCTTGGGCTCGCTGAGTAAGAAGCTGGGCGACGAGGCGACAACGGCGGCGGCTCCTCCGCCGGTTGAATCGACCACGACGGCTCAACTAGCCGCCCAACGGCAACAGATCTCGCAGATGATTCAGAACGGCCAGTGGCGTGAAGCCAGTCTTCAATTGCAGCGGATGAGCGAGTTGCAAGATCCTGTCGCCGCTGCATACGCCCAGTGGGCTCGCGAACAAATGACCGCATTGCACCTTCGCTGGGAGCAGGAACAAACGGTCGCCACTCGCTTGCTGGCCGAGGCGAAGGAAGATTTCGCACAATACGATTATGCCGGAGCGACCCAGCGGCTCGTCAAGATCGACAAGCAGCTGATGACCGTCGAAAGCCAGCAATTGCTCGATGAATCGTTGAAATTGGCCGAAGAGGTTGATCTGTTGATCCACTTGATCGAGCAAGGTCTGAATGGTGGCAAGCAGACGGGCATGTTCCGCAACATGCAGCGGCTATTGCAACTGCAGCCCCGCAATCCGTTGGTCCGCGACCTCTATCGGAAGTTCCGTTGGCAACAGCGACTCGGCTGGTTCGGCGCGACGCTGGCCGACGTTGTGTCGCTCGCGGGTGGGCGCAAGCGGTCGATACATGACGAGCCGCTGTTGCGCAAGTGGTTGGCGATGGCAGCAGTCGTGTTCTTGATCTCGTTCGGTCTCATGACTTGGGCTGTGATGAGTTACCTGAACGACGATCATGAGATCGCAGAACGATCTGCGGAAACGGCGGTGGCGGTTGACGAGTCACTGCCGAATCCGGGCGAAGCCCCAGAACCCCCGCCCAGCGAAGTCGACGAAGCCCCCGAGCCGGAACCGACTGACGCGGCACCACCTGCCCTAGCCCGCATTTCTCATAACACGGCTAGCGCGAGGCCCCCAGATTTGTCATAACTTGATTTCTTA
>JAQBZB010000294.1 GCA_027622275.1 Planctomycetota bacterium | reverse complement strand
TGTTTTGGGCAAGATAGCCGTCACTCTTTTCACAAACGTATGTTTTGAAGAATGCTGACCGGTTCATGAATTATCCGGGCTAGAAACCGGCAACTCCGCGAGCGTTTCCAACGCAATACAAAAAGCGATCGCTTCGCAAGAAGATCTGGCCGTTCGAGATGACCGGGCTCGCATTAAACGTGCTGTTGTCGTCGAACTTATTATGCGCCAGCTGAGTGAACTCGGGAGTCGCCGCCAGCACGTAAGTTCCACCGTTGCGCGTCACGATGTAGATCTTTCCATCGCCGGCCGTTGCCGAGGCGTAAGGCTGTCCGCGAAACCGCTCGGAGTAGAGCACGTCGCCATCGCTTAGCCGCACACAGTACGCGATTTGATTCCGATCGCTCACCCAATACATGTGACCATCGAGAATGACTGGTGACGCGACGTTGGCTCCCGCCTTGGCTTCCCATAATCGATGCGTATCGGTCACGTCGCCGCGACCGCCTGCGCGAACGGCAATCGCTCGCGATGTTCGCCCGCCAATCACGTAGGCAATTCCTTGCTGCGAGATGACGCTCGGGCAAACGTAATCTGGAATCCCATCACAGCGCCACAGTTCGTTCCCGGTCTTGGGATCGAAGCCGAGAATGTTACCCTGAACGCTAACCACCAGTTCCTGCTGGCCGTTGGCGAGTTGAACCAAATGCGGCGTGTTCCACGAACTTTGCATCCCGCCGGCACGCCACACCTCGTTGCCGCTTGCTTTATCGATGGCGATCAGCGATCCGCTCTCGACGCTCGCATTGACGATCACAAGGTTCTCGAACAGAACGGGCGAAGTTCCACAACCCCAGCCGTGCGTCTTGGAGCCGACGTCGGCTTGCCAAATCTGCTTGCCGTTCAGATCGAACTTGAAAACGCCGGTCTTGCCGAAGAAGACATAGAGGAACTCGCCGTCGGTGGCCGGTGTGGGCCCGGCATAGCCGTGGTCGCGCACACGTTCCGATTCGGGCAGCTTCGGTTTCACATTCTTATCCCACGCGATGCTCCCATCATTACGATTCACGCAGACGACGTGCAACGTCAGATCTTCCATGCTCTGCGACTCGCCGCCAGTCCCATACCCGCTGTAGCACGTCACATAGACCTTGCCGCCAAGCGTGATCGGACTCGAAGCGCCATAGCCAGGAAGGGCCGTTCGCCAAGCCAAGTTTTCGGTATCGCTCCATTCAACCGGCAAGTTGCGTTCCTCGGACACTCCCAAGCCGCCAGGGCCTCGAAACTGTGGCCAGTCGCCGGCGACGGCTTCTGAGTTTGTCACAAACAATAGAGTCACGGCGAAACAAGCGAGCAGAGCAGGGTAGTTTTTCAAGGGTTCATACTCCGATTGGTCGTAAATCTGCAACACGGAATTGGCTGCGGCGATTATCGCATCGATCGCCTCCGATGTCACGTCCCATTAGACGCAAGGGACGTTCTTCAACGCCCAGCGGCACGGTCGAAAGTCAGGGCTTTTGTTTGTCTGAAGTTGCGTAAGAAGTAGCATGGCCTCGTAGGCCGTGTCGGGTTGGGAACACTGGGAAACACACGGCCTACGAGGCCATGCTACTCATTCGCACTCGCCGCAGATTGAATAAATCAAAAGCCCTGGGGCGAAAGTCCGCGCTGTTTACGTTGCCCATGCGCGGTGACACACTTGATCGTAAGTTATCCGCCCAGAACTGCTTTCGCGAAGGAAATTTGATGCTGACGAAGCCGAGAATCGCTGTCTTGGGCTCGATCAACGTGGATCTTGTCGTCCGATGTTTACAACTGCCGCTTCCTGGCGAGACAATCATGGCAACTTCGTCCTCCGAGGTTCCGGGTGGCAAGGGAGCCAATCAGGCAGTTGCGGCAGCCCGCTTAGGTGCGGATGTCGCGATGATCGGGCGTGTTGGTGATGACGCCTTCGCGAAGCATCTGCGAGACAACCTCGATCGTGAGGGAATTGACACATCCCGTGTCCTGGCGACGGAGTCGTGTTCGAGCGGAATCGCTCTCGTTGCCGTTGAGCAAAGCGGCGAGAACTCGATCATTGTCGTGCCCGGTGCCAATGGTCGCCTGGACGCCGAAGATGTCGCTTCGGCGGCGGATATCATTCGCGGAAGCGATCTTCTCATGCTGCAATTGGAGATTCCGATCGAAGCGGTTCTTGCCGCCATCCGGATCGCACGAGCGGCCGGTGTGCGAGTCGTCCTCGATCCGGCACCCACTCCGGCACACTTCCCGCTGGAGTTGTTCGAAGTTGATGTAATCTGCCCAAACCAATCGGAGGCCTCTGCCATCCTGGGGCGCGAAGTCCAATCCATCGCCGATGCGCAGGAAGCAGCCGGCGAACTCCATCGCCGTGGAGTCAAACACGCCGTCGTGACTCTAGGTGCTCAAGGAGCTGTCGCGAGTGACGGGAATGACGTGAGCTGGTTCGAACCATTCAGCGTAAAAGCAATCGATACGACGGCCGCGGGTGACGCGTTTGCCGCGGCCTTGGCAGTTCGCCTGGTCGAGCAAGACGCGATGGCCGAAGCCGTTCGCTACGCATGTGCCGCCGGAGCGCTCGCGGCATCACGCTCCGGCGCGCAACCAGCCATGCCATACCACCAGGAAGTAATCGAGTTGCTCAAGGGAAGGGTTCGTTAAGCACCGTTCGAGGAATTAGTGAGCGGAATGGCGCTAGCCACCGGTTCTTCGTGCGTCGTGAAACATCGGCGGCTAGCGCCGTGCCGCTCACCTGAATTCGGACAGGTATTTCTCGAACGGTCCTAAGCTGAGTCTCGCTCTCGGGCCGCTCAACTACGAATCGTTCGAGCGATCGCGATCCTGCTCTAATGCCCGCACCGATAAAGCACCAACCAGCAACACCAGATCGGTGACCAGAAGAATCAGGCAGCCAAAGCCAATCCATTGAAGCGCCCGAGCGGCGACGGTGTCGTGCAATGAACTGAGCAGCACTTGAAAGCCCATCAAGACCGCACCGGCCACGGTCAGGATCGCCAGTGCGGCGAGCAGTGTGGAAACAATTCTGTTCGAGATCAAAGCTAACATCCGTTAAAGTCTTCCCCGGCCACCCATCTTCGGCCCCGACAGTCTTTCGGATTGTAGCGAAACTGTCAATGGTTGGGCGATCCATAATGTCTCGTAACTTGTTCTGCCACAGCTATTTCTGTTGACTCTCGCAGCGGCGAAGAGACAATGAGAGTTGGCCAAATGATCGACAGGCGGCGTTGCTTGCTGCAAGGCAGAGCATGCCGGAGAGCAATCCAGGAGAGCGTCATGCTTGCGGCTCCGCGTTTATTGAATCTACGACACGTCACCATTTCCGTTGCGATCCTGGCCTTAGGCACACACGATCTGGCCGCCACCGTGATTACGATGAGGAGCGGGATGCAGTTGGAGGGCCGCACGGCCGAGATGGGTTCCTTGAACGAGAACCCGCTGAATCCAGGAGCGGATGGTGGAGGCAAGCCGATCCGCATCGTCGACGACGGACTGCGCCGCACCTTTGTTCGCGATCTGGAGATCGTGGCCGTTGCCGAAAGCCCGCCAACCTCGGACGAACGTATTCAGATCAAGCAACCGGTCGCCGCGGCCGGACGCAGGATTGGTGACGTCGGCCCGATCCTCGGAGTCACACCATTCGACAAGTGGGGCCGCCGAATTTTCTCGATGCAAGGACCGCACGGCCAACTCGACGTGATCCAAGGGATTACGGAAATCACGCCAACTTACACTCGCGTCGAGGGTTTGCGCGGCACAGGTCTGATCTGGGATATGCGAATCGCGACCAGCTCGCTTTCGCGCGAAGAGATTAGCACCGCGATTCGCGAATCGATGACCGAAGACAATCCCGACGATCGCCTGCGGATCGTGAGGCTGTTCATTCAAGCCAATCGATTTGGCGACGCGCTGCTCGAGTTGGATAGCCTCATGCGTGACTTCCCAAAAGTAGAGGAACTCAAGGGCCAAGCCGATCGACTCCGCCAATCGCTTACCCAACGCATGCTCCGCGAAATCGAACTGCGTGGGGATGCGGGACAATACGATCGCGTGCGCGCCCTGCTCGGTGCGTTTCCCGAGAAGGGAGTCGCCGGCGTCACGCTGCTGACGGTTCGCGACATGCTCGCCGCGTACGAAAAACGCGAGCAACAATACTCTCAATCACTGGAATTGATCGCTGAGAATATCAGCATGATCGAAGACGAGACCATTCAAGCGAAGCTGGCACCGATTCAACAGGAGATCAAGGACGAGTTGAATATCCACGCGCTGGATCGCATGGCGGACTTCCTTCGCTTGGCCGACGACGCGTCGCTCAAGCCAGACCAGAAGGTCGCACTCGCCGTCAGCGGTTGGTTGCTCGGCAGTGGCGAGGCGATCGACAATCTCGCCGTCGCCGTTTCGCTCTTCGACGTGCGGAACGAAGCCGTCAAGTATCTCAACGCCAAGCGTCCGCACGAACGCGACGCGAGCCTCGAACGCATCCGCAGCCTCGAAGGCGGCGCGCCATCTTATCTGGCAAAGCTGATCGCGCACATGAAGCCTCCGATTCCGACCGAGGCCAAGGAACTTGAAACGCCCGGCCTGTATGAACTGACCGTACCCGGAATTGCGCAGCAGGCGGAGTTCAGCTACTACATTCAATTGCCGCCGGAATACAGTCCCTACCGCCGCTACCCTTGCGTGGTGACGCTTAACGGTGCCGGTTCGAGTGAAACACAACAAATTGACTGGTGGGCGGGCACCTACAGCGATCAAGCGCTGACCCGCCAAGGCCAAGCGGCCCGCCGTGGCTACATCGTCATCGCTCCCAAATGGCAGAAACCCTTCCAACGCGAATACGAGTTCACGCTCCGCGAACACGCCAGCGTCTTGTACGCGCTGCGAGACGCCTGCCAACGTGTCTCGATCGATACGGATCGGGTCTTTCTGAGCGGTCATTCCATGGGCGGCGACGCGGCCTGGGACATCGGCTTGTCGCACCCGGACCTGTGGGCTGGCGTGATTCCGATCGTCGCAAATGCCGCCCGATACATTTACAAGTATTCGGACAACGGCCGTGGACTGCCGATGTACTTCATCGGCGGCGAACGGGATGGCGGCTGGTTGAACGACAACGGAGCCGAACTGGATCGATATTTGACAGGTTCACAATACGACACTACCGTCGTCCAATATCTCGGCCGCGGGCATGAGCATTTCCAGGACGAGATCCAACGGCTGTTCGACTGGATGGAGCTTTCTTCGCATCGGCGACAGTTCTTCCCGCGAGAAATCAATGCTCTTTCCATGCGACCGTGGGACAATTACTTTTGGTGGCTTGAAATCGACCAGATCCCTGTGCGAGCACTGGCCCTTCCCGCGGAAAAGAAGGAGCGCACCGTTCGCCCCATCAAGACAACCGCTCAGATCCTGGAAAACAACCGCATTACCGTGACCGCGCGTTCGGGACGTGGCATCGTTTGGCTGTCACCTGATATGGTCGACTTCGATCAGCCGATTACCGTGACCGTCAACGGCCGAAACATCCGCAAAGAAGCTGCCGCGGAAATCAAGACAATGCTCGAAGACGTCCGCACGCGGGGCGATCGGCAGCATCCGTTCTGGGCCAATGTCGAATGGCCGGACCGCTAGGCGCGCTTTGTTTAACCGAATGCCGTCCCCAGCGAACGCAGGTAATCGAGTGCTTCATCTAACTCCGAAGCCTCCACGCCCGCTTGGCGGCCTGCCCGGTCACAACGGCTCAAGAGGACGAGTTCGTCGTAGTTCTCGGATTGCTGCAAGCGACGTTTGGCTCGGGCACCGATTGTTTGATCCAAGATCCCGTGAGCTTCCATGTGGTGCTCGATCAGCCAGTTCGTTCGCTCGGTGACAAAACCCGCGAGCGCCTCCAGTCCAGCCACCACGTGATCTCGCGGGTCGATCGCTTTTCCCACGTCGTGCAATAAGGCGGCGAGCAAGAACTCTTCGTCGTACGGCAACTCATCACACGCCAAGTCAAACACTTGCAAGCTGTGATACAGTGTGTCGCCTTCCGGGTGATACTTTTTGCTTTGCTTGACGTTCTCCAAGGGAAGCAACAACGACTCGTACACCTGAAAGCGGTCGACTTGCTGTTCTGCTTCGGCAAGCGCGTCATCAAGATCAAGATCCGCATACTCGCCGCGGAGGAATGCTTCGAATTCGGCAATGCTCGCTCGGTCGATGGCCTTGCCCGTGATGGAACTCTTGAACATATAGTGAGCCTGATCCGCGGCGTACACGGTCAACTCGATTGGAAAGCGATCTTGCACTTGGACGTGTGTGAAGACTCTCTCTTCGCCATGTTTGCGAACGCGTTTCCGCTCGACGTGATAGGCCACACCTTCCTCGTCCAAGATCCCCGCAATTCCTTCCAGGCTGTCCGAAAACACATGAATGTCGATGTCCGAACCTTCCCGGATGTGACCCGTCAAAACACTGCCGATCAACCGCGGTCGATAGCGACTCAACAGCCGCATCAACCGCAACGCATCCAGCCGCATGTCGCGCAATTTGTCGACCCGCCGGTCGCCTTCGTACAGTCTCGCCAACGCTTGAATCTCGTCGCGGATCTCGGCATTGCTCGGCAGGTCGATCGGCTTGACCCAACCTCGGCAGATCCACCGCGCCGCCTTCATCTTGGCACGATAGTATTCGCTCTCGCTTCGGTCATACATCAATCGCGCGGCTTCCCACGCGATCTGCCGCCGCAGTTTCGAGGAACTCATAAAGAAGCGCCGTAAGCCCAACAGATCGGCGCGGGCATCAAGGACGAAGAACGGGCGGCGGCACTCGTCTGCCGCGCTGCAAATCCAGTATACGCCGCCGTCAGGAACGTTCAAGTCAAGGTCGTTCGTCGCCCCGGCTCTTAAAGTAGGTCTCGCTCGCCGAGCGAGACCTCGGCACAGCGACAGACGTCGGAGTCTCTCGGAGGCCAAGTCCTCAGAGGTCACTTCCGGCGGAAGTGACCTACTGGGACGCCTAGCCCCGAGGCGGCGGTATCTCGAGCGAGACGGACGTCATGCGGCCCTTCCGCTCGATCGTCAACTCGATTGGACTTGGAAGCGTCGTGAATTTGTCGTAGAGATCGCGACCAACCGTGAAGGGTTGGTTGCCCACCGCGTAGATCCGATCTCCGACCTGCAAACCAGCGGCCCGTCCCGGCGAACCGCTGACGATTCGTGTCACAATCACCGTCCCCGGTTCACCAGCATCTTCGCGCCACGCGATACCCAAACGAGTCGGCTTGCCATCCAAATCGACCGCTAACTCCGCACGCTCCTCGTTCGCCCCTCGAACCACAACCATTTCGACATGCGACTCCGCGAACAGGACGTCCTGACGAAACTGGTCTTGGTCCATGACCTTTTTTCCGGCGAACTCGATTAAGCGATCGTTCACCAACAGACCAGCTCGTTCCGCGGCTGTTCCTCGCTCGACATGAGCGATTAGCAGTCCCGGCCCCTGATCGTCCGAGAACCAACGCACCCCAAATCGTGGTGGCAATGCGGGGAGAGGTTGTTCCAACTGCTGCTGTACCGTCGGCGTCTCGCTTCGCGCCACCGAACGAAAGCTCCCCAAATCGTCACGATCGGCTACTTCATAAGCGACACCAAACAGCAACCGTGATGCCAATTCCATTCCTTCGGCATTCACCTTATGGGCATCGTCACTGGGTCGGTGGTAATCGCCGTGCAGCCCCGTGTGAAACATCAAAGCGGGAATGTCATGCGAGATGAACGAATGATGGTCGCTGTTCGCCTTCAGTTCCCAATTGAACTTCAGTTCCAGATTCGAGCCATAATTGACTTCGCTGACCAGCCGCCGCAGTCCGGCAGCTGTTCGCGACCCAAATATATCGAGCTGTCGATTCTGCATGCGGCCGATCATATCGACGTTGATCACGAACGCCACGTTCGCCAGATCGGTGGTGGGGTTTTCGACCCAATGCTTTGATCCGATCAGGCCTTTCTCCTCGCCATCCCAAAACGCGAATAAGATTGACCGCTTCGGCGGAGCCGGCATCGCGAGACAGGCATCCACCGTTTCAAGAATTCCGGCGGTTCCACTCGCGTTGTCATCCGCGCCGTTATGGACATAGCCGAACGGTCCGTAGCTATTACGCCGCGTGCCGTAGCCCACGTGATCGTAATGTGCTCCGACAACGACGATCTGCCGCTTTAGTTCTGGGTCGCTCCCTTCGAGGAACCCGAGCACGTTTCGATATCCTTCGCCAAACGACTGGAAGAACCCCGCGTCATCCCCACCGCCGCGCAGACCGCGCTGCTCCAATTGCTTCAAGAGATACATCCCCGCGGCTCGACCGCCCCGACTGCCAGACTCGCGTCCCTCAAACGAATCGTCCGCGAGCACATCGACGTGGCCCTGCAACTCGCTGGCGGTGATCGAGGCCGCCGCCCGGTGCAACGCCGCGAGTTCCGCGCCTTGAACGGCTCCGGAGTAAATCGTCAATGCCAGCAAGAGCGTCAATCGCTTGATCATAAAGCCACTCAGCAGATTCAGCTCGGAGCGAAGAATTAGCCATGTTTACCGAACTAGTATAGCCCGTAATTCCACCGCAGGTCAGCAAGTCACTCTCCGCTTCTCGCGATCGATAAGTGGGTACGAGCGAGCAAATTGGGCCCCGTAACCTGCAAAGCCGCTTGCAGATACGACCATCATGCTGCAAAATCTAAATGTCGGAGGCAACAGCCACCGATAGAATGGTATCGCGAATTGCCACGGAGAGGTGGCTGAGTGGTCGAAAGCGCGGGTTTGCTAAATGCAAAAGAGGGCAAATCTCGAAACCCGCCGAAACGCTCGCGACCCAATAAAAACAAGCCTCAAACGCTCATCGCCGCCATGCTTGATAATCCCCGTTTATCGTCGATAATCATGGTTTGTGGGTGTCAGTGACACCCGCAGGAGGTGAGCATGAGATTGATTTTGCTGATCGTAATTCTGGTTGCAGCGTCCAGCCAAGCCCTTGGTGATGATCCTGACTCGAAGGAACATGAAGCTCGCCTCGCGACGATCGCGGATGCCCTAGCATCGGGCAAGGAGGTTGAATTGGATGAACCACACATAGAGCTTGGCGCTGTGGGAAGGCTCAACCCGAGACTTGGTGTGACCGTCATTCAGGTATTGGACGATGAAAGCATGTTAGCTACGAGCTACAAACGACCATTTTTGCTTCGAGGTGTTCCAACCAAAGGAATTGTTGACGGGGGCGATTTTGGACCGATCAGGGATGAGATGAAGAAAGCTCTGCTGGTCGTAACAGGTACGGAAACGTACGACACTGCCATCGGCGGGACTAAAACGGTATTCGTTGTTGAACCGGTGCAAGGCGAACTGCTGAAAATGGTCGCAGCCTTCGTTGATGAACGAGACCGAAAGTTATGCACAAGAGAATGGGCGGATAGCACTGGAAAGTTTAAGGTAGAAGCTGAGTACCTTGAATTCAAGAACTCAAAGGTGAGTCTGAGAAAAACTGACACCGGAAAGACAGTTGAAATCGCTCTCGCGCAACTTGACAAGACTTCACGAGATTGGGTGGCAAAGTGGTCCAAAGGGCGACGTGAGCGGGAGGCTTTGCAAACGAAACTACGTAGTCTCGGTCTCGACTCGAATGGCAAAGAAAAGAAGACCGCGAAGTAAAGCACCCACAGTCGCTCGCCGTCCCGCCCCCTACACCCCGGCCAGATCAACCGGCCACCCCATCGCTTTCGCCCGCGAGCGTCTTACCTGTATCCAGATTTCGCGCAGGAGCGCCTCGCAGTCCCGCCGGTACTCCCGCAACTCTTTCACCTTGGCATCGCGCCGCATGGGGTCGGGTTCGGCCAGGATATCGCGACACCGCAATTCAACTTGGTGTTCGAACCGCTGGACTTCCCCGTAGTAGCCGCGCAGCAATACCTCGTGGACGGGTTCGTCCGGCGGGAGTTGGCAGCAGAGTATGAGGATGAGTGCGGGCATGGGTGGCAATGTAGCAGCCGCGGGAGCGTCAATCCACAATCTTCGCCGGCGCGAAGGCGCGAACAATCAAAGTCGTGCTGGCTCCCCCGCGTTCTGAAGGCCCTGCGACGGTAGTCGCGCTGCGACCAGTGTCGCCACTCGGCTGATTGCATCGGCAGATCGCGATGGTACAATCGGGACAGCTCGGCAAGGTTTCTGCCCCACCTGCCGAGATAGGCCCGTCCAGGTTTCTGCCCCACCTCGTCGGGCCGATTTTATTTCGTGGCGTTGGTCGCGTCTTGTCGTGTATTTGCACGTTGCCACCGTGGGGAATCGCCAACCGGCTTGCCAGACTCATAACATCGCCATTTAGCCCGTAGACTGGAATTCTCGTGCGCAACGCCGTATCTTGATTGGCTTCGGTCGCTGCATGATTGGTCTTGAAATTTGGGGACAGCTTTATGAGCGGTTGGTATTACCGGAAAATAGGGCTACTCGACGAATCGACGGAAGGGCCGATTTCAGATGCCGAGTTGCTCCAACTTGCCCACGATGGAAAGCTCAAATTGGAGACGCTCGTGTGCCACGAGTCACGGACCAAAGGGCAGTGGGTCAAGACCGGGCAGATACCGGCTGCGAAAGTTCAAATAGAAAAAGGTGCTGCTGAGCGTCAAATCGCGAATGATGAGGCCGTTGAAGCCAAACGCAAAGAGAAGCAACAAAAGCGTCTCGCATCCGAGGAACGGAAGTCAGCGGAAGCGGAACGAAGAGCAACCATTGTACAGCAAGCTGCGGAACAGAAAGCTCGTTCGCCAGTAACGCAATTCTTGTTGGATGGTCAGTCTGAGGCTGTCGTGACGAAAGTTTACACGCGAGTCTGCGAGATCCTCACGTCGGCGGAGTCCATCGAGTACATTGCCGTGCAGGCGAAGCCCATTCAGATTGCACCGGACTGCGTGGTCTGCACGAATCGCCGGCTAATCATCTTTTGTCAGAAGATGCTCGGGCAGATGGTATTCCATGACTACCGCTGGCTTGACCTGCATGACGCGCACATCAGTGAAGGTATTATGTACGCCGAGATAAGCGTCGTCAGCCTTCAGGGTAGCAAAATCAGTATTGGCTACCTTCCTAAGAGTCAAGCACGTCGCATTTACAGAATCGCCCAGGAGCGTGAGGAGGAGATGATTGAGTTGCGACGACAAAGAAGCATGGAAGAAAGTCGAGCAGGCGCGAGTAACGTTGTTGTTACTGCGCCAGCTCCTCAGCAGGTCATGCCTATGAATGCTGAACAGCCAAAAACGCAAGATGACCCGGTGGCAAAGCTAACGAAGCTCAAGCAGATGCTCGACGCCGGCTTGATAGAGCAGGAAGAGTACGCAGCGGCGAAGGCAAAGGTGCTTAGCGAGATGTGATCGAAAGCCGCTGTTATTCGGCATTGGCCGTGCGGTCGATAAGATGCGGCTCAAGTATCTACGGACTAGTGGCATGTTGCCGCGCGAGGCGGTTTGAAGGCCAGCGGAGATCGTGTCAATCATTGTGGTCAGGTCTTGCGTCTTGACGTCAGTTCAAGCCCGAAGTATTCCAGCAGCCTGTCAGCCGTTGTGAGTGTCAAATCTCGCTCGCCCGTGGAGAATCGATGCAACACGGGTTGAGCGATGCCAGCAGCCTTGGCGATCGCGTAGACCGACTCGCCGCTGTCTTCAATCGCTTGGCGGAGTTGGTCGGCTATCGTCGTCCTCTTGGCCGCTCTCGGCTTCCTCTTGCCCATCTAGGTACTCTCCAAAGGCTTCG
>JAQBZB010000293.1 GCA_027622275.1 Planctomycetota bacterium | reverse complement strand
GTAAACAATCTGACAGGCAGAAGAATTAGCCAAACATCCCAAATTTGGTGCCTGTCACCTTTTTCCGTCTGTCACCTTTTTCCGTCCTTTTTCCGTACCGAATCATTCCTTCAAAGAGTGACAGTAACCCCACGATTGTAAATCTTCGGGGGTACTACAATCGAAACTAGTGACGTAGGGTTTCAGGGCGGGCTGATGAAAGTGCCAGAGCCTGAATAGCGCGTCCCCAGGCCGTTGGCCTGGGCTGACTTCGGGCTGCCCCTGCGGGGCGAAAATTCACAATCCAGCCTTGGTCGAAAGCGATGAGAGAGTTCGCACCGCATCGCAAGAATCCATTTCGGCACTCGGCCGGCTTCACGCTCGTCGAGCTGGTAATCGTCGTGCTGATACTAGGGATTCTCGGTACCGTCGCCGCCAGCCGAGCCACGTACTCGTACCAGGATTCAGTCCAGGTCACCCTGCAGGCGAATCTTGACGCCATCTATGACGCCATCGATCTCAATCGGCGCGGGGCACTTCCGGCCACCATCGAGCCGGGATGGTTTCGCGGCGGCCACCTGCCTCGCCATCCGCAAGCCGCAAGTGGTGTAAGTACCGTACAGGTATCGACAACCGCTGGTGTGACGGACCCCGTGAACAAAGTGCTAACCGGAATTTACGCACCTTATTGGTACAACTCGCAGAACGGTGAAGTGCGGGTGCGCGTAGGAATTGTCGGCACCGAGGCAGAAACGCTGGTGTTCTATAACACCGTGAATGGGACGAGCGTCACGTCGCTTGGAAATTACTCGGCATCCTCCAAGGCGGGTACTGGCGGCGGGGGAGGAGGAAAGTGAGCAAGCCAAACAAGGCAATCTTCGACTCGACACAACTACTCGGCGTGCTTCTGGCAGCGCACTTCCTGTTTGCTTGCATGGTCAAGATCATGCACGGAACGCCGTGGCAGCTGCTCTGGTTTTGCCACATCTCGCTGGCACTGGCCGCCGTCGGATTCTTGACGCGGTCCGAGTTACTCAAGACGACCGCCTTGACGAACGTCTTTGTGCTGCACTCGTTGTGGATCCTCGACTTCGCGATGGGTTACATCACGGGGACGTTTCCATTTGCCTTCAGTGCCTACGTCCGCGATGCCGACATTTGGAGTTGGCTGGTCAGTTTGCACCATCTCTACCTGCTCCCCCTGCTGCTCTGGTCGTTCTTGCGGGAACGAGACTACCCGCGCGAGGCCTGGCTGATCTCGGCAACGCTGTTCGTCTTGGTGATGCTGGCGAGCCGAAGCCTGCTGTCGCCCGTCCAGAACGTGAATTACGCCTACTTCATTCCCGATTCGCTACAGTTCTACGGAGCCTCAGCGCTAAATCACTTGCCCGGCGAACTTTATCTACTGGGCCTGCACGGCGTGGTAAATCTGGTCGCATTTTTTCCGGCTGCAATCACGCTGCACGCGGTGGCTCGTCGGTCAGGCCGTCCAGGCGCTGCCCCGCTCGCGCACACCGCATAAAGCGCCCCGTAGCGTCCACCGCCGCCTTGTTGTGGGGCTATCTTCTCGCTGATTGTCCGCAGTATAACGATGCATTCCCCAAGATCGATGTGGGAGACGCGACATTACTCCAACGGCAAGCCCAGCAACGATGAGCGTGTACGCAAGTCTCGGCGTCCAGACGATTATTAATGCTTCCGGCCCAGTGACGCGACTCGGCGGAGCCGCGATGTCCGAGACGGTTCTCGACGCCTTTCAAGACGCCGCTCGCGCATGGGTGCCGGTCGAACAGTTGCAAGCCGCCGCTTCGAAGATGATTGCCCAAGTCACGGGTGCCGAAGCAGGGCTTGTCACGAGTGGTGCCGCCGCGTCGTTGACGCTGGGAGCCGCGGCAATCATGGCGGGATACGACCCGGCTCGCATGGAGCAGTTGCCACATGCAGAATCCTTTCCACACGAATTCGTTGTCGCGCGAGATCAACGCAGCGGCTACGACCATGCGGTTCGAGCGGCGGGAGCGAGATTGGTCGAGGTCGGCTTCAACGAGGTTGTTGCCGGTGCAGGAGTGCGACGAACGGAGGTGTGGGAATACGAGGCAGCCTTCAACGACCAGACGGCAGGCGTGCTGTACGTCTACACGCCCGATTCGAGACCTGAACTTGATGCGCTCGTCGACATGGCACATCGCCACAAGCTGCCGGTACTGGTCGATGCGGCCGGGGAATTGCCGCCGCGAGCCAATCTGATGCTGCCGGCGATGACGAAAGCCAACTTGGTCGCGTTCAGTGGTGGCAAGGCAATCCGCGGACCACAATCGACGGGACTGCTGTGCGGCGAAAGGGATTTGATCGCATCCGCGGCTCTCCAGTTGCTGGACATGGACGATCATTGGGAATTGTGGGAGCCGCCTCCCCACTTTATCGATCGGCGGAAACTCAAAGGCATGCCGCGTCACGGAATCGGCCGTTCGATGAAAGTTTCGAAGGAAGAGATTGTTGCCTTGGTGACCGCCTTGGCGATCTTTGCCAGCGAAGATCCAACGGACAAATATGATTCGCATCGAGAGAACCTACAGCTGATTGCCGAGGCCATCGAGAGTCCGACCGTCCACTGCGAATTGATCGATTCTGTCGCTGGCGAGCGAGCGCCGTCGCTCGAGATAACCCTCGCCGCGGCAGATGCATTAGAGATTTGCCGAGGTCTGAGAAAGGGAACGCCGCCGATTTATGTCGGACACGGCAAGCTGTCGGAAGGCAAGCTTGTGATCAATCCGATGTGCCTCGACCGCGACGCGGCCGGGACAATCGCCCGCCGGCTGCTCAAGGAACTAGAACACTACCGGCCAACACAAGATTGACAGGCAACCCGGCTTCGCAAGGACGACGGCCCACCCAGGCGCGTCGTGCGAAGGGTCACGCGGGACTTAGGCTTTGCGACGTTCTAGCAACACGACGGAAGTATCGTCGTGCCGACCGCTGCCCTTCGTCGCGGCGTTGGAATCATCAAACAGTTTCTGGAGCGCGTCGGCCAGCGGCATTTCGCGACTCTCTTGCAGCGACCTCATGATGCCTTTGATTCCGAATTGATCGTGCTCCATATCGCCTTCCGCGGGAAACGCTTCGTCGAGACCGTCCGTAAAGATCAGCAGGCGGGAATTCTCGGGAATATCACTGACGACTTCCTCGTATTCCCAATCCTCGTCAATCGCCAACGGCAACCCACCTTCTTCTTCACCGCCCAATTCGCGAATCTCATTCGTCTCGAGGTTTAGCAAGATCGGCATCGGTGCGCCAGCGGCGGTCCACTTCAACTTGTGATTCGCCAGGTCCACGGTCGAGTAGAGCAGCGTAATAAAACCGCCCTCGTCCTGGACGATATCACTGGTGCATAATTGGCGATTCACTTGCGAAACAAAGTCAGCGGTATTGGGATATCGCTGGTCGCGGATCATGCGAATGAACGTATGCATCGTCATGATCGACATACATGCCTTCACCCCGTGACCAGACGCGTCTCCCACGAGCAAAATCAGCTCGGCGTCGTTCAGATTGAAAGCGTCGTAGTAATCGCCGCCCGCCATGATCACCGGATTGGCGCCTGACACGCGAATCTGTGAAGGCTCGTAACGACCGACCAATTCGTAACCGACGGGCGCGGGCAGATCCTTCGGGATGACGGACTCTTGCAAGCGGCGCACCGAATCGACCTCTTCGGTCAATCGTTCCGCCAGCATCCGCGAGCGCTGTGCCAAAACGGAGGCTTGGGCTGCTTCAATCATCGAGGGGAGCAGGAAGATATAGTCGCCATCCGAATCTCGCATCAGGTGCGAATGCAACCCGTGCGAGATGAATTTGGCCAGGTTTGTGAACTCACCTTGCTTCCAGACGCCCACAATCGGGCTGTTGGCGTTCGCTTCCTGGACCTTCAGAAACAGACCAAGTGCTTCGATTTCGTTCGGAAAGGTCGTCGCCATCAGGACGCAGTCCCAATTGCGATCGGTGGCGAGCCTTTCGAACTCCGTCGCGTCGGTGGCGATCTCGATTTCGACTTCGTCGACGTTAAGAATCAGGTAGATTGTTTCGGCTTCGACCACGTCGTCCCAGCCTACGAGTACGCGCATCGTCAATGATCCTGCTTGGAGAAGATTCCTGCGTTGGGGAGCATCTAGTTCCGGGGCACTTCGAACAGTGCCCGCGCCATCATAAACGAATCCGCGAGCGATTGCACGGGGCCGAACTGGCTCAAAACGGGGACATTTTTTGGCGTCCTTCGCCTGTGCATACGGCAAGCGGCGCGATCAGGCGGCGTTTTCTTGCTCCGCTCCGCGCCGCAACCGCAGGTTCAAGATCTCGACGGCGATCGCAAAAGCCATGGCAAAGTAGATGTATCCCTTGTCAAAATGCGTGCCGATCCCTTCCGCGACCAGCATGGCACCGATCAGGATTAGGAACGAGAGCGCGAGCATTTTCAAGGTCGGATTCTCATCGACAAACCGACTCACTCGCTCGGCAAAGATGACCATGACGCCGACGGCCAGCACCACGGCGGTCACCATCACACTGATGCCGCTCCAGAAATGCGCCCCGTCGGCCCGCACCATGCCGACCGCTGTAATGACCGAGTCGATCGAAAACACGATATCCATCAAGGCAATCGTGACGAGGACGCTCCTAAAACTAGTTTTCTCCGGGTTGTTCGACGCTGCCTCGTCCTCGTCACCCTCGATTTTATTGTGGATCTCATGTACGCTCTTCCAGATCAGAAACAAGCCGCCAAATAACAAGATCAGATCCTTGCCGGACACTCCCGCCATTTCCTTGATCGTATGGATTCGCGATTTTAGCTCAAAGATCTGCTCCTCGGCCTGATGCGTCAACGGAATGTGAGTTTCGAGTTCGGCAATCTCGCGTTCCGCGGCAGCAGTCCAACTTTCCGTCGGAAATCCGAACGATGACAAATCGATCAGCGGATCGTCCAGTTGCAGGATCACCGATAGCGTCAGCAGCAGCACGATCCGCATCCCCATCGCCAGCAGCAAACCGAGCCGCCTCGCGCGGGGCTGTTGATCCGCCGGCAGGCGACTGGTCACAATCGCGATGAAGACAATGTTGTCGATGCCTAGAACAATTTCCATCGCGGCGAGGGCGACGAGGGCAATCAGGAATTCCATAACTTCTCTTTCAGATCGTTAGCCAACGATCGCGAGCAACGACGTCCCAGCGGTCGACGAGCTTTCCCTTCGACACGACAAAGACCTGTTTGTGCAAGGCGGACGTGGGACAAGTATGACGCGGGATCGCGAACAACTCGTCACCCGGTTGATACTTTTCCGCGGCGGCGGTCTGAACGACGAGATGTTCCTCATTTTGCAGTACGAGCCTCGCGTCTGGGATATCAGGGAAGATCACTCGCTGATCGGCGGGCGGATCGGAAGCGACGGCTTTATAACCGAGATCGAAGGTCACACGGTCGACAGTCGGTCGGCTGATGACTCGCGTCAACAGCAACGCCGCCGCTTGGAAGTCGAGGTCGGGGAACATCTGTCCGTAGCCGACGTCATGAAACACGCAGGTACCGGGACTTAACTCGATCGCCGGATCATCGACGGTCGCATACACCGGGAACTGCCCCGTGCCGCCAGCGACGATGCGAGGAACCGGCCAACCGTTAGCTTCCAACTGGTCGCGCAAACCAGCTGCCTGATCCCAGCAAACCATGACGGCTTGGCGTCGCTCGCCCAGATCGGTTTGGTGATTCTGGCCGTCATAAAGATGCAAGCCACCCGGCACCAGCCCCTCCGCATCGACGAGGGCTTTGTACAGATCAATTGCATGTTCGCCGACTTCGACGCCGGTCCGATGCTGGCCCGTGTCGAGATCCAACAACACCTCGATCGTCGTGCCGGCGTGGGACATCGCGTCGTTTAATGCTTCGATCGGTCCAACGTGGTCGGCCGTGACCGAAAAGACAACCTCGGGATACGATTTGCGGAACTGGACGGCACGGGCGATGTTCGGTCCCACCAGATTGTAGGCCAGGCAGACATCGCGAACACCTGCGCCGACGAGCATCTCCGCTTCGGCAAAAGTGGCGGCCTTGTGCTTCGTCACGCCTTTGGCAAGTTGCAGCTCGACGATCTCCCGCATCTTGTGCGTCTTGCAATGCGGGCGAAGTCGTGTGACGTCGCCCGCGATCTCGATCATCTTGGCGATATTCGCTTCGAGAACCTCGCGGAAGACGACGATCGCCGGCGTGATGATCTCGGCAGTGTCTTCGATTCGGTAGCGTTCGTCCATGATTTACTCAGGCTCCCGTGAATCAGTCGTTTAACCGCAATGTCTAAGGCTTCGTTTGATACGTCTTCTCGTGGCCGTTGGCGGGAATCGAGACCGTGTACGATTTGCTGTCGGGCGCGACCGACAGCTTGATGTAGTTCCCGTCACACTCCTCCGCAGCCTGGAGGTTGGCGATGAACTCGTCCGCAACGTTGTTCACGCTGCCATCGGGCCGCAGATTCTTGTGGACTTGGTAGACCGCTTGCAAGGACTTTGTCGCCTGCAGGTTCGCGAACACTTCCGGCAAACAGCCTTTCGTATGCCCGTTGTTCATAATCGCGACGCGCGGCTTGATCGTTTCCAAGACAACCGGATTGTTGCTCGTGTCGAGCCCATGATGCGTGACCTGATAGACATCCACTTCCCCGACAAGATTCATCGGACAGACAAGCCGCACTTCCTGGTTCCAAGTCAGATCGCCGGCGTCATAGAATCGAAACGCTCCAAACTGGATCAGTGTGGCGACGCTGTTAGCATTGTCCGAGCCGTCACGGTCTTTCGGGCGATGCGCTGCGCAGGCCTGTTCGTTCGTTTCAGCGCCGGCGACCAGCGATTCCGTCGCAAACGTCCGGCGCGCGGCGATGCACGTTAGTTTGAACGGCTGGCCGTCTGCGACTTGGCGAATCGGAAGCGTGTCGCTCGGATTGATGACGACGCGCTTGGCGGCCTTGAATTCGAAGTAGTCCTTGCCCGGATTGTCGGGCATCTGATCGAAAACACCGTTGTCGTAGACGGTGCCGATCGGCAGCAAGGTCGCCAGCATCGAAGCGCCGCCGTAATGATCGCGATGATAGTGCGTCGTGATCAGATGATCGATCCGTTGCAAACCGGCAACCTTGGTCGCGACATGCGCGATGCGATTCGGATCGCGCAGCCCCGGGTTGCCTGCGTCGATCAGAATCGACTCGTTCGTCGGCGTCACCATCAACGTCGCGGCACCACCCTCGACGTCGATCCAATAAACGTCGAACCGGCCATCCTTCGAGCCCGCCTGGGAAATGGCGGGTAACAACAGTAGCAGCAGTGCGATAATACGTGTCATCGTGGTGGATCTCTCCAGGTAGTTAGCGGGCAAACGTGCAACGCCTCAATAGTATCAGCCAATTGCCGCGGCAATTCAACGCTACGGCGGTCGTCCGCGAAAAGTGGTCATCGGCCGCCACGGGTTGGCGTGCGCCGAAAGTGATGGTGCGGCTTGGTACTCTCCATCGCCAGAAACGTGAATGCAAGCCGACCACGGCGTGTTCGGCGAGGTTACTCGTGCCGCAGCGCTTCGATAGGGTCCATGTAGGCGGCTTGCCGGGCGGGGTAGACGCCGAAGATGACTCCCACGCCGAGCGAAATGAGTAGCGACAGCACAACGGACCAGGGAGCGATGTGCGGTTCGAGGGTTTGTATGATCGGGGGCAGCAGGTCGGGTGAGAGCATCGTTAAGGCGGCGCGTAAACCTCGGAAAATTGGCCCCACGGAAAGTCCGAACAAGACTCCCAGCAGGCCGCCGCTGACCGTCAGCACAACCGTCTCGGTGAGAAACTGCGAGATGATGTGCTGCCTCGTCGCGCCGAGCGCTCGGCGGATGCCGATCTCGCGCGTCCGCTCCGTCACCGTGGCCAGCATGATGTTCATGATGCCGATGCCGCCAACGAGCAGCGAAATGCCGGCGATCACGACCAACAGCACGTTAAACATGGCTTTGGTTCGCGCCGCCTGACGCAACAATTCCTTGGGCACGACCACCGCATAGTCTTCCTGGGCATGGAACTTCTTGAGCAGCGACTCGATGATCTGCGCGGTCTCGTCGACCTCGTCAATGTCGTACACTTCGACGGTGATCTGGCTGAGTTCGACCTGCTCGCCTTGAAACTCGCCGCCGACACGCCGCATCACCAGATCGCCCACGCGGTGGCGCATCGTCTCGAGCGGGATATACGCATCCAAATTGTAATCCCGGGAGTCGAGACTGCCGCCGATCGCCGCGGATGCGGTCCGCGGTTTCGTTTGTCCGATGACGTTGTAGAATTCGCTGCCCACCCAAATCGTCTGGCCGATCGGGTTCTCGAAAGGAAACAAACGCTTGGCGGTATTGTCGGCCAGCACCACGACTTTCTTGCCGCGATCGCGCGGAGTGAGCCAGCGCCCGCGAGCCATCTCCAGCCGATTGAGTTCAAAATAGTCCTCAACACAGCCCACGAGCTTGGCGTCGGCCGTCCGGTTTCCCAGCCGCAGTTCGAACCGCAATTCGCGCATTGGAAGCGCGCGTTTGATGTTCGGAATGTTCTCGACGATCCGGCGGTGATCGAGCCGCAGCAAACCGTAGGTCTTCACGCGGCTATTGGAGTCTCGATCGCTGCCAGTGTTGGGTTCCTTCGTACGGACGATGACGTTACGAGCGCCTAGTTCCAGAATCTGCTCTTGCGCTTGCTGGCTCACACCTTCACCCATCGCGACCAGCCAGATCACGGTGGTCGTGCCGATGAAGATTCCCAATGCCGCCAGACTGGCGCGCATCTTTTGCAACAGCAGGCTCTTCAAGCCCAGTTGAACGGTTTGCAGGAAGGAACTTTTCATGATTCGGTGGTAGTGGCGGCTTCCAGCCGCCATTTCGGTAGTTCGAGTTCTTCTTAAGTTGATTGACTCTCTTCTGAGCGAGGTCAGTGAGCGTGTGGCGGCTGGAAGCCACCACTACCCAGAGCCCGTGGATTCAACACCACTTCGTCACCTTCGCGGAGCCCGTCCTTCACGACCGTGAAGATGCCGTTGCTGTCGCCGAGCACGAGTGATCGTTGCCGCGCTCCTTCGGCTGTCTTCACCCAACAGAAATGACCGGCGTCGGCTTCCACGACCGCGGCAACGGGTATGGTCAACACGTCTTCGTAACGAGCGATGATCACTTTCACTTCGGCGCTCATGCCAGGCATCAGCCCTTCCTCCGAAGGAATTGCGATCAGCGTGTCATATTTCACCTGGTTTCCGGTCCACCAACCTGCTGGCTTGGTGACCGAGGCCACGGAGGAAACTGTGCCGTCGACAGTCTTGTTCGACAGGGTGACTCTAGCCGGCAGTCCCTCCTTCACGCGGTCGATGACGGACTCGTTGATGCCGACCTTCACTTGCATCTGGGACAAGTCGGGCATCAGCAGCAGCACTTGGTCCTTGTGAACGGTCGCACCTTCGGCGATCGGCGCGGTCTCCCATCGCGCGGCGTCGGGATGAATCACCAAACCGGCTCGTTCGGCCTTCACAATGCAGTGCTGAATCTCTTCCAACGCCCGGTCACGGCGCGACGCATCCGCCACGGCTCGCTCGACATTTGCTTCGTGGGTGGCACTGGTCGCGGCGAGGTTGCCCTGCAGCGTCTGTAACTCCTCTGCCTGAGTGAATCGTTTCAAAACATCGATCTCGGTCTGCTTGAGAGCCAGGTTCAGGCGCGCCTGTTCGACCGCGAACTCTTTCTCCTCGACCACCAACTGACTGATGTAATCACTGTTCGCCATCAGTTGTGCATGGCTCAACAAGTTCTGGCAACTCCGCAGATTCGACTCCGCGATCACCAAGTCCTTCTCCAGCCTCATCAATTCGGAGACGTACCGGCCCTGCTCGTACTCCGGGACCGCGAGTTCCGCCGCCGCCACGCTGGCCTTGGAGTATTCCGCCGCGGACCGAGACCAATGAGCATACTTCGTGCGCTCATCGATTTGCTCTTGGATGAAGAGCGAATCCAGCCTGAACAACTCGTCGCCAGATTTAACCACCGTGCCACTTTCGATCACCCAGATGACAGTGTTCAGGCCTCGAACTTTGCACTTGATTTCCGTGTTCTCGGCGCTTTCGACAATGCCTTGTTCCACGACCGTGACGAGCAAGTCATCACGCGTGATCGTATAAGTCAGCTTCGAATCGGCGTCCTGAGACGACATCGCGGACGCGATCAGCACGGCGGCGGATGCCAGGCAGGCGATCAGGCCGATCGCCAGAAGACCGGTTCGCCACCGATGAAGTATCATGTCAGTTGTCATGTATCTCTCCTCGTAGTGGTGGCTTCCAGCCGCCACACCGGTCGCGAAGCGATCGGAAAATACTTTGTGGCGGCTGGAAGCCACCACTACTTTGTTTCCTCAAACGTCGCCGCGGCTTCAAGCTGTGCTTCCTGAATGTGGGCCAGCGGATCGAGGATGACTTCATCGCCTTCTTGGAGTCCTGACTCGACGATCATGAACATGTTGCTGCTGTCGCCGAGCTGGAGCGCGCGGCGCTGCGCCTTGTCGGCGTTCTTGACCCAGCAAGCACGTCCCTTCTTGGTTTCTATGACCGCGACCGTGGGTATCAGCAGCACGTCCTCGTGCCGAGCCATGACCACTTCCACCTCGACGCTCATGCCCGGTTTCAGCCCTTCCGTCAGTGGCAATTCGACGATCGTGTCGTACTTCACCACGTTTCCCGTCCACCAACCTGCCGGCTGGGTGACTGGTGATACTGAAACAACCGTCCCGTCGAACGTCTTGCCTGGCAGGCTAATTCGCGCCCGCAATCCCGTCTCGATGCGATCGATGATCGATTCATGGATGCCGACTTTCACCTGCATTGTGGACAGGTCGGGCATCAGCAGCAGGACTTGATCCTTATGCACGATCGCACCCTCTTCGATCTTGGGAGCCTGCTCCCAATCCCGGCCCGACGGGTAAATCACCATGCCGCTGCGTTCGGCCTTCACGATACAGTACTCAAGTTCCTCTTCCGCTCGCTGGAGCCGCTGCTCGTCCGCTAAGGAGGTTTCCTTGTCCGCTTCGTGCCTTGCCCTGGCGGCGTTCAATTCGCCGTGCAGCGTCGCCAACTCCTCCGCCTTGGTAAAACGCTGCAGTACTTCGATCTGAGTTTCGGTGAGCTTCACGTTCAGATCTGCCTGCGCGACTGCGAACTCCTTCTCCTCGACTTCCAGTTCACTGACGTAATTGCTGTCGGCCATCGTCTTGGCGTAGTCGAGCATGTTTTTCGAACTCAGCAACCCGGATTCGGCAATCGTCAGATCCTTTTGCAGCAGTCCCAACTCGGAGTTATACCTTCCCTCCAGGTACTCGGAGATCGCGATCTCCGACCGGGCCACGTCCGCCTTGGAACGTGCCACTGCGGCTTGGGCCAGGTGGGCGAACTTGGTCCGTTCGCTGATCTCTTCTTCGAGCAACAGCGTCTCCAGTCTGAGCAGCTCGTCTCCGGGCTTCACCTCCGTCCCACTTTCAATCACCCAGATGATGACATTGCTGTCACCCCGGACTTTGCATTTGATTTCCGTGTTGTTGGAACTCTCCAGCGTTCCTTGTTCCGTCACGGATACTAGGAGATCGCCGTGGGCGATTGTGTGCGTTAGTGCGGAATCGAGCGTGTGTGTCGAATTGGTTCCGGGAAAGACCATCGCCACCGACGCTACGACCGCGATCACTCCGATCACCAGCACAATTGTCTTATTGCTCGCCATGGTTAGCTTTTCAGTTGAGTAGTGGTGGCT
>JAQBZB010000292.1 GCA_027622275.1 Planctomycetota bacterium | reverse complement strand
CAAAAAAACGCCGCGCTACGCCGATGCCCCTCCACATTTTCCGATGTGATGAGAAATGCAGGCTAGATCGCCGTCACGAATGATTTCCAGCTTCGTGCTCAACGCCTTTCGGCATCAACGAAGGATTCACGTCGTAATCGACGTGGCTCCCGGTGCGAGGATCAAGTGCTCAACGCCTTTCGGCATCAACGAAGGATTCACATCTCATACTCTAGTCTGTCTAGTGTTTCTTCAATGTGCTCAACGCCTTTCGGCATCAACGAAGGATTCACTACAAACGAATCGAACTTCGCAACTGTTGTTCGCGTGCTCAACGCCTTTCGGCATCAACGAAGGATTCACGGCTTTCAATTCTTTGAGTGTTGCGGGTTCCATTGGTGCTCAACGCCTTTCGGCATCAACGAAGGATTCACGTGAAATCTCTCCTTGTGTTCCAATTGATCCTTATGGGTGCTCAACGCCTTTCGGCATCAACGAAGGATTCACAAACCGACTTCGGTTTCTTCTTTGGTCAGCTCGTTGTGCTCAACGCCTTTCGGCATCAACGAAGGATTCACGGATTGAAGTTGATCTCAGGGTTACTCATATCAGGTGCTCAACGCCTTTCGGCATCAACGAAGGATTCACGCGTCCAATCCGAAATATGAAATCGTGGCTACAGTTTTGTGCTCAACGCCTTTCGGCATCAACGAAGGATTCACTCCACAGCTCGCCGCTGCAAGTCAGCCGCGATCTCCGGTGCTCAACGCCTTTCGGCATCAACGAAGGATTCACACACCGGGAATTGCGAGCACGAAACGGACGTGCGGGTGCTCAACGCCTTTCGGCATCAACGAAGGATTCACACCGGGTGCGTGCAGGTTCAAGTCCTGCCTCTCCGTGCTCAACGCCTTTCGGCATCAACGAAGGATTCACTCGAAGACGCCGGCAACGCCGTCGAACGCAATATGTGCTCAACGCCTTTCGGCATCAACGAAGGATTCACAACGAAACGACCGTGCAACTGCCGCTGTTCGGCGGGTGCTCAACGCCTTTCGGCATCAACGAAGGATTCACAAACTTGCCCCATTATCAACAACATTGGTAGAGCGTGCTCAACGCCTTTCGGCATCAACGAAGGATTCACTCAGTATCAACTGCAAGCTGTTCCGGCATCATGGTTTGGTGCTCAACGCCTTTCGGCATCAACGAAGGATTCACCATGTGCCGGTGGTTGTTACGAAGGAATGCAACCTGTGCTCAACGCCTTTCGGCATCAACGAAGGATTCACATGGTGAGCCGGTTGCTACCAGTGTCACCTTTGAGTGCTCAACGCCTTTCGGCATCAACGAAGGATTCACGCCAGTAAACATCGGGACCAATGCATCGTTCGTATGTGCTCAACGCCTTTCGGCATCAACGAAGGATTCACGGCACCTGCCGTAAACTGTATGAGAATGTGATGTTAGGGAGGGTGCTTTCAAGCACCCCGCTTCACAGCACGCATCAGACTTGCAAGGACGAATTGCAAACGTGAATCGTATACGAAATCCGGCTGGTAAACCGCGTGAGTTCCAAGGTTTACACGCGAGGCTCGTCGAATTCATGCTAGTGGACTGCATCGATTTAGTCGCAATGGGAACTGTCATCAGTAGTTGCATCGAATTTGACATCGGATCTCGGCACCACGGCACGATGCTTGACTCGCTAGACGATCTTGAACGTGGGTGCCGGCTCCGCCCAACTGGATTGGTCTCCGGTCGAGTGTGCGGGCACTTTTGCAGCACAACTTCCACAGAGCGGAATCACCAGCAAGTCGTCCTCTTCGGCCATGATTTGATTGATTCTCCAGTGTAGCTGTTCGAGCATCTCATGGTCGAGGCGGCAGCGGAAGACGCTGTATTGGAGTCGAACTCCGTACCCCTCCAGGAGTTTGGCGACCTTTCGTAATCGCTTGGGATCGCGGACATCATAGGTGACGAGATGCCAGTGTTTTGCGGCCATTTGGTTTACCTCATACGAAGTTGTGCGAACAGACCTGGGCATCCGGTCCACTCCTTCTCCAACAGCCGAACTTCCAATTCGACGATCCGAGCATACTCCAACGACTGCCCCGTATGCGGATGCTTGTACGATTCCTGCAACCGTTGCTCGAACAGTTGAATCGCCTTTTTGCGCCCTTCCGCGGATAGCCAAACATGGTCTTTGGTGATCTCAAAGTCAGACTCCACGGTCCACTGGCTGCGGTTCAAGCTGCCAATTAGCGGCATGTCCCACAGCGGCGTGCGGAACAACTCCATCACGTCCAGCACCAGTGGCGGAGCGGCGGTACGGGGCTGATGATAAAAACCGAACGCCGGTTCCAGCCCGACTGCGGTAATGCTGCGATGCACGAGGGAATGGATCAAGGCATAACCAAAGCTGAGCGCCGCATTAAAACAATCTCGCGGCGGATGTTTTGATCGTCCGCTGGGGCGCAACTCGGCCGGCACGCTCTCGGAGAGCAGATGCGGCACGGACGCGAAATAAGCCTTCGCGGCAATCCCCTCCAGACCAAGAAGAGTCTCCGGCCTCGTCGCCTGTTCGAGCTTCCGCAGCGCCTCGCGACAGCGCTCGATCTCGCTCGCCACCGCATGACGCCGTTCCTGTAGTCCTCGAGTGGCACGCAAGATGTAACGCAACTGCGTCTCGATTTTGGCATGCACGAGTCGACGCGCCAATTCAAATCGTCGCGCCGAATCGGCCAGTGCTTCGTACTGCCGCAATCGCTGCTGCACGCGGCCCGGCGACGCCGTCGTCCCGGCCACGAACTTGCCGCCCACGGTCAGCCACTGGACCGCGACGCCGTGATACGCACACAGCTGGATGGCTTGCGTCGAGATTTGACCGTAGCCATGTATCAACACGGAATCGATCTGATGGATGGGGAAAGTTTCTTTGCCTTCGTCGGTCGTGACGACAAGCGTTTCAGCGCTGCGCCCGATGCGAGCGCGTGGTTGCGTAATGTGCAGTGTCTGTCGTTGGCGATTCGACGGAAACAGACGTGGTGTTGGTCGTTCGGGGTCGTTGCCGCCCGTGTCGTTGCCGCTGGTGACGTCCGACTCGTCGCCAACGTCTTCTGGCGTTTTGCTCGCAGGGCGACTGAGCCTTTCTTCTTCCGGCAAACAGACCGGGGCCAGTGAGCAGCGCGGACAGAGATTCTCGTTGTCCGTTACCGGTGGTCGGTCGGTGGTACGGCGCAATTGACGAGCCCGCTCGATGGCGTCGCGCAATTCCGAGCGTGCTTGATCGTCGATGTCGACCAGGGCCGTGACGTTATCGGCGTGGTAGCGAATCCGAGCTTGGGGGACGGGCTCGCCCAAGCCTTCTTCGAGCAGCACGGCATACGCGACGGCTTGGATGCGATCGCTGGGCCAAGGCAGAATCTCTTTCTTATTGCCGCGCCGGCAGCGCCCGCGTTTGTGTTCGTAGGCGACCCACGCGCCATCTCGGCGGCGCACCGCATCGACCTTGCCGAAGATGCCCCAGTCGTCGCTCGACACTTCGACCGATCGCTGTTCTGGCGTTTCGTCGTCCATCCCGGCCACATCATCGTGCAATCGACGGCCGGCATAGACCGCGTGATCGGCGACGCGGATTTCCTCGACTTCTTCGAGATAGAACAAGCGTTCGCAATAGAACAGCGCATGCAGCGCCATCACACGAATCGGCGGTTCATCGAGCGGCGGCGAGTCGAGAATTGAGGGCCTGGAGCAGGACGGCAACGTAGGACGGATCGCCAATCCGTCTCTGCCGTCGTCGGTTCCGACACCCACGGAACATACCGCAATCTCCGGTTCTGGATTTGAGCCCGGATCATCCGTTCGATCGGAGGGATTAACAATCCGCGTGAGAGACTTGTGACTTTGATCGATGTCCATCTTGCGTCCTCGAAGCAAGCGAAACAGCTTCGTCCGTGAGCAACCACGACATCCGTTCAATTCGGAGATTGCCCGTCTTATGATTGGAGCCAATCGCATTGTCAAACGGTTTCCGCTGGATTTTGGGGTGAATCCTCCGACGCTCGATTCGATCGTAATCCAGTCGGCCGTTGCTGATGTTCGATGACGTTGGTTATAATCGGCTCAGAAACGGCTTGATCGATGGTCCTCGCGATTGGGCTACACAACACAATCACCGCCGGTACGGCGCGACGAAAGGATCGAACCTATGAGTTCAGTAAGAGCCCATTTCGACGGGCGCGTCTTCGTCCCCGATTCGGCCGTCGATTTGCCCGTCGGCTATACACTCGAAATCCCGATCCCTTCTTCACAAGACTCACAGGGGCCGGGGTCGTACTCACTGGCCGAATTAGCCATACAACTTGAGAAGCTACCTGCCAACCCGGAGTGGCCGGCAGATGGTGCGGCACAGCACGACCACTACTTGTATGGGACGGCAAAGAAACAGTGATTTTTGTCGATACGGGTTTTCTGTTGGCACTGGCGCAACCTACCGACGCCTTGCACAACCGAGCCAAGGCTTGGTCGGCCGCGATTAACGAACCGCTGCTCGTTACGGAATACGTCGTGTGGGAGACGGTCAACGGTCTCTCCAGACCAGTCGACCGACCGAAAGCCCAATTGACCGTGGCGCACATCCAGTCGTCGCCGCAGTGGGAATTGCTGCCAGCGTCGAGCGTTTTGTTCCAAGCCGGTTGGCAACTGCACCGCGAACGGGATGACAAGGCGTGGTCGCTGACCGACTGCATTTCATTCGGGGTCATGCAGCAGCGAGGTCTCCGGCAAGCCCTCACTGCGGACAAGCATTTCGAGCAAGCTGGCTTTGAAGCGTACTTGCATCGCGACCCGCTCTAAAAACCGCTGTGTTGGGGCGGGATCGATCCCATCGCGGCAAACCAGGGCTTGTTGTCCAACCCTTGAGAGGAGTCGAGGGTTGAGGGTCGAGAGCTGAGAGTCGAGAGCTGGCGGACCACGTAGGACGGATTGCCAATCCGTCTCTGCCGTCGTCGGTTCCAAAAGACGTGGAACATGCCGCACTCTCCGGTTCTGAAATAGCCTCCGGTTCCCACGCATCTGGTTGAGGTTTCACAGTATCCGACATGAGCATTCTCCCAAATCGAACATGAGAAGCTCGTCCGTGAGAAATTACTCCTGATTGTCCGCATAGCCAACCTGGACCCACGCGCTGTCGGGCGCTGTCGGAGTCGGGACTGTTGATGGACAGAATAGGTGAGAGATCGTCTTTGACATATTGGCTCGGTCGATCGACACAGTCAAGCGAGTCGTATGTGGTCGCGGTCTTGAGCCGCTGGCTTCCGTGATGACCTCTAACCAATAGGCCGGTCGGCGGCGTTCCTCTGGAGCGATTTGAAGCCGATCGAGCAAGAATTGGTTATCTCCGAGAAACGGCACGCCGTAGCGACTCGCGTTGAACTCTCCGTTCAGACCCCGGCGGATGCGGTCTTCGAGGTCCGCATCGCCATCAAGGCAGACGTAGCAGCGCAGGTTGCAGAGCATCTCACGGCGAACCGGCGTGATGTTGTTCTTGGTTCCTTTCGTGAGTTCCCGTGGCATCCCGGACGTGCCAACGGGGTAGTTGTGAAGCTGCTGATAGATCGTCTGCACGGTCGGCAGCGATGCCGCGAGCGAATCGGCTTCTGGTGCCCCCAACGCGAGTCGTGCGGCGGGTAAACCGGATCGCATCAACGTCGCGGGGGCGGAGCCGTCGTGGTTCGGATCGTGCTCATAGAGCCGTGACTCAATCCCCGCGATGTTGAGCATCAATCCGTACGCGGCGGACGGCGTCAGAAACGTAGCGGTCGGTCGATACCAACCCGCCGTGAAAGTCCGGCACGCCGCAAACGGAGCTTGCAGATAGAGGCAGATCATGAGGTTCTCCTAATTTGGAGTGCGGCGATTTGTCGCCGCTTTGGAATTTTCTTTCGAGCGAAATCCATCTGTGGTACGGGCCGGAACTCGTGAGGCAGGCATCTAAAGGCTGCGCCAAGAATTCCAAAGCGGTGATCAATCACCGCAGTCCAAAGTGACTACGCCAACGCCTTTTCTGTGACGATGTCCAACAATCGGCGCGGATCACGGTCGAGCGTCACGCCGCGCGATTTCAGCTTGTCGAGCGTCGCCGCGTCCATTTCTTTGACGAGTCGTCCGCCGAGATAGGACTCACTGCCGACGTAGTCCGGCGGGTCATGCAGGATGCCGTCGATGACTTCTGGGAACGAGTACGCCTCACGGTCCTTCGGCTTCTTGAAGCCATAGGTCTCGTAGCCCGCGACGAGCGATTCCGTCAGCCGCACGACGATGCTGGCCGGAGCCATCTCGAAGTAACTGCGAGCGTGATTGCCAGCAACATCGTTCAACTCGCCGATGGCCTTGAGCAAGCTGCGTGTCCAATCCGCTTTGGCTCGACAGTCGTTGAGATTCAGCGCGAACGGGTACTGAAACGCGGTAACGGCGGTCTCGCGATGCAGGAGAGCCGACGTGTCGGCGTTCTTATACTTGCTCCCTTCAGCCGCCAACGGCGATTGCGTGAAGACAGTGCTATGACGGTAGGGTTCAAGCCCCTTTGCCAAATTCATCCGCAACACCGAGTCGCGCTTGAAGGTGAAATCATCGCGTTGCACTTCGTCGCGAATCTTCTTCCGGTCTTTGGCTCCCGCTGCGATCAAGTAGCCAAAGAAGAAATCGTCGGCATAGGCGTCGGGATTCGGGTAGTCGGCGAACGTCACGGCCAACTGATCCTCGTCGTGCAGACGCGAGCGATTACAGGGCAAGCCGTAGCCCGCGAGGATTTCTCGCAGCGCGTTCCGCATCGCTTCGGGAGAGATGATCGGATAGTCGAAGCGACCGTCGGTCACTTTCTGGATGACGGTGCGATTGAGTTCGCTTTCGCCGCGATAGTTAGCGGTTGGGGCGGTGTAGGTCAGGACGGTGGCAAACAGGTTCATGAACGTGGTCCTTGTTGAATGCAGTGATGAAAGCAGAAGTCAGAGACGGTTGGTGGTTCGTGGAGCCCGTAAAGGCGGTCGATGAACGGCCTCACGAGTTCGCTGAGAGCGCGAGCAGCGTGATGGTCTTCACCCAGGGCGATTGCACGCTAAGTCACTTACCGAACAAGACTTTCGCGAGGTAGGTTTCATCCCAGGCGGCAGTGAGTCGCTTGTTCTTGATACCAACTTTGGCTGTTAACCCGTTTTTCAAAAGACTCCAGGCCGTGCGGCGCAGGATGCTGAAGTTGGTATCGGCGTGGCCTTTGCGGAGCCTCGATTGATCTTCGCTGAAGGTGACGTCCAGTTGCCAATGCAAATTGTTCTCGACGCCCCAGTGACTCCGCCCGGCATCGGCGAAACGACGACCGGATACATAACGACTCAAAATGTAATAGCGGATGGCGATGCACATCGTGCCGTCGCGGACGGTATTGTTAATCGCGATCCCAATCGCCTTCAAGTGCTTCCAACGATCCGCATCCGGAAGATCCTCCGGGATCGGGCAGATCAGATAGTTGCGCAAGTCTTCGCGGCCGTGTGTGTTCTCTTCCGTTTCGAATCGACGCACTGGATAGCGTGCGAAGTCATCCTCCAAATGGTCGTTGAAGAAAGCTACAAGGCCGGCGTGCAACGTAGGCTGATTTCCTTTCACGGCCAAGCAGTAGTCGGCCTTGGCGTCGACAATCTTCGCCGCGATTTCCGTTTGGCAACCCATCGCGTCAAGGGTGACCAAAGCCCCGGAAATCTCGATCAATTCAAGCAATTTGGGGATTGCCGTAATCTCATTACTCTTCGCATCGACGACGACTTGGCCGAGACTGATATGATTGGCGGTGGCCCAGGCGCTGACCATGTGAATCGCCGATTTACCACTGGCTTTGTCGTAGCTGCGACGGAGCGTCTTCCCATCGATCGCAATGATTTGTCCGTCACTGATCTGTTGGAGAGAAGTGATCCAATTCAGTAGGCACTTTTCAAATTCCGCAGGACGAATCTGAGCGAGGATGGCGTTGAACCGATCGTGCGAGGGAATCCCGGCGGACAAATCGAGATACTTGGCGAACCAATCTTTTTTGGTTCTACCAAACTTCGCAATCGCCACGAAATCATCCGCACCGCTGATCACGGCACAGACCGCAATGAAGAGAATATTTTGAAGCGGATAGACAGGTTCACCTCGTCGGGGCTCCGTGACCTCGGAGAAGTGATTGATAAAACTGGCGGACAAAGACATGGCATGATTCCTTTCACGGTTCAAGCGTTCCATCACAAATTGCAGCGAGAACGATCACACTGAAATTGCAAGTCGCCAATTATGCCATCTTACCTAGATTCGCGCAATCGCCCTGGAACACCGCCGGAGGCGACGATCACCCTCCGCGATCGCTGCGGGACAGAACAACACCCAGCGAGGTCAGGAAACATGCACCGACTGTTCCCCTCTGCCTTCCCTTAGCGAAGGTGAAGCCGGAAGAACCTTCTTCGGAGTGGTCGCTATCAATCGCAAAAACGACTAAAATCGATCCTGTCGCTTAGAGCTGCGAGTTTGTCGGCGAAACGCATGTACTCTCTCCCTTATCCAACGATTTGAAAGCACTGTTATGGGCAGCGATGTAGGGCCTTTTCTGCGGTGGGCCGGGAGTAAAAGAAAGCAACTCCCAGTGTTGTCGCGGTATTGGAACGAATCGTTTGCACGCTATAGTCTAGCGACAATTGAAATGGGTTCTCCGATTCCTGTAATGGTCGCCCACACCTCATTGGAAATTTCGTCAGTTCGGAAGTTGATGAAATCGAGGTAGACCCGCAACCTCTCGCTAAGCGCCGCAATAGCCGCATCAACTGTAGTCGCTCCTCCGGTCAGGCCACGACACTCGTCCGTTGCGGCGATTTCTTCTACCGCCTTGTCGAGTGAGCCCGCGTTCGTATTGATTCCACAGTCCTGAAGCCTTGCCTTCGGGGCGTCGGCGATCAGGCGTTGCAGCGACTGAAGCAGATCGCGAATGACCCACGTGTTGAAATAATCGGAGAACACCGCTTGGCAACGTGCTACATCATCGTCATCTCCGAATCTGCGTTCGTTGAACTTTAATACCAGGCTCGTCGAAAGGTTAATGTTCGCGCCGACAAACCGACACACTTTGATTTCCGGCGGGAACGGGTTCTTCGTATCTCGCCAAAAGGCGAGCCGGATCTCCGTGTCCAGAAGCGCCAGCAGCATTGATTTTCCCGTACCCTGGGTGCCGCTGAGCATGACGTTGCCCGGTTGAAACAACGGCAATACGAGCGGAAGCAGTGTCGGACTGAAAATCGCCGGAAAGTCCAATTCGTTGACGCGTTCGGTGACGTACAGCGTCAGAAACGGATTGCGTAGATTAGACACAGCTTACCCTTCCCGCGAAGACCGTTGAAACAAGGGCTCCCACGAATCGCTTTTATGGTGAATTATCGGCGGAACGTTGTCCGGGCAGTTCAGATAGGTTAGCAGCAATGAACCAGTACCACCGCATCCAAATGGACCATACAAGTGTTGGGTCACGTCGGTCCCGTGTACTTGCGTCCATAATCGCGAAATCAACTCGCGTAGCTGCACGATGAAGGTCGGCTCGTTCGAACTACTGAGCGGAGCTTTAGGAACTGCGATCTCTAAAGGCGGAGCGAACAGCGGATTGAAATCGAAATGCGAATGCTTCCTGGCAAGTTCATTCCCGGTTTCGACGCCTTCCCGAGCCACCAACATCGGACAAAGCAGCGTTGGGAATTCGGTAAGTTTCGACAGGTAGGCACATGCCTCTTCCATTTGCTGCCCGGTGCAGACGTAGTCCTCGACGGCAACGATCCGCGCGTAACCCTTCGCATTCAAATACATGCGAAGCGAATCGGGTGTGCCAATGTGTGCATGATCTCGAAAATCTGGGCGCAGGCTTTGACCCTCGATACCATTAACCCGACAGTACGTTCCGATTTCCATACCGGCCATGCTGCCGACAAATGTTCGCTTGAGGGCCTGTGCGATTCGGTCGGGGGCGTCAATGCACGTGATATCAATGTTTGCTTGGTCAATGACCCACCGCGTGATGACACCCGCGAACGACGACTGATAGAGCGATTTCATTTCCGCTTCGCCGACGAACAACAGCCAGGAAGCAAGCTCGAACATGAGCTTCTTGTCTCGAACGGAAGATGCCCCGTCGATCCAAGCGAACAGGCGATCCATGTAATCTGGCTTGACGGCGAAAGGCTGGTATTGCGCATAGAGTTCGTCGTTCAATATGCCCAGCAACTCCAGTTTGGCGTGCAGATTGAGGTGGTCGCCAGATTTTCGCGTCCACGAATTCACCAATTCCCGAATCGTAGTTGGTCTCTTCGCCATATTTTTGCACTTCAAAGCAACGTTTCCCGAATGGCGGTTGCAACGGCTGTGGCAACTGGCGGCGGGACCGCATTTCCTACAAGCCGGAATTGAACAGGCAGCGTCCCCGTAAACAAAAAATCGTCGGGGAACCCCTGTATCCTCGCGGCTTCGCGAACGGAGAAGCCGCGGTTCTCTTCCGGATGCAAAAAATAGCGGGGCGTTCCGAATCGTGTATCAACGGCGGATGACGGATGTTCCCACGACAGGCGTCGAAATTTGCCGTTGAATGTATGGACAAGATCATAACGCCTCCCGACGCGTCGCACGTAGCCCTTTTCGGTCAGGCCGCGAAGCACTGTCGCCGCATCATGTCCGCATGCGCGTTTGATGACTGTCATCGTTAGCGGATCGGCATCTCCGTCGTTGCGAGTACGAACCTGACGCCGCAACTTTCGGATTGCCACCAACAGTTGGCGCTCGCGCTGCGTGGTCTTGCCGAATACTGAGGGAATCTCCCACGTGGGTACGGCTCGCTCACCACCACGAACGTTGCAGAGCTTCTGGTGCTGTCGAATGTGACTCGCAATCTTGTAAGCATCTGAGGTGCGACGCAAAATGGTTGGCTCGTGATTGGTCAGTTCTTCTACGCCGTGCAGGCAGCTTCTTAGCGATGTCGACATCGCACTTCGTAGTTCGATTGTTTCGGGATCTTTATCGCGGGCGGCGATCAGGAATACACGCTTGCGAATTTGAGGGATCCCAAAATCGGAACAAGTCAGCTGCCGCGTAACAGCGGTGTAACCGGCATCTTCGAGTATCGTGACAGCGCCGTCCCAATGCCGTTTCAGTGACGACGAAAGAACCCCGCATACGTTCTCAAGCACGATGACCTTCGGGCGGAGACCGACGGCAAGTTGCGCACCGCGTTGAAGGAGCGAATTGCGGGGATCCGCCGTTCTCTGCTTGCCAAGCGTCGAAAATCCTTGGCAAGGTGAGCCCGAAATCACGACGTCAGGAGTCCCAAACTACGACCGCGATACGGCGGCGTACTGCAGGTCTGCAACATGGCACTTCCCGCGAAGATTGTGACGATGGACTGCGACAGCGTCCTCGTTGATATCGAACGCGCCCAATCCTCGATACTCGGACTGCTCAAAGCCCAAATCGAACCCACCACACCCACTGTACAAGCTGACGTATGTTGGGCTCTTCACGGGCATGAACTTTCCTGCTCCGACCTCGTGCAATCGAGCACAGACCAATGGAGTGCTCAATGTAACGAGTAAAACGACGATTTTAGTGCGACATGCTGATACCGACAACGCCGTTACGCGGGCAAGTCCCGGCCAGGCAGCACCGGTTACACCGCGGAAACTGTCCTCGGCAGATGGCCCGCCCATGTTGAACGCAACGTACGTAACAGTTTAGTCCATTTGCCGTCGGCGAAGATGTCAGGTTCAGGTAACAGTTTAGTCCATTCGCCAT
>JAQBZB010000291.1 GCA_027622275.1 Planctomycetota bacterium | reverse complement strand
GGACGCCACCTCTTCTCGATTACACCCGAATCCCCGCCCAGCGCTGGCGTTTTCAAACGCCGTTCACATACCAATCCGTCGGGAGCGATCAAAGGGGTCAGGCGTCATTGTTTCGGTGCATCAAAGAGTCCTGACCCTTTTGTTTTGCCCCGGCTTGAGCGGCGGCCGGATACGTGATACTGAAACGGTAACCGCGATGTCCCAGCATCGGATTCGCTTCGTGCGGTCATCTCCTCTTGATCCGTCCTCTGTGCTTGCGGATCAACCACGAGGAACCGATAATCCGCTGAAACTTACCGCGATACTCGGCGAGTGAGGGGAAAGGCCGGTGTATCATCATTCGACAGGCCGTTCAAAAAGGAATGCACGAGCGGGGGAGTGACCGATGACGAATTCATCGCTGGGTAATGGGGTTCGAGTAATACGATTGTTCGCGCTCGTCGCGCTGATCGCGTCGCCGCTTGTCGCGCAAGATCCGTTCGCGGGAAAGCCGATCCCCAACGGCCCCGATGTCAACATCAACGCGACGTATCGCGAGGGGTTCTACGAGTACTACTTGCAACTCGTCGACCATTACCGACAACACACGCAGGACCCCGGGGCCGTTCAAGAAGCGGGAATCAAGTTGCTCACTGCCGTGGCCCGCATTCGCTGCCTGGAGTTGCCCGAGTACAGCGCTGACGAGCTGCACACGCTCGCGCGCGAAGCATTCGAGGCAGGCACGAAGGATCTACTGGTGCTACAGCGTTACGCACGGCTCCGTTGCGTCGACAGCGATTTCGAGACCGCTCGGACAACGCTCTTGAATTGCGAAGCACAGTTGAAAGAGTCGGGATACCCATTGATCGTCGCGATGTTGAACAGCTACTACCTTTGTTCACTGGCTCGCATGTCGGCCGACGAAGCGTTGATGGAAACCCACTTCCCAACTTTCCTCGACCGTTTTTCGGCATGGGTCGAAGAAGAATCCAAGACGAAAGAACACCGGCGCTACGTCCTCGACTTGGCCTATAGTATTACGGTCGATTTCCTCGCGCCGGAGCAAAAGGAATCCATTCTCAATTCCATCGAACAGCGGCAAGGAATTGATGGCTGGGTCGCGGATGTGCTCACGGGCGCGGTGCGCATCGACATCGGCTGGTTCCATCGCACAGAGGTTTGGGCCAGCGACGTTAGTGGCCAAGGCTGGCAGCAGCTGGGCGAGAATTTGGAAGTCTCGAAGGAGCGGTTGCGACGCGCCTGGAAGACTCAGCCGGATTATCCCGAAGCGCCGGCCTTCATGATCACCGTTTCCAAGGCCGGGGCAGACACCGAGTCTCCCAGGATTTGGTTCGATCGCGCCGTGGCGGCAGAGATGGATTACCCGATGGCTTATCGCCGGCTTTCCGATGCGATGCTGCCGCGCTGGGGAGGCAGTCATCAGGTGCTGAGCCGTTTTGGCCTCGAGTGCCTGGCTACGAAAAGGTTTGATACGCTCGTGCCGCTGGAACTCTATTATCAGGTTTGGACTGTCGAGAGTGAAACGGGGCGTAGTGACCGGTATCTGAAGGGCCCGAAGATCTACGCCAAGTTGCGGGAGATGTTCGAAGGCTACCGCAACGCACCCGCGCCAACAGAACTTCACGACTTCTACACGTCGCGCAAGTGGATACTCAGTTCTTATGCGGCGGTGGCGTTGGTTGCAGAGCAGTGGGAAGACGCGATCGTCGCCGTCGAATCGGCCGGCGGTGAACTCAACCCTCAGGCGATGAAAACCTTGACGGTCGGACCGTTCCACGTTTCGCAGGCCTACGCCTCGGTGGGTGCGCTAAAGGATGCGGTCGTCGGCGCGGAAAAACTAGCCCAGTCAAACACCGCCGAGTCGCTTGAGCAGGCGATAGACATGCTGAATGCGGCAGCGCAGAAGAATGCCGAAGAGCGCGCCGAGACTTACTTCGCGGGCCGCGAGCGGAGCCTTCGCGAGCTGCTCGACTTTCAACGAGGCGAGTGGGCCGACTTGGCCTTTGACGAGAGTCTGAGTGGCTGGTGCATCCGTTCGGGCGTGTGGGAGCGAGAGTCGGATACCGCAGTCGTTGGTTCGTTGGGCGTTCCGCCGGACACGGCGTATTCCCGCCCGCTGCTAATGGACAGTCGCCAACCGTTCACACCTCCCTATCAACTGGAAGTCGACGTGGAAGAACTTCGTGGAGGTACCATCACGGGCGTCGGAGTTACGATCGGACAAGTGGCGTTGGACGGCGGCCAGGCCTCCAGCGGCCGCTTCTGCTTCTCCCATATGCATGCCGTGGGAGTTGACGACGGCACGCAAGAGAACAGAAAGACGCAGATGGACACCCCCACGGGCATGAACTGGACCGAACCGAAATACCATTTGGATGTCAGAGTTTGGCCGCAATCATTATTGTTTTTGGTCAACGACACCGGGCCGCGCGGCACCGTATTGGGTGGCAACTTCGACCCCGGCGAGCGATTCGGATTTGGCGGCCGTTACGAGCTCGCAGGCCGAGTGCGATTCTCCAATGTTCGAATCCGAAAGCTCCCTTATAATGCGCTGCTGAATATGACCTCGCACGAGCAGTTGATCGCCGAAAGTACGAGGATGGTCGAACTCGATCCGGACGATTGGTTCGCTCGGTGGATTCGCGGGTCGTCCAATTTCGAATTGAAGAAATATGAAGAAGCGCTCACGGACTTTAGTGCCTTGGAACGCACTCATCCGAATCATCAAGGGGCGTTGTACATGCTTGCTGCCGCCTACGCCAAGACGGGAAACATTGCCGACGCACTCGAGAAGGTTAAAGTGGCTCACGACGCAAATCCTCAAGATTACCGTGTGATCCGATTGTGGGCCGAGTTGGAGATCAAGTCGCAGGATCCGCAGCGCGATCTCGAGGGAGCCTTGAAGCGCGCTCAGTCGGCATATTCGGTGGCGAGCCGGGATGCCGACGCCTGGCGATACCAGCTGACCGTGGCCGAGGCGCATGCTGAACTCGGCGACTTGACGGCGGCCCTCAAGAAACTCGAGTCCGTCGGCACGGTCATGGACCCGGTCGGAAACGGAGAGGTGCAAGCGAGGCTGTACGAGTTCCGGCAACGCAAACGCAACTCTTACCAATCGGCCATTGCGTCGCTGCTTTGGGAGGGGGACATGACACGACGCATTCTGGGGCTGGTCCTGGCCGTGATCTTGCTGGCAGCCAACCTCCTCGTGATCCGGAAGGTCGCAATGCTGGGCCGTCTGTACGGAGCGGCAGCCGGTCTGGTTGGTGTGGCGATATCCATCGGCATCCCCTGCGTCCTGGCGATTTTCTTTGGCATGGGCGAGGGTCCGGCGTTTATCAAGCTGTTGTCCGCCATCGTCGGAGTAGCCGCCATCTTTGGAGCGATCGGCGGGTTCTGCTCGGCAGGCGCGAAGGAGCCCACTCGAACCGACGCCGCGAATTCGGAGCCCTTGCTGGCAGACGTGGCCGACGGGCAACGAGATGACAAGTGAGCGAGGCGTTACGCTGGCCGTCCGCAACGAGAAACGCGAGTCACGCATGGGTGCCGAGCCTGGACCGCGGACAAAGATCGAGCCGCGTGCGACCACGATGCTGGATCTCGTGCTTGGCACCCTCGGAATTTCTTTTGCTTGCGCTCTGCCGTCGGGACTGAGTTGGTTTGATCTTCGCTCTCATTCGACAGCACTAACATTCTGGTTCGCAGTCTCCGTGTTGATCTGGGGTTGCTGCTTGGGAGCGGTCGGGTTGGCTTTCGCCAGCCTGGGTCGGCATGCCGTGTATGGACGCGCGGCGCGGCCGGCAGAATGGCTTGTGATCGCTCTCGCCGCGAGATACTCGTCACTCGCCATTACGGAGTTCCACGCCCGGCACGGCACCGCTTCGATCCTGGTTGACCGGATGGAAAGTGGGCTGCAGGCGGACTTGGGGCCACTCGGTCGACTGGCATGCACCGCGACTCTCTTCACAATTGTTGTGTTCTACGTCGGCGTGCTGTTTCGGTACGCAGGCCTCAGTCCGTTCCTGCGCAGTCTACTCGGCGCGAACGTCGCTTTGCTGTGGTTCTGGGGGCCGTGCGATATCTGGGCTCACGAAACAGCTTCATGGATGTACGAGTTCACAGCCACGGAAACGCTGATCGGGGACATCCTCATTCCCGCCATTCCTGTCACACTGCTGCCACTTGTTCTGGCCTTTTGGGCAGCGTTCAGTCGTGTCCCGAGAAGCCATTGGACGCACACAGAGATTGCCTGCCTCGCATGTTTTGTGGGGATGGCCGCATTGATGTACTGTCATCCGTTCGTTCAGCAATACAATGAGACCGAATGGTTCTTCGTCAGCGTGGGAGGCTTCGCCGTCTTGGTGAATCTCGTCGCGCTCCCGATGGGACGGAGCGTTGCATATCTGCATTTCCGCCACATGAACGTGGATCATGGGACGGGTGGCACGCCCTGAGTCTTCGAAGGGCGTGGTTGACGTGCGACGAGTCGCCACGCGTTGCTCGACGCCCGCCACGCCCGGCGCTGCGCATTGGGCGTGCCACACCACACTCGGTTCGTCGTCGACTGGGTCCCTGGCAAAAGCAAAACCCCGGCCATCGCTATCGACGGTCGGGGCTTGGGCCGCTGTCATGCCTGAAGGAGCTACGCGTTGTTCAGCGCCGCTTGCGCCGCGGCCAGCCGGGCGATCGGAACCCGGAAGGGCGAGCAGCTGACGTAGTTCAATCCCACGCGATGACAGAAGTCGATCGACGCGGGGTCGCCGCCGTGTTCGCCGCAGATGCCGACCTTCAAGTCCTTGCGCGTCTTGCGTCCCTTTTGCACACCCATCTCGACCAATTGGCCGACGCCAGTTTGGTCCAGCGATTGGAAGGGATCGACTTGCAAGATCTCTTGCTTCAAGTAATCGGGCAGGAACGAGTTGATGTCGTCGCGGCTGTAGCCGAACGTCATCTGAGTGAGGTCGTTCGTGCCGAAGCTGAAGAAGTCGGCGTGCTCGGCGATTTGATCGGCCGTCAACGCGGCTCGGGGGATCTCGATCATCGTACCGATCGAGATGTCGAGCTTGCCCTTGAAGCTCTTCGCGGCCTTGACCTGTTCGATCGTCTCTTCGGCCAGCTTGCGAAGCGTCGAGAGTTCCTTGACGGCTCCGACGAGCGGGATCATGATCTCGGGATGAGCGTCGACCTTCTTGAGCTTGCAAGCGATCGCGGCTTCGACAATCGCGGTCACTTGCATCTCGAGAATCTCCGGATACGTGATGCTCAGACGGCAGCCGCGATGTCCCAGCATCGGGTTCGCCTCGTGCAGCTGCTCGACACGCTTCTCGACGTCGCTGACGTTCAAGCCCAGCAGCTTGGCCATATCCGCTTGCGACTTCTTTTCGTGCGGCAGGAACTCGTGCAGCGGCGGATCGAGCAAGCGAACCGTCACGGGCAAGCCCTTCATCGCGGTGAAGATGCCGATGAAGTCCTTGCGTTGGAACGGCAGCAGCTTCTTCAACGCCTTGCGCCGGGCCTTTTCGTCACCGGCCAAAATCATCTCGCGCATGGCCGTGATGCGGTCGCCCTCGAAGAACATGTGCTCGGTGCGGCACAGCCCAATTCCCTCGGCGCCAAAGTCGCGGGCTCGCTGAGAATCCTCGGGCGTATCGGCGTTCGTGCGAATGCCGAGCGTGCGGTACTTGTCGGCCCACTTCATGACCGTCGCAAAGTCGCCTGACAACGTCGGAGTCGTCGTTGCGATCGAGCCGGCCATGACTTGGCCGGTCGAGCCGTCGAGCGAGATTGTGTCGTTGTGCGTGAACGTCTTGCCGTTGACGGTGATCTTGCGTCCCTTCTCGTCAATATGCACTGCACCAGCACCAGCTACGCAGCAACGACCCCAGCCGCGAGCAACCACCGCCGCATGGCTTGTCATGCCGCCCGTGCTGGTCAGAATGCCGGCGGCGCTGTGCATGCCATCGACGTCTTCGGGACTGGTCTCATTGCGGACGAGCAAGACCTTCTCGCCAGCCGCCGTGCGCGCGACTGCCTCTTCGGCCGTGAAGGCAAGCTTTCCAACCGCCGCGCCTGGCGAAGCGGGAAGCCCGGTCGTCAGCACGTCGGCTTTCACCTTGGCCGCCGGATCGAAGCTGGGCAGCAACAGCTGCGTCAGGTCATTCGCCGGGATGCGCTTGACGGCGGTCGTCTCTTCGATCAACTTCTCGCGAACCATGTCGCAGGCGATCTTGACGGCCGCGGCACCCGTTCGCTTGCCGTTACGAGTTTGCAGCATGAAGAGCTTGCCGCGTTCGATCGTAAACTCGATGTCCTGCATGTCTTTGTAGTGGGTCTCCAGGATCTTCTTGATATCGATCAGCTGCTTGTAGACCGTCTTGCCGAGCGTCGGCAGCGATTTCGTCGACCAGGCCGGCATCTCGTCGACCGGTTGCGGCGTGCGAATGCCGGCGACCACGTCTTCGCCCTGGGCGTTGATGAGGAACTCGCCGTAGAACTTGTTCTCGCCAGTCGATGGATTGCGCGTGAAGGCGACACCCGTGCCGCTGTCCTCGCCCATGTTGCCGTAGGCCATCGACTGCACGTTCACCCCCGTCCCGGCCAGCCCGAAGATGCCTTCGACTTCGCGGTAGCGGATCGCGCGCGGCGTGTTCCAACTCTTGAAGACCGCTTCGATGGAGAGCGCCAGTTGCTTGTATGGATCTTGCGGGAACTCTTCCTTGGTGTACTTTTTGTAGACCGCTTTGTACGCTTCGCACAATTCCTTCAGGCCCTCGGCGGGGACTTCGGTGTCGAGTGTGGCTTTGTACTTCTTCTTGATCTTCACGAACTCGGCTTCGTAGTGATCGTGATGGACTTCCATGACGACGTCGCCGAACATGTTGATCAAGCGGCGATAGGCATCGTAAGCGAACCGCTCGTTGCCGGTGGCCACCGCCAACGCTTTGACCGAAGCGTCGGTCATCCCCAGGTTGAGCACCGTGTCCATCATGCCCGGCATCGACGCGGCCGCGCCGGAACGGACGGAAAAGAGCAGCGGCGACTTGTCGTCGCCGAATTTCTTGCCGAGTTCCTTCTCGAGCGTCTTGACGCCCGCGTGAACTTCGTCCATCAATCCCGCGGGCAGCCTGCGGCCTTCCTTGTAGTAGCGGGCGCAGACTTCGGTTGTGATCGTCAGTCCGGGAGGGACCGGCAGCCCGATGGCGGTCATCTCGGCCAGATTCAAACCCTTACCGCCGAGCAGCAGCTTGGATTTGCCGCGGCCGTCGCAGCGGGTCTGTCCGAAGTAGTAAACCATCTGGTCGGACTTGTCGGAAGATTTCTTCGCCATTATCGAGTACCTTCTGTTGTGGGAAGTCGGTGATTTGTTAAGTCTTCAAGCCAGTTCTGATCCGCCTGGGCTAGTTCCAAGCTCGTTCTGTTGGCGGAACTGGGTTGCGTTCACCAGCCAACCGATTCTCCGCCAGGGGGAATTCTGGTAGAGTCCGCTGGCGGCGGGCTGCGTGGCATAGATGAGGGGAAAAGTCTAGCAGCGACGATTGAGACCGTCAATGAACCACAGCCAGCGGTGGTAGGACAGCCTGGGGCCATCTGCAATCATTGGTAATCCGGTGGATGCGCGACGCGCTGTGCCGGGTCGTTGCTGCACCAACTTTTACGTTCGCTAAACACAACCCGCTCATCTCGTGACTCCTGAACCGAACACCAGCGACTCGTTTATCATGACGGCCTTCTCGTTCGAGGCGGCGCTCGGTGTCGTGGCATTGGCGGTTGGTTGGACGATTGGCGTCGACCCGCTCTCGACGATCCCGATCACGGACGACTCACTCAACAACAACCTGCTGGCGACGCTTTGGGGAATCGCGGCGGCCCTGCCGCTGCTGGTTGCCTTGTTACTTATCAATCGACTCCCGCTCCGATCGTTCACAGAGATTCGTCGGTTCGTCGACGAGCGCGTGTTGCCTTTGTTTCAACCACTGTCGTTGTTCGAGCTAGGTGCCATTTCGTTCGCGGCCGGTTTCGGCGAAGAGCTGCTGTTTCGCGGGCTGTTGCAAGTTGGGATCGCGGAGCGGGTGGACGGACCCTTCGGGATCGTCATCGCCGTTGCCATCGCTGCGCTGTTGTTTGGCGTATGTCACTGGATCACTCCGGCGTACGCCGTGCTCGCGACGCTGGCCGGTGTTTACTTCGGAGTGATCTTTCTGCTGACGGGCAACTTACTCGCGCCGTTGGTCGCTCATGCGCTTTACGACTTCGTGGCGTTGGTCTATCTGACTCGCCGATCGGAGTACAAATCGGCTTAAGGCACCGGCGAAGCGTACACGGCAGGCAGCTTGGACAGCGAATCGACAACCGTTTCGAGATCGCCCACGATAACAAAGTTCTTTGCCGTTCCAGGTCAGCGAATGGATGGCTCCGGCCAATCGCTCGGTCGTGGTAATCACGATCTCCGAATCGCCGACCGCCGCGCGAATCTCAGTATCGCCGGTGAGTTCGTCGCCGCGCGCAGACATTGCGCACGCGAGAAGGCAAAGTAAGGCGTGTAAATGGCGGCACATCGAAACCTCGCACACTGGAAAGGGTTCTACTGTAGATCAACCGTTTGGCGGATGCGAGAGACGCGTGCGTACGACGGCCTTCCAAGGCCATCGTACAGCAGAATACGCAGCTTGGCTCGGATCGATTGCCCAGCTATAATCCCAAGTCCCGCCGCGGTTGTGGACACGAGCTAGATTTACGATAGCTTGCCACGGATTTGTCACAGCCGCATCAGCCACCATCCCCAGCAACTCGTTATGCGAAACTCCCGCCAGAGAACCTGCGATGCAAGTGCGCGTGCCGCCCTGTTTGTCGGCGCGATGTTGGCGGCGGCGATGGTTGCGGCGAACGCCTCCGCGCAGTCAAACCACGAGGCGCGGGAAGCGGTGTTTCGCGAGCGCGTCCAGCCGCTGCTCGCCAAGTACTGTGCCGACTGCCACTCCGGGGACGAGGCGGAAGGCGGCATGAGCTTCGATAAGTTCAAGACGGCTCGGCAGGTCCTGGTGGGCCGCGAGACGTGGCTCGGCGTCCTCGCCAAGCTGCGCGTCACGGCGATGCCGCCCAAAGATGCCGAGCAGCCGACGGACGCGGATCGGAAGTTTCTGCTCGATTGGATCGACTCGACGGTCAACGACATCGATTGCGTGCATGACGCCGAGCCGGGACACGTGACGATGCGGCGGCTGAATCGCCAAGAGTATCGCAACACGATTCGCGATCTGGTCGGTATTGATTACACGCCGACCGAGGAGCTTCCGGCGGACGATATCGGTTACGGTTTCGACAACATCGGCGACGTGCTCTCGTTGCCGCCGATCCTGATGGAAAAGTATCTCGATGCGGCCGGCGAGATCCTCGATCAGGCGATCGTGACGGAAGGTCTCGGCTTGCCGGTCGTGATGCAGAAGCGCGCGGATGCGTTGTCCGGTGACGGCACGAATCGTGGTGAAGGAAATCGCATCATCGTGTCGCAAGGTGCCGCCGGGGCCGAATTCAACGCGACGCAGGCCGGCCAATACGAAATCATCGCCACGGCGTTCGGCGACCAAGCGGGCGACGAACCGGTCAAGATGAGCCTGCGGTTCGACGGCAAGGAAGTGACCGTCTTCGAAGTGAAAGCGACGAGGGACGAGCCCGGTGTCTACAAGCTCGAAGGCCGCGCGGCGGTCGGCAAGCATCGTGTCGATCTGGCGTTTATCAACGACTACTACAATCCCAAGGCAAGCGATCCGAAGGAGCGCGACCGCAACTTGATCCTCACGCATCTCGAAGTCCGCGGGCCGCGCGAGGCGAAGCGCGAGCTGCCGGCGGCGCATCAACGCATCTTCTTTGTTCAACCAGGCGATAAGCTGCCGCCCAACGATGCCGCCCGACAGATCCTGGAACGATTCGCGAGCCGGGCGTATCGCCGTCCGACGACCAGTGAAGAGGTCGATCGCTTGATGCAGTTGGTCAAGGTCGCTCAGACGGCGGGCGACAACTTCGAGTCGTCGATTCATCTAGCGCTGCAAGCCGTGCTCGTTTCGCCACACTTCTTGTTCCGCGTCGAGGCGAATCCGCCCGAAGGCCAAACCGAGCGGGAGCTGAACGACTACGAACTCGCGTCGCGGCTGTCGTATTTTCTTTGGAACAGCATGCCGGATGATGAATTGTTCCGACACGCTTTCCGCAGCACGTTGCGGAAGGAGAAGAACCTCGACGAGCAAGTGCGCCGGATGCTCGGCGACCCGAAGGCGAAAGCTTTGGTCGACAGCTTTGCCGCTCAGTGGCTGCAGCTGCGCAAGTTCGACGAGATGACACCCAGCAAGCGGCACTTTCCGGGCTTCGACGACCAGCTGCGCAGCGATATGCGGCGCGAGACGGAATTGTTCTTCGCCTACATCGTCCACGAAGATCGAAGTGTGACCGAGTTGCTCGTCGCGGACTATACGTTCATCAACGAGCGGCTGGCGCGGCATTACGGGTTGCCGAACGTGACAGGTGACGCCTTTCAGCGCGTGTCGTTGGCCGGGACGCCGCGCGGCGGATTACTGACGCACGGCAGCATCCTCACGGTCACGTCGAATCCGGCTCGCACCTCGCCGGTCAAACGAGGCCGTTGGATTCTGGAGAACCTGCTCGGCGAACCGCCGCCACCTCCGCCGCCAAACGTTCCCGAGTTGGTCGACGAAGGCAAAGAGCTGACCGGGACGCTGCGCCAGCAAATGGAGCAACATCGCGCCAACCCAACCTGTGCGGTCTGTCACACGAAGATGGACGCTTTGGGATTTGCGTTGGAGAATTTCGATGCCGTCGGAGCCTGGCGATTGTTCGACGGCAAGCATCCGGTCGATGCCAGCGGCGAGCTGCCAAACGGCGGGAAATTCGACGGGCCCGCCGAATTGGCTGCCTACATGCGGGCCAATATGCAGGGAGAATTTGTGCATTGTATGGCCGAGAAGATGCTAACTTATGCCCTGGGGCGGGGTTTAGAGTTTTACGACCAGTGTGCGGTCGATAAGATAATAGAAGAGATGAGCCACAACGAGAATCGGTTTTCGTCCTTGATTCTCGGCGTCGTGCGAAGCGAACCGTTCCAACATCAGGGAGCCAAACGGAGTAACGAATGAGCAAGCCCACACGAATCTCACGAAGAACCGTCCTGCGCGGTCTCGGAACTGCCGTCGCGCTGCCGTGGTTGGAAGCCAGCTTGCCGCGGATCGCGTTCGGCGCGGAAACTCCCCAGCCGCCCGTTCGCATGGCGTTTCTGTCCGTTCCCAACGGCAAGCACATGCCGGACTGGACACCCGACAAAGCGGGCACCGACTTCGAATTGAAACCGACGCTGCAACCCATCGCCAAGTTCAAAGCACAGATGCTTCAGTTGAGCGGTTTGGCGCTGGACGGCGGCGCAGCTCATGGCGACGGCCCGGGCGATCATGCTCGCAGTTGCGCCTCGTTCCTGACCGGAGCCCATCCGAAGAAGACCGACGGGGCCGACATCTACAACGGCATCTCCGTCGATCAACTGGCCGCCGAGAAGATCGGCGATCAGACACGCTTCCCGTCGCTTGAACTCGGCATTGAACGCGGCGCTCAGTCGGGTAACTGCGATTCCGGATACAGCTGTGCCTATTCGGCCAACGTCGCGTGGCGAACGCCGACTTCGCCGGTCGCCAAAGAGATCGATCCGGCGGCCGTCTTCGATCGGCTGTTCGGTCAAGGCGACTCGGGCGAGCAGGGCTTGGCCAAGGCGAAGCGCGAGCGTTATCGCAAGAGCGTGCTCGACTTTGTGACGGAAGACGCGAAGCAGTTGCAACGGCAACTCGGTGCGAGC
>JAQBZB010000290.1 GCA_027622275.1 Planctomycetota bacterium | reverse complement strand
GGTTGGAATACCGATTATCTTGCCCGAGTCCTTGGACTACAAAAGACTTAGTGTGCGTTTGCCGTGGGCTTTTTGGGCTTCGATTGCGAAGCTTTGCGGCGAGTCGTTGATAGAGTAGATTGAGCCATGATGCTCACCTCCCGGTAACAGGGTTTAGGTGGGTGTCGTGACACCCGTGAGGAGCAACTCGCGGGTGTCAATTCCTTCACAATCAGCTTAACTGGTGTCAGAAATGGTGTCAATCATAAACAGAGATACCTTAAAGCACAGAATAAAAAGCCGTTTTTACTTGTAAAAACTAACGAGTCCCTGTAGCTCAGTTGGATAGAGCATCGGTCTTCTAAACCGGCGGTCGCAGGTTCGAATCCTGCCAGGGACGCTTGCCCTACTCTTGATGCCCGGAAGACGCTGCGTCTAACCCGGATTATTCATGAACCGGTGAGAATTCTTCAAAACATACGTTTGTAAAAAGAGTTACGGACATCTTGCCCAAAACACCGCGCAAATCAACCGCCACGCGATAGCGTGCGGTTCTCTCGAAGTTCACGAGAACCGCTGGCTAGCGCCAGGCGGCTGATGAATAATCCGGGCTAAACAGCTTTCGGCGTCATGGACGAATTGGCAGTTAAGCAGCTTGCCGGGCGGATCTCTTTTTTGGCGTGGCAAATCGCCGCCGTTTTGCACGGCGACAAGCGGTCTCCCAACAGAGTCTCATTTCAAGTCTTTGGTCAGGAGGCAGCCCGCTACGGTCCAGCCTTCATCGACCGTGCGGATGAAGCAGCCGGTTGGACCTAAGTAGCGGCGGACGACTTGGAACTCAGGAAGTTTCGAGCCGTCAAGTTGTTGTTCGCGAAGTTCGTCTTCTTCCGCGTCTTCGGACGTGAAGATCGCGTTCAAAACCTTGCCCAACATCGATTCCGACTCCGGCATCTTGCCTTGCCGAAGCAACTCGTAAGTTGCGCGGTAGGCTTCATCCGTGCGAGCGAACAGGCGGAAGCTGTCCTCCTTTGAACCGAGAGACACCAAGGCGTCGGTGACGGCTTGAAAATCCGCGGCCGCGCTGAGCGGATCGGCTGGTGGCGCGGGTTCGAGGACGTCGACGATGTAGTCGACGTGTGTTGCGATCAGCAGGTGCCCGTTCGCGACGGTGACCGCCGAATTGGGAATGAATGGTTTCTCTTTTTCCTCCTCTTCGACCGGGGCATCGCCGAATCCAAAACCGCCGTCAAATCCTTCGATCAGAACCTCGGCAACTTCCGCCTCTTCATTGAGCAGTTCCCAGATGACGTGACCGTTGTGTTCACGTTTCTTGGCGGCGGGATCGTTCTCCATGGCCTTATTCACCGTCCGCATCACGGTCTCGGGGTTCGTGACTTCGATGGCGAACAGCAAGCGTTCGCTCTTCGGAGTGATCGGCAATCGGTAGTCGCTGATGACCGTCGCTCGTTCGCCCAGATGGTCGGTGAACTCCTTCTTGATGTCGATCTGCGGGCCATGTGGATCAAACTGGATGTTCTCAATCACATCTTTGAACACTTCGTCGCCGGCGAACTCGTTGACGAGCGACTCGGCATACCAGAAGGCCTCCTTCATCTTCCAATTGAAGGTCAGGTGTGTCGCGAGACCCCTGGGAATCCAAGGCATTGGCGCGACGTCCGCTTGATTCGGGAACTCGAGCATGCGCGTGGCGAGATCGTACTTGGTGACGGCCAGGTCGCCCGGCTTTCGCTTGACGGCCGGTGCGTAGACGAGCGTGTGGTGTCGGATGTCATGCTCTTCCGTCTTCAAGGAGATCTGACCGCCGATCCCTTGAACCGCGGTGAACCCTTGGTTCTGCAGCACGCGCAGCAGATCCGTGCCGCGTCGCTTGCGACCGCCGCTGTAGGCCCGCTTGACTTCCGCGAATCCAAAGGGCTCGAGGAAGTACCGCAAGTGAGCTGCGGTCCCTTGCATCGCGGTCTGTGAGTAGTTCATTGCCTTGGCGTAAGGCTCGAAGTCCTTCAGGTCGTCAGTTCCTGGTGCTTTGAACTTGGCCAAGATGGAAGCCATGACGTCCTGGCGATCCGCGGAGACAAGCTGGTCTTCGTGAATGCAGTAGAACGACGTGCGAGCCGTCGCCTCTTCCTGCTTTTTCGGTTGTGTAAAGACGGCGATCGTCACACCTTCTATCTCGATGCTGCTTTGCACGGCTCCCTTGCCGAGATGGTTCTGCGCCACCTTGGCTAACAGTTCGTTCGCTTGTGGGAGGTGTCCCGTGACGTCGACGAGCATGGCAACGGCGCGTTGTTGACGCCGCTCGGCATCAAGCATTTTCTGCACCTTCTCCACGGCAACCGCTATCGCTGCTTCCGCGTCTTTCGCATTCTTGCCGTCAGCCTTCGCTTGCGCGGCTGCCTCGATGGCAGCGGCTTCCAATGTTGCCGCCGCAACTTCGTGGTCCCACGGTTGCAACAATGCCATCGCAACTTCGCCGCCATAGACACCTTCCAGATCGTCCCAGCTCAACCCAAGTCGCACGCTCGCTTCGCTCAGCTTATCGCGGATCTGTCCTTTGACGTCTTCGACAAACGGCTGCATCACGGGATCATTGAGTAACAGACCGAATTGCGTTTGGTCGAAGTGTTCCCGCAGCTTGTCCACGTCGGGCACGGAGATATACGCCTTGGTGGTGTTGGGCAACAGCGTCTCGCTGGGCTTTGCGGCGTCGGCCTGCGTCGTGACGAACACGGCTAGTGAGAGTGCGACGGCAATTCTGCTCAGGAGAGGTTGAGCCACGGGAAATCTCCTATTGAGGATCGTAGGCGTGCGAGTTGGCGGGCAGCGGCGGATGGTCAGACGAGGACGGTGGTCTACCTTGTATCGTCCGCGACGCAAGCGGATAAACAGTTTCATCGCCTAAGACGCGACCAAGTTACCTCGCCAGCACATCTTACCAACCCGCGATCCTAGCAAATCGATTCCAGCTAGGTAAGGGATTAGGGCGAATTTCCAGGGCTTTTGTTTGTTTGAAGTTGCGGAAGAAGTAGCAGCATCGAGCAAGTCATCCAGATCAATGACATACCGCAGAGACAGGTCGCTGTTGGTGATCGCGGCCACGTCTTCGCCGCAGACTTCACAAATGTATCCCTCGTCGCATTTGGCCGTCGATACAGTCTAACAACCGGACCAGGATTCTTCAGCATCTGGTCGTAATACCGCTGCACGCCATCCGGACGACCGGACATTGTGGTTTGGCAGACTTTTCCGCCGGTAAGGTTTCGTTGACAGTCAAAAGTCTTGCATGCCGATGAATGCCTACAGTGTGGATAGCCTGCACGTTTGGGAAGTTTTGCAGACGGTCAAGGGCGAAACGGAGGTTCCTGCGATGCGGCGCGTCAAGTTTTGGTTGTACGGAGTAGCGTTCTGCGCTTGCAGTATCGGCGTCAGCACTGCGGCGTACGGCCAATCGTTCGGTGTTGAACTACACAATACGCTCATGCCGGCCTCGGGTGGCATGGGCGGAGCGAGCGTAGCGCGGCCTCAGGATCTGACTTCGGCAATCAATGCCAATCCCGCGACTTTGACGCAATTTCAGGGGACGCAGTTCATGTTTGGCTGAGCGTGGGCCGAACCGACCTATAATGTGACTCACGATGGCGGCGTGCTCCCCGGTATCGGGCTCTATTCCGCGAAGTCTAGCACGCCTGGTGCCGCTGGAGGCAACATCGGCGTTACTCAGGACTTTAGCGCCTTGGGCCTGCCCGCGACGCTAGGGATCGGGTTCATTTCCAACGCCGGCGGCGGCACAGATTTCCGCGATGTCGTGGCGAGCAACGGTACTTCGTCGCAACTCGTCGTGCTGGGAATCACCAACGCGGTGGGAGTCCAACTGACCGATCGACTTTCCGCCGGCGCGTCGATTTCGCTCGGGACCGCTTTCTACGACGGGTTGTTCGTGGGGCAAAGCGCGATGGTGCCGGACTACGCGCTGCGAGGCAGCGTGGGATTCGCCTACGATCTCGCGCGAAGCACGACGTTGGGATTCAACTACCAAACCAAACAGAACTTTACCTTCGACGACGCCATCCGTCTGGAACTGCCCCTCGGCGGGCTCGACCCGGTCGTGCGTGACGTCAAGATGAGCCTCCCCGATAACTTGGTGCTCGGCATTGCCAACAACAGCCTGATGGACGGCCGCTTGCTGTTAGCGTTCGACGTCATCTATAAGCAATGGGATAACGCAGACTTGTACGAGGCGATCTATGACAACCAATGGGTGTTTCAGGCCGGAGCGCAATACAGCTCCGGTCGCGCGCGGCTGCGGCTCGGCTACGTTTTTGCCCAGAACCCGTTGCAGTCCAACGTGGGAGTCTCCGCGGGCGGCGTCACGGTTGGCGTCGATGCCCTGCAGTACATTCAGGCACAGCTGGCGGTCGTCAACGAACATCGGATTACCGCAGGGGTCGGCATCGTTGACGTCCTGCCCGGCGTGGACTTTGATCTCTTCGCGGGCGGCATGTTCTACGACTCGCAACGCTTCGGCGCATCCGCCGCGTCGCTGGAAAGCTATTGGATCGGTGCAGGCCTCACCTGGCGGTTCGGACGCGGCTCGTGCCACGGCACATCGGCCCCCGATAGCTGGTAAGGCGGGCGGCAGCGACATCAGGCCTGAGCCAGAACTGCGAAGACTTGTTTCGGCCTCCTTTTCTCACGAGAGATTGCGATGAATTCCCGACGCGACAACCTCTGGGTAATTGGGCTGCTCGGCGTCACGATGTGCATCGGCCTGTCGTTTGGGGTTTCCGACGTTGTCGCCCAGGATTGGTTAAGGCCAGGCGAGCGTTGGTCGTCACGCGGCTTCATTCTTCGCGGGCAAGAACCGGAATTCGGTGAAGGCAACCAGTTCGAGAACCATCTCGAAACGGATCGTGATTCGTTCACGCCGTCCACGCGCACGGTTGAGTCAGGGTGGTGGATCGTCGAGTCGTCGTATTCGTTCATCGACAATCGGGACGCCGCGGAGACTCACAGCTTTCCCGAGCTGCTGGCTCGATTCGGTCTGACCGAGCGAATCGAGTTGCGGTTAGGTGGAAACTACGAAGCGGGGGGCGAAGGGTCCGATGTCTCGGGCGGATCGGGAGCGGAGGGATTCGGCGAAGGAAAGTTGGTCTACGAGAGCCAGTTGCTGTACGGCCTCAAGGCTCGGCTGAGCGATCAAGACGGTTGGCGGCCCGAAAGCAGTTTGATTTTGCAAGGTCACACGCCGACCTCCGGCCCAAACCCGGCGACGGCCTTCACGGCGGGTTACGTGTTCGGCTGGGAGTTTCCCGACGAGTGGAAACTCGACTCCGCAATCCGGTTCGGCGCGGACAGCGAAGACGGCGATCGCTTCGAAGCGTGGGCGCCGTCGGTCGTGTTGCGCAAGGCACTGTCCGAACGATGGGCCGCTCACGCCGAATATTTCGGGAGTTACTCGCAGAACAAAGAACACAATTTCGTGCATCACTACTTCAGCCCCGGCATGCACTACCTCATCACGCCGAACGTCGAGATCGGCGCGCGAGTCGGCTGGGGGCTGAACGATCAGACCGCGCGGTTCTTTTCCAACGCGGGTCTTGGCTGGCAATTCTGAGTCGTGCCTGCGATCGTCCACCGCTCAACCGCTGCCCGCCGCACCCGACGCGGCCACCTTCGAACCGTTCGAGATGCGATTGCGGACCTCGCGAATGATCCTGGGTCGCACTCGATTTACACGCCTGGTGTTGCCAAGTATTTCGAAATGATTCCGTCGGGCGGGAATTGGCGAAGCTTGCCGCCTGGACTACAGCGAGAGGCTCTCGGCGAGGCGTCCTTCGCAGCCGGTGGTGGCAAGACGGGATTCTTCCGTCGCCTTTCATGGGACAAACCCGCCCCCACCATCACTGGTCGAGCCAACCGCAAAGGGAGCGCCTTGTGTCATCCCGAATCGATTCGACCGCTTTCAGTGAAAGAGTGCGCTCGGCTGCAAGGATTTCCGGACGATTGGCATTTCGTGGGCGCGATGAACCGGCAGTACCTCCAGGTCGGGAACGCCGTCCCCGTTCCACTAGGCACCGCCATTGGCCACACGATTTTAGATTGTGAACTCTCTTCCGTCGAGCGACCGGAGCAGGACGAATTCGATTTGGAATGCGCCCTACAAGTAGCCGTGACTCGATTACGGTCGGCGGCGAAAAACAAAGTCTCCCGGAAGAGAAAGCAAGCGTTCAAGCAGCCAACATTGTTCTGACCTCGATGTGTGACGATTTCATGGCCGTCAAAGTGCGTCATGTGCCATCTCGGCACGCCTTGAACCGTGTGGAAGAATCGCTCAGGCGTCGCATCGTCCAGGCGTAATCGGAACTGTTGGAATTTGAATTTCGCCATGCGGGTGAACTTTGCGACCGCGTTTTCTCTGATCTCAAGGTCGCGGTTAAATCTCCCGCGGACCTGCGAGGGCAGTCTGCCGCGGACTTCGGAGACAGTTCAACGCGAGATTTAGGGGACTACTTCGCAAGGACATTGGCAAAGAGCGGCATCCCCGCGCAGGCCATCTCCAGACAAGCCGCGAACCTTACTCATCGCGTGCAACTTTTGCGTGCGTTTCGCGAGCCAGACCAAGTCATCGATAACACTTGCCAAAAAGTCTTGGAAATCGTCCGTAACTTTCCACAGAGCGCCGCCGACATTCGTTGCGGTCGCAATCCGGGTGACGTTCTTGATCCGGATATTTTCGGCGCGGCGGAACTTTTGATGTGCGCGGGGGACTTCGAGGGAACCATTGCCGCCACCGTCTCTCACAAAGTGTTGATGATGATCGAAGGACTGCTTGGGCACTTGCACGAGGATGTCATCGGCGCGATGCGAGGCAATGTGCGAACTCCAGAACCGCGAGGCGCAGATCAAGAAACACTCGACCCGCAAACTAACCCATTCCCAGGTGCTGACATCATGCAGCCGCCTTTGGGTGCTGGTCGACCGTTGCGGTTTCACTAAGTCAAAAGCAAAACTGGTTCGGCAAAAGGCGGCGATGGTCGTCGACTGGGAGTGCAACTAACCAACCTTCAGAAGCATTACGGCGGCGAAGGCTCTATCAATCCGCGTTTGAGGTTGTAGCCCAGGGAACCGGTTATCGGATCCAGAATATCGTCGCGGCGATTTTCTCCACTTTCAAAGAGCGCGCCGACGAATTGAAGGAAGGGTTTCTGGAAACCTTATTGCATGATGCGATCAATGGTCCCACGACCGAACAAGACAGCCGCCATTTTATTTCCACGCGAGAGCGAAAGAAACTAACGGACAATGAAACCTGATGCACCACGGAAGTATTTCGCCGGTAATCGCTCAAGGGTTGTTGGCCCTCAAGAACCGGATTGAAGCCGCGAAAATTCCGCCGTCTCAGCAGGATCAGACCATCAATGTCACGGTTTGGAATGACGACGGCTGGTTTTGGATCGGGCTTTCAGCCCTTCGTGTTTCTCGATTGACCTGACCTGGGCCGTTGGCCCAGGCTGGTATGGGTCGGGCCTTTGGCCCGCGGGAATCCAGCGTCCACGATATGTTTCAACGCGACATGTTTTCGATACCGCATGAACTCACCACCGCATGATTTCGACGCCACATGATTTCGACGCCACATGATTTCAACGCCGACGACGCGCAAAAAACAACATTGAACAACGTCCTTGAATCCAATGTTTTCAACGCCAACGGCGTGACCCCATACCAGCCTGGGGCAACGCCCCAGGTTGCCGATCCCACAACGTGCGAGGGCTGAAAGCCCGATCCATGCCATGCCGCAATCTCTCGCCAACGTCCTGATTCATCTCGTCTTCAGCACGAAGGACCGCTCGCCGTGCCTGGTCCCCTCTGTTCGTCCGGCGCTGCACGCCTATCTCGCCACGGTGGCTCGCAACGCGGGATGCGAATGTCCGCGGGTCGGTGGCGTGGCGGATCACGTTCATCTCGCCGTTCGCTTATCGCGCACGACGACGATTGCGAGCCTCGTCGAGGAATTGAAGACGTCCTCTTCCAAATGGCTCAAAACTCAATCGAGCGATCTCGGCGGTTTCGCGTGGCAACGTGGCTATGGTGTGTTTTCCGTCGGGCCGAGCGATCTGGATGCGCTGTTGGCTTATATCGATCACCAGCAAGAACCTCCGCACACGCACTTTTCAAGACGAGTATCGCGCGTTTCTCGCGAAATACGACGTGGCGTTTGATGAGCGATATGTTTGGGATTGAGGCGGTGAAGCGGGCTTTCAGCCCTCGACTCTCTGGTGCTCATGAACCTGGGCCGTTGGCCCAGGCTGGTATGACATCGGGGCTGTGCCCCTGCTGATCCGACCAGTAAACCATCGGGGCTGTGCCCCTGCTGATCCGACTTTCCCCAGGCCAGTAAACCATCGGGGCTGTGCCCCTGCTGATCCGACTTTCCCCAGACCAGTAAACCATCGGGGCTGTGCCCCTAACAGCGTCCCTACTTCTGCTCGACCGTCACCTTGACGGTCTTGCCGGTGAAGGCGTTGTCGCCCTGTTTGTAGTCGGTGGACACATTCGTCTCGCCATTCACACGCACGTCCGCGCCTTCATCACCGGAAAACGCAAAAGGCTGAGTCTTGGGGATCTGACCTTCGGCGACTTTTTTGCCATCGATACTGAGGATCGATTTTCCGCCAGTGCCGGGCTTGGCATAGACCATCTCCGTGTAAGGCCGCTTCGTCGTGGGATGCTTCGCCGAGGCGAGCCAGTCGGAGACGATCTTCTCAAACTCCCCCGCCGTCATCCCCGCGTGGGTGGCCATCGCCATTTCCAGCAGCGCATGCTCCCCGCCGGCCAGCGCCGTTTTCACGTCGCCTCGGAGCACGGATGCGAACGGCTCCTTTGCCTCCACTCCGGGTGCTTTGGCGCAAGGGCGTTGATGCGGTCGAAGATAAAGAACGCCTGGAAATACATCGGCGGCGCGTGTGGCGGTGCTTATGAAAGCCATCACGCCAGCCAGTGCGGCGGCGAGGAGGTTTGGTGTGCGAGTCGGTTTCATGGATGTCCGCTCATTCGATTAAAGAACAGGCCGCACCCGCTTGAATCGCGTGCGGCCCGATGTGTTCAGTCAACGATTCCTTCAACGCCGCTTTACCGGTCACTACCCTTCTGGAGCGACTCCATTACTTGGTCGAGTGAAAAGCTGCCGGCCTTCTGGCTCGGCGGGAACTTCTTGAACGTGGAGAGGAACTGCGCAACGAATTGCTGCGCCGGCACGAGCAGAAAGAGACGGTCGATCCGCCAACGGGGATAACCGATGCTGTCGTGGTCGGCCAACTCGAACGGATCGGAACGCAGGTTGAAGATCTTTGGCAGCCGCAGTGACGTGAACGGTTCCTGCCAGACATCGAAGCCATGAGCGCGCTGTTCCGCGAAGACGATCTTCCATTGGTCGTAGCGCAGCGAAACGAGTGAGCCGTCGTCGTTGAAGTAGAAGAACTCCTTGCGCGGGCTGGGCGTCTTGCCGGCGAGTGCGTCGCTAAGGTCATAGCCGTCGAGGTGGACCTTAAACATTTTGTCGCCGACTTTCATGCCTTTCTTGAGCTGTTCCTTCACATCCGGCACACCGGCGGCGGCCAAGAGCGTCGGCAGCATGTCTTCGTGCGCGAAGATGTCGTTGTTGACGGTGCCGGGCTTAATGACGCCGGGCCAACGAATCGCGCACGGGACGCGGAAGCCACCTTCCCAGTTGGTGGCCTTTTCATTTCGGAACGGCGTCGTGCCGCCATCGGGCCAGCTAAACGACTCGGCGCCGTTGTCGGAGGAATACATGACGATGGTGTTCTCATCGAGGCCCAGCTCCTTGAGCTTGTCGAGCAACTGTCCGACGTGGCCGTCGTGCTCAACCATGCCATCAGGGTAGATGCCCAGGCCGGTCTTGCCTGCGCTCTCCTTTTTCAGATGCGTGTGGATGTGCATGCGGGTGGAGTTCCACCACAGGAAGAAGGGTTTGTCGGCCTTCTTCGCCTTCTCCAGATAAGCCAGCGAGGCGTCAGTGATTTCCTCGTCAATTGTTTCCATCCGCTTTTTGCCGAGCGGGCCAGTGCTCTCGATCTTCTGTGTGCCGTCGGGCATGGCCCAAGTGTGGATCACGCCGCGTGTCTTGTACTTCTTGATCAACGCCGGGTCTTTAAAGTAGTCGGGATTCTCGAATTCCTCCTCGGCGTTGAGATGGTAGAGCGAGCCGAAGAACTCGTCAAAGCCGTGCGCGGTAGGCAGGTGCTCGTCGAGGTCGCCGAGATGGTTTTTGCCGAACTGCGCGGTCATGTAGCCTTGGCCCTTAAGAAGTTCGGCGATGGTGACGTCCCTGGCCTTGAGCCCTTCCTTCGCACCCGGCAGGCCGACCTTGAGCATGCCGGTGCGGTAGCCGACTTGGCCGGTGATGAAGCACGCGCGGCCAGCAGAACAAGATTGTTGGCCGTACCAGTCGGTGAACATCGCGCCCTCTTTCGCGATACGGTCGATGTTGGGCGTCTTGTAACCCATCATGCCGTGGTTGTAGGCGCTGACGTTCCAGTAACCGATGTCGTCGCCCCAGATGACGAGGATGTTGGGCTTCTTCTGCTGAGCCACCGCATGCTCGCTGGCAACTGCCACCATGACGGCGGCCACGAAGACCGATAAGGCGGTCGAACCAAGTTTCTTGAATCTCATAGTTGCGTCTCCAAGGGGTAGGGATAGAGGTTGAATCTGATTGGTTCTTCCAAATCCCGGTTCACTCGCCGACCTTAACCAACACCACCGTCACGTCATCCTTTAGTCCGCCGGGATGACAGAAGCTCCCGATTCCTTCAAGGACTAAGTCAAGAATCTCAGCGGCGGGCTGATCGCGATGCTGGTGAATCAAGTCGAAAATGCGCTGTTGGCCGAACAGTTCGCCGCCGGGTGCCAATCTTCGTACGCGCCGTCGGTCATCAGCAGCACGATGTCGTCTGGCTGTAACGTCACTGTGCCGCCAATCTCGTACGCGCTGTCGGGCGACAAGCCAAGTGGCAGTCCGGACGATTCAAGCGTCGTTGGGTTACCATGCGCGTTCAACAGGTACGCCGAGTGCCCCGCAGCGGTGTATGTCAGCGTGCGGCAGGCCGGGTCGAGGCGGGCGAAGAACATCGTGACGAACTGCGAGTCCAATCTGTCCTCGACGATGGCGCGATTGACGATCGTGAGACACTCGGCTATGTCCTTATGCAGTTGGGCGCACGTGCGCAGCATCCGTCGCGCGCCGACCATGATCAGCGCCGGGGCAAAGCCATGACTGCTCACATCGGCCACCAGCAATTCCCACTTTCCGCCGGCTAGCGGGATGAAGTCAAAGAAGTCGCCGCCGGTCGCTTCGGCCGGTTGGCAAACTCCGGCGATGTCGAAGCCATCGATTCGCGGCGGCTCCTTGGGCAGCAAGTGCTGTTGGATCTCGCGTGCCTTGGCAAGATCGAGTTCCCAGAGCAGATTTCGCCGCTCGGCCAACCGCCGCGAGTTACGTTCGATGGCGTAACGTAAGGAACGAGCCAGAGTATCCGCGCCGGCCTTGCTCTTTGGAACGTAGTCCTGTGCTCCCTCGCGGACCGCGGCAACCGCCAACTCTTCGTCTTCCTGGCCGCTCAGGATCACGACGGGCGTGTCGGGGAACGCACGGTACAGCGAGGTGAACGTCTCCAGTCCGTTCGAGTCGGAAAGGTTCAAGTCGAGAATGACAACATCCACATGCTCGCCGGTGTGGAGCCTGTCGCACGCTGTCGCGAGCGTCCGCACCACCTGGACAAAGAACTGCCCATCCGAACGTAAATAGGCCCGGGCTGGGGTGTTCAGAATCTGGTGATCCGTGACGAAATCGGGCCTCCCGAGTGATGCTAAAGTTGTTCCTT
>JAQBZB010000289.1 GCA_027622275.1 Planctomycetota bacterium | reverse complement strand
AAAGTTGACAAGCCTGGCCATTTCTGGCATATTCAGCCGAACGAGCCGGATTAAAATCGCTATCAGTAGGTTAAACAATGAAACCACGCCCGCAGATCGCACTGATCGCCCTTGTGTCTTCCAGCCTCGCCCTGATCGCTGCGCCCGCGGTGTTCGCCGCCGACCCGTTCCAGGACGTGACCGACAACGTCGGCCTCCAGGGAGTGGGCGGGGGGCACGCGGCGTGGGGAGACTTTGACAACGACGGCTGGGTCGATCTGACCGTCGACGGTCAACTGTGGCGTAACGAGAACGGCAAGGCGTTCGCCCGCGTGAAAGACGTCGCCTTCGCCGGGTCAGCCATCTGGGGCGACGTGGACAACGACGGCGACCTTGATGTGTTTGCCATAGGCGGCAAGGTCTACCGCAACGTCGCCGGCCAAGCCTTCACGGAGATCGAGGGGGCGATCCCCGAGATGCCCAAGTCGCCGATGACCGCGACTTGGGTGGATGTCAACGGCGATGGCTTCATCGACCTCTACATCACCGGCTACGAAGGCGACGGGTACCATCCGGATTTCCTGTTGCAGAACCAGGGCGACAGCACGTTCAAGGTGACTTTCCGCGGCCCGGCCACGCCCGGGCGCGGCGTGACGGCCTGCGACTACGACGAAGACGGTGACACCGACATCTACGTGTCGAACTACCGCCTGGTGCCCAATGCCCTGTTGCGCAACGACGGGCAGGGTAACCTCACCGACGTCGCCATGGCGGCGAAGGTCGACGGCGACGGCGACCTGGGCGCGTGGGGACACACCATCGGATCGTCCTGGGGCGACTTCGACAACGACGGTCACTTCGACCTCTTCGCCGGCAACTTCAGCCACCCACCTGCCTACCAAGACCGGCCCAAGTTCTACAGGAATCAGGGCAGGGAAAAGGATTGGTCGTTCAGCGACCTCAGCGAGAACGCGGGCCTGCATTGGCAGGAGTCGTACGCCTCGCCGGCCCTGGCCGACTTCGACAACGACGGGCAGCTGGACCTGTTCTTCACGACCGTGTACGCCGGCGACCGGAGCGTGCTGTACCGCAATCAAGGCGGCTGGAAGTTTGAGAACGTGACCGCCGCTGTCAGAGTCGACCGGCCGACCACCTATCAGGCCGCGTGGGCAGACTACGACAACGACGGCTACATGGACATCATCAACGGCGGGCGGCTGTTCAGGAACTCCGGCGGTCAGAACCGCTGGCTGAAAGCCCGGCTGTCGGGCCGCGGCAAGGTGAACCTGTCGGCGTTCGGCAGCCAGGTGCGCATCCGTCTGGGCGACGCAACACTGACCCGCCAGGTGGAGAGCGCCACCGGCCAGGGGAACCAGAACGACCTGACACTGCACTTCGGATTGGGCATGCACGCCGAGGATGTCGACCTGGAAGTCCGTTGGCCGGACGGATCAAGGCAACTGGTGAAGCATGTCAAGACGAACTCGGTCGTGCGTGTGGCGAAGGAGTAGCCCGCCGTTGCTGAAGTCGTAGGGCCAACTGCTACCCATCTATACGCGACGGTTGCAGTCAACCTGTAGGCACCCCCCCCCGCACGCAACACGCCCCAACACTTTTGGGTCCTTTTGGGCGTTGGCAAAGGGGTGGGGTTTGCCGTCCCGAGTCTGGCCGCGAATCAGAAGATTTCTAGATCACCTAGTGTGACTTACGTTAGGTACTCGCTGTACGCGGTGGAAGTCGCGTGGCGCGAATGATACACTTTCGGCTTGGAGATCGTATGACAAAGTCCGATGAGCCGCCGCCGGAAGCAGGGTGTTTGGGCTGTGGTTGTTTGACTGCCATTGTTGCGTTGTGCGTCTTTGCATTTCGCACTGGATGCACACCAAGCGACATCCCTAACCTTCACACACCTCCTGTTGCGAGCGCACCCGCACCCGAGGCACCCGCACCCGAGGCACCCGCACCCGAGGCACCCGCACCCGAGGCACCCGCACCCGAGGCACCCAAGGCAGAGGCACCCAAGGCAGAGGCACCCAAGGCAGAGGTACCCAAGGCAGAGGTACCCAAGGCAGAGGTACCCAAACTCGGCCCCTACCCGGCCATCATAGTTGTCCAAGCAGATGCGAAATTCGAGCGTCTACGTGCTGCTGGCGATTTGCAGCGGCTTCGGGATGAATTGGAGGCGGCAAAGAGACTTTTTACCGAGATCAATGCTCTTCACAGCCGATTGGACAAGGCGAAGCGGCTGCTGGAAAACCCCAACGTTGACAGTGCAAGACAGTGGGCGGCGTTTGCTAGGCAGTTTAAGGCAGACGCCGATGTGATGCGTGCCAAAGTAGAGCGCGAGGTCGACGACAATTTGCTCAACATCACTTTCCGCTGCATGTGCCTTGCAGATTTATATCTTAGGCAGACGGTTAACTCCGACCCGGCGCTCGCTAAGTATCACAGCGGTTGCCTGTCTGATGTGAATGTCTATTTGACCACTCTTGAGGCGAAACTTAAAAAAGCCGAGTCACCTGAAGAAGCGACGAGGCCGAGTGAAACATTCGCCTTTCGCCGGTGGAAGGATAAGTCCGGTAACTTCTCAACGCAGGCAGCGTTCGTGAGCTACGGAAGCGGGAAGGTGAAGTTGCTCAAAGAGGGCGGGGGAGTCATACAAGTCGAAGTAGAACGGCTCTCCGACGAAGACAAAGACTACCTTCGCGAGATATGGAGAAAGCAAGCTGACGCAAACGCCCACGTATCGAATCTTTTGGCCGATGCGCTACGCTCGTTCAACAAGCAACAATTCGACGACGCAGCGCGAACACTAAACACGGCGCTCGCGGTCAAACATTCGACGCGCAGCGCGGAAGTGACGGCCACAATTCGGAGAGTTGAAAAGGAACAGGCTTTGGAACGAGATCGGATTGTGGCGGCCAACGCTGCCAGAGCCGCCGAAGCGGAGCGAGTGCGTAGCGCGAGGGCGGCAGAAGCGGAGCGAGCGCGAGCCGAAAGTATGGCGGCAGAAGCTGCCCGCAAAGCCGAAGAAGAGTACGATCTAAACGGGCTCGTGTTACTGCGAAAGACGGTCAAGGGTAAACGCGGAGAGTTCGACGGTGAGATTTCCGGCGAAGTAGTCAATCGCCGCAATCGCAAGCTCGGCTACGTCCAGATCACATTTCTTCTATATGACGAAAGTGGGGCGCAGGTTGGGAACGCATTGGCTAATATCAACGGCTTGGAGGCGGGCGGCACTTGGAAGTTTAAGGCTTCCACTTTTGGCACAGACTTTAAGTCGTACAAGTTCAATGAGTTAACGGGCTTTTAGAGCATTCGGGGGCTACCTTCTGACTAGTCGGTGCCGGGGCTAGTAGCGTTTCGCGGATCTGTTGTTCTTCATTCATGATGTTACTCAAAACTACCCCGCTCCCACTCTCGCCTCCAGTCCTGGATCGTCGATTTGGGAATATCCGTTGCCGTCGAACATTCACCGAGGCTTGCCCCTTGGAGGAATCAAAGGGGTCAAACCTCTTTGTTGTCGTCTTGCACTCTTGGTCGACCTCTTGGTCGGATGGTTGACTCAAGATTGAGTCGCGTCGCGATCAATTCGACCCATCCATCATCGCCGAGCGGTGTGCCGCGATTGGCGCAGATGCGAATTGCCTTCAATTCGTTTTCTGTCAAGGGTTCGTTCACGCGTGCAACCCAGTCTCGAAGTCGAGGAAGCGGCCACGGAGAAAGTAGACACGGTTGAGGTTCCGGTTTTTCGAGCCACCTCCAAAGTGAGCCCCAACGCCAATCCTCTGCTCTGGAAACGATATTTGCCCGGAGCGCGTTTCGTTCAACATAGCGGCACGCAACATGAAAGTGGTCGTCATCCTGGATGGGAAAGCTCTTGAAGCGTCCCTGGTAAAGATGCCCTCGTCCGGCTGTGTGGTAATGGGCGTGGTATCGCATCGTATGTGTGCCGCAGACCCACTTGCAAAATCGCCCCATTTCTCCATCGACCAAAGGGCGAATCACCAAATGCCAATGATTGGACATGATTTGGTAAGAAAACAGTTCCACTTGGTAAAGCTGCAGCGCTTCGGCCAACACCCTTTCAAACGCCAGAAAGTCGCCCTCTTTCAGAAAAACAGGCGTTCCCATATTGGCGCGATTCAAGGCATGATAAATCCCGCCCGCTTCGTCAGCTCTCGGTGACCGTGGCATTTCCAGAGCATAACACAAGCCTAGAACCAATCAAAGAGGTTTGACCCCTTTGATTCCTCCGTACAGCACGGTCGCCTGGCAGGCTTCGTCGATCTCGGACAGCAGGATCTCAAGAATCTCGTCGCAAATCACCAGAGTTTCAGGCCGGGCCTGACCGTCTGCGACATCGATCACGGAGCCATCCTCCGAGAACAAAGGAACATCGCGTTGGCCTCCACCCCGTTTCTCCGCGAAGAAGTTCCGTTGCCGTCGAATGACACGTCTGCGGGCAACCAGCACGAGTGCGTTCCACACGTCGTCCCATTTCTGAAACCCGCTTGCCCGGAGCCGGCCGTCCTGCATCCGGTTCCAGAACGTCATCAGGGCGGACTGAACGACATCCTCCGCCTCGACCGTTCCCCGGATTGGCGAAATCTGAAGCCATCTCCGTGCCGCGGCGAGCAACCGTGGCTCGGTCCGACCGAAGACATCCGCCGCCGCGCCGTGGCTGCCGTCTGCCAGCCGAATCATCAGCTCTTGGACCGAGTTGTCTGCTGCCGGCGTATCGGGCACAGGAATCTCCACACTTTTTCGCTCACTGATGTCCTGAATCGCGCAGTTCTGCCATACTCCTCTTGTCCGAGCATTGTAGCAGGAACTGCCCACGCACGAGACCAGAGACAGCGGAGCCAGCCATGAAGAGATTTGCAGCACTACTCGCGGTCAGTTTCCCTCTTGTCATCTGCTCGTTGGTGAATGCCGAGTGGCGGCCCAGTTCAAAGGAAGGCTGGATTCGCTGGTACGAGGATGGCAAGCACACGTATTCGATGAACCTGAAGACGCAAACCGTTCTAAAGCGGAACGGCAAAGGTTACGTCCAGTCGGACATCAACAGTCTTCCCAAAGACGCAGTACGCGAACTGTCGGGTTCACTCAAGATAGCAGAAAGGCAACGCGCGACCGCTTCTCCCACACGCCCAGCGTCCCAGCCATTTCGACCGCAGCAACAAACATTGCGTGAGGAAGATCTCAAGCGACTTGCCGCATCGATCTGTCCCGAGGAGGCGACATCACGCTGTCTTGGAATGTTGGCTGCTTTCAACGCATTGACATGGAATGAATCATGCTGCATCGCAGCAAAGGAGCGGCTGACACGTGAGGAGTACTTCGCCTTGGCGAATTTCTGCCTACACGGCCAGTTCGGGAAAACGGGTTGGGCAACCGACTACGGGCCGTACTTTCTAGTCGAACAGGACCACAAGGACGCGGACGAGTTTGTGCGCAGTGCCTATTTCCTCTACGACGCGCTGAACGGCGCAAAACGTGACGGTGACGAAACCATTACACGCAATTTCCGTGAACGACTGGGCAAAGATCCGGACACCGTTTCAAAGACAGGCGCGAGTTACCAGGCTTGGGTTGCTGAGTTGCGGCGATATCGTCGCGATGGAGCCACGAAGCACAACCGACCGTACGTCGTCGAAACGGCTCAGCCGTCACTCCGAACTCGAGTGCCAGCAGCCGGTAATCGATACCGGGTTGGCGATAAGGTTTGCAACCCTGGCTTTCTTCGAACTTGGGAAGGCACGATCACGAAGGTTGATGGCGACGTGCATCATATCCGAATGGACTATGTAAATCGGAAACTCAACAAGAAGTTGTTCGAATCTTTGGAGTACTCATTTGTGTTGGGAGAATTCAAGCCCTGCGTCAACAGAAGCATCAATTCGCTGCTAAGCCGGTGAATCACCTTACAGAATAGCGTTGGGGGGCCGTCCACAATATTCGGAGACTGCAGTATGGCCATGTGTATCGAACTTCTCGAACAGCGAATCGCACAACTGGAAACACAGCAACGACAATGGAAGTACCGCTTTTTCGTATTATTATCCCTCATGACTTTTTCAGGGGTTTTGTTGGGGGCAGGCGTTAGTCGCACGGGAAAATTCGATCAACTCACGGTTGACAAGCTCACCGCCCGTTCTATTGAACTCAAGGACGCCGAAGGCAGAATGACGCATGTGATGGGAAGCCTGTCGAAACATAGCAACATCAAGGGGAGTTCGGGACTAGAGCTGTATCCGGGGCCCTATTTCTATATGTATGATCCGTCCGGGAAGCACCGCACGTTCCGAATCAACCAAGGTTACCGGGGCCAGCTTGTCCTGCGTATGTCTTCTCCCACGAAACCCTATGATTTCAACGTACTCGTGCAGGCGAGCGAGGGGCAGGGAGCAATTACCCTCTTCAGTGATCCTAGAGATACGACCAATCGCAGTGGCGTTGCGGCTATGACAGCTTCCAGGTCGACCGCGGACGTGACAGTTAAAGCGAACGGGAAACGCCTTATGCTCAACGCTGGCCCCGACCGCTTAGGAGGCACGAATCTGAATCTGGGAGGACCAGGAATAAAGGAGCAGTACTGGCCGCAGCGATAGTCCAATTTCAGCACGCAGATTTGGTCCCTCCCGACGCTATGGCTAATTCCAATATCCGGAATCCCTTCAGCGAAGAAGATTAATCGAGAGTCTTGGCATCTTGGGTATGGTTCGACGACCAACTGGAAACACATCATGAAGTCAGTATGGTTTGTCTGTGTTGGCGATAAGACAGCCGGCCCGTTTCCCGCATCAAGACTGAAGGAAGCGGTGCGTGCCGGACGATTGACGCCGGAGATGCTCGTTCGCAAAGGACCGGAGGGGAAGTGGCTCACCGCCAGCGACGTCAAAGGGCTGTTTCCACTTGCCGGTGATGGCGAAGAGACACCCCCGCGTCAGAGTCAAACTCGAAAGAGGAGGCCGTCCAATGCTTCGGCACCGTCTGTGGCAGTTCCTTCGCCGATACCACCACCAATTTGCGCGCCGCCGAAACGTCGAGGACGAGATGACACGTCGCTGCCCAGGTACAACGACACTGCGGGTGTAGAGCGAATAGCAGTGGCACCCGTTCGGCTACTCGCCCGAGTCACCACGCGCGCCCTAAAGCACTTGCGTTCGACGGTGCTGCTTTGGGCTCCGGTGCTGCTGACTATCATCGGTGCATTGATGTTTCTGATTCACTCGTCGCAGTTACGTCTGTCGGTCGAGGTCAGGTACGCAGAGGAGTGGATTGCGGGTCGACATAAGGACGCCCCGGAAATTATTGAAAGCCGGCTCGAATCGGCCGTAAACGACTGGTTCGCTTTGTACAACTCGCGCGGTGAAGAGGTGCTGCAGCGGCTGCGCGATGAAATTGAATCAGCACACTCGGATGAGTTCGCAATTGCTATGGCAGAGCGTCAAACTGACGAGGTCCTTGCCCGCTGGTCCAAGGAATGCGTCGAGGACCACTTCCGCAATCCGCTGCTGAACGCGATCCACGCCGAACTGTGCATGAAACACGCCTCCACCGTCCAGCAGAGGCGCAATGAGAGGCAACTCGCTGAGAAAAAGCGACAAGAAGACGAGCGCGCCCGTGGAATTGAGGAGGTCGCTATCCGAAATCAGATTCTACACGAGCAACAACTTGCCAAGGACAGAGAGGCCGTCCGCGAAATGGCATCATTGGCACGGGCCAACCGTTTGGACGACCTCGTCAGTTTGGGCAATCGGGCGATTCGGGAACATCCCGAATCTTCTCGCGTCCATCTGCACGCGACATTGGCCTTCCTCAAAGCGAATCGAATTGATGCCGCTCTTGAATGCGGGAAAAAGTGCCTATTGCTATTGGAAAAGCAGGGGACGGGTCTTCAATTAACGAACAGGGAAAACGCCGCACTCCACAGTTATTTGGGCGCGGCCTACGCCAGCCGACAGGAAATGTCGAATGCACTGCGAGATTTCGAGGCAGCGGCGAAACTGGATGATGCGTATTCGCTGCACGTAGCTCTTGCGAAAAAGTATTTCGACAACCTGGAGCCAACTCCCGACTCACTGGCGCGAGCAACAGTGGTTTCCAACGCTGAATCATTGGGGCCGTGGAAGTCGAGTTTTCCAATCGACGGTGTGCTGCGCCTGACGCAACCGGCGCACGACGAAGTACGCTGCAGCATTCTGGGTATCCTCCGGGACAACAGTGTCGTCGCAAAGTGTCAAGGCCCACGAGGCGAAATGATTTTGTACCGTTTTCCAGCATCGGACGTTGGAAGCATCTACCGTTCCAATGATGTTGAAATCTTTCGATACGAGATGTTGACATATGCCGGTTTCGACCCGTCCGAGTATTTCAGCACGGGAGTTCACTGCTTGGTTTACATCGCCGAGGAACGCAAGTGGGCGGGTATGAAAACTGTCAAAACGGGTCGCCGTCATTTCACGAGCAGCTCATTCAGCAACGCACTGCCATTTGGCGATGTGATGCGCATATGGCGGCAAGAAGAAAAAGACTCGCGCGGCGCTCATGTCCCCTATACATGGACTCGTGAGTGGGCAAAAGAAATGCGTGACCGCCCCGTCAGAGGTGAGCTCATCGAGTACGCCAAGTTGATGAATCTCCCCCGAGGTAAAAAGAATCCTTACCCACGTCTTCCCGAAGCGGGTTCCCTTGAGCGAGAACTGGAGAGTTTGTCAATCGGCCTAACTTTTCTCGCGGCAACGTCGCAGCAGTTTAACCGGTGGGCACTCAGCGAGCGCGATTCACAGGGACGACCGACGGAGAAGAGTCCTCTTGCGCGCGGTATGCAAATCTACGCAGACATGAGTCCGCGTGAGCGTCAGCAATTGGTGGATGGCGTGAGGCAGATAGCCGTTGTCGGTATGGTTCTCTATGGCATGGGGCAGGAACAGGCCTTTCCCAATCTAGAGAGCGGCGTCACTGAATCCGGAGATCATCCAGCCCTTTGGGATCGACGTGAAGGATCACAGCAGCCCGACGGCGGTTCTACGCCGACGGGACGTGATGGCGGAATTCCCGTGCGGGCCGATTTGCGCAATCTCGGAATCGCCAGGCCTCCGCGCAACGATGAAAAAGTGCGGTACGCCGTGGAAGGCCCCTGGCGGATCATTGGCGGCAGCTATCCGCAAAACGGGGAATTAGAGTTTACGCTCGTTCGATCAGGCTTCCAGAATATCTGGTTCCACTACGGAGGCGAAGCACACGGGCCGTTTACACTGGACTACAACGGCGTGCAGGAACGATACGAAGTACGGCCATAGGTTATGTGTACCAGTGGTCCGAAAGCTGGGAGCGACACTCCTATTCATCGAAAGAGAACTGCATGGTCGATGGATTGAGCTGCAGTCGAACGTCGGGGGCATGCTGATGTAAGCTTTCGATCATGTGTTGGTGCATCAACCCGACGGCGTCCAAAATTCTGGTTCGATCTGAGTCGTCGGACCATTGCTGCGGTAACGGATGTGACAGGGATTGCATCCAGTCGTTGCTCATCGCGACGAATCGCCTTCGGCCTTCGGGGCTCAGTTGCACGAAGGCGTCAGCGTACAGTTGTCCTGCGCGGGTTGCGGCTTGGCCATACGACAGCATCACAAAGCTGCCAGAGGCGCTGGTACAATCGGGAGGCTGCACACGACGAATATGGCGAAGTTGCGTTGGCACCATCATGCCGCGATAGAACCGACTGCGACGTCCCGCTGTCGCTGGTCCGCTGGCCGTCCATACCGGTGCCGGGACATGCGTCGAATCACGTCGGGAGCTTGGCTGCCACGTGGAACGTCCGGCGGAATCGTCTGCATCGAGAACGGTCGACCGGGCAGCCCGTCGATGAGGAGGCGGACGTAGGCCGTGTAGCGGGGCAACGTCAAAAGGTCTTGTTCCCGCACATCGCTGCCGAGTTGCGTTGTCAGAAACTCGGCGTCGTCCGCTCCGACCTGGAATGTAAGCAGACTGCCGATGTTGCCGAATACCGCAGTCCGTGTCGTCTCGTCGAGCTGGCCGAGGTACTGGTTGGCGACGGTCAGAGACAACCGGTACTTGCGGGCCTCGCTCAGGATTGTGCCGAATGACTCCGTGGCGAAGTTCTGGAACTCATCGACGTAGGCGAACACGTCGCGCCGCTGATCTTCCGGCGTATCGGCACGGGAGAGGGCGGCCGTCTGCAGGCCGGCCACGAGCAGGGCGCCGAGCAACGCCGATCCGTCGTCGCCGATACGTCCCTTGCTTAAGTTGACCAGCAGCACACGGCCGTCGTCCATAATCTCCCTCAGCCGGACTGTGGACTTGGGCTGGTCGAGAATCGAGCGCAGCACCGGGTGCGCGAGGAACTGGCCGAGTTTGTTCTGAATGGGCGCGATCGCTTCTGCCTGGAAGTTTGGTTTCCAGCGGTCGAATTCCTCCATCCAGAAGCCGCGGACTACCGGGTCTCGCACGCGGTCGAGCAGTCGGCGTCGGAAGGTGTTGTCACTCAGCAGACGCTGAACGGTCACCAGTGTGGCCTGCGGAACATCGATGGCGGCCAGCAGGGCATTGCGCCAGATGTGCTCCATCCGCGGCCCCCAACTGTCGCCGTAGATTTTTCGGAATGCCCCAAGCACGGCAGAGGCGACGAGCGTCCGGTCAGCCCCCGGCCCGGCATCGAGAGGGTTGAACGCCACCGGGTGCGTACGGTCGCCCGCGTCGAAGAGCACGATGTCGTTGGTGCGGTCCCGAGGAACGCCGGCAAGCACCGACTCCACGAGATCACCGTGGGGATCGATCAGCATGGTGCCCCGGCCAGCGGCGATGTCGGAGGTAACCAACCGCTGCAGCAGCGTTGATTTGCCCATGCCCGTCTTTCCGATGACGGCCAGGTGCCGGCGGCGGTCGTCGAGGCGGAGGCCGAACGCATCCCGCCGTTCCCGGAATTGCAGACGTCCGAGAACGGCGACGGTAGGATCAGCATCGGCCAACGGAAGATTGAGGGGCGGCTCGAATTCACGGAACGGACTGGGCGGCAGTTTCTCGACACGAACCGTCTGCACCGGCGGATGCCAGATGGTGGCGATCTCCGCTGCCGTACAGAGAAACCCGTGGCCGGGTTTGCGTGGTCTGCCCCGGAGCGCGGGCACACGGAATCGTGACCGGCGGGACGTGAATCGCCCGAGGCTGCCGGAAAGCTGGGCGAGGTGCCGTACCGCCTCTCCTTTGGAATCAGTGGTAAGGCTGATGTCGATCACCGCTTCGAATACGTGAGCATCGAGGCGGCCAAGGGCTTGCTCCAGTCCTGCCACCGAACGCCCCCGTGGAAAGAGGGCAGATATGCAGTGGCCGGTGAGGCGCACAAACGGCCTGTGTGACGTGGAAAGAACCGCGTAGCCCTCAGACAGCCCGAAGAATGGAAAACCGCGCTGGAGGCGCAGTATTGCCCTCTGGCTGCGCGCGATATGCCGATGTGCGGCCGGCCGGGTCGTGATCTGCAAAGTTGGGCAGCCGCCGGCGGTGCCGACCGACCGCAGCGCTGATAGCAATCCGGAAATCGGATCGGCCAGGTTGCGGTTGAGTAGATCCTCGAAGTCGGCGACGGAACGTAGGGGGAAGATATTGGGCGAGAGTCGTATCCGGGCGAACCAGCGGGGTGCATGGCGTGACGTTTCGCCGGTACATCGTTCGAACCGGCAATCCGCACCCGCTGTTTTCTCAATTGTGGGCGCACAGAGGAGACGGGCGACCGGGCGCTGGCCATCCGTGCGGATGACCCCGTCCGGCGCTGGCGCTGTCATCTCGTGCTTGCAGTCGAGGCAGCGAACTCGGGCAAAGCCCTCCTGCAGATCGCCACACTTGAGAAAGGCCGCCACCGACTGCTCGACGATCCCGCGCCAGAAACCGTACTTGACTGCAAAACG
>JAQBZB010000288.1 GCA_027622275.1 Planctomycetota bacterium | reverse complement strand
GAGGAAACGGACGAGGAAACGGGGACAGGTCCAGATTTGCAAGTCGATAGAAACTGGACCTGTCCCCGTTTCCTATCCGTTTCCTATCTAATGAAGCTTGACGTTTATAGGTGATTGAGTTTGCTGTGTTGAAAACGCAGAGATCGTAAACTGAGCGTACAACGATTGATCTTCAGGCGCGTATAGGTAAGCAGGATCCACGTCGATCATCACCGAATCTAGTCCGTTTTGACCCACGAATCCACCCGGCAATATCTCAAGAGAGACCGATCCGTAGTCGATAAAGTCGGGACGAACGGCATCGTCGGTGCCGTAGAGGAGGACGTCGTGGATGGGAAGCGCGTCGGCGGGGTTGCTTTGTAGGAGCAATGTTCCTGGCGCGTCGGCACGCATGACGGCGCTGAAAAGGAAGCGTTCGCCGCCGGAGGTGGGCGTCCCGCTGCCGCTACGTCCCCCGCCTTCGTCGATCACTCCCGATCCGACCGAGCCCGTTCGGTTGCTGCCAAAGTCACTGCCCCATGAGGTGATGGCCAGCGCCGAGGCAAGCTGTTCGTCGAACCCGACGTCGACGTAGCTGGTATACAAGCCCTCGGGTACTTGGCGAGTGTCTTCGGCATAGAGGTTCAATTGGAACTGCTCGCCTACTTCGATCGAATTGATGGGAGCCCCCTGAAAGTCGACCGCTGCAAGGCGGAAACGCACGTGGGGTTCCATGTGAATAACAGGCACGACGATGTTGTCTGTGATGCTCGTTGCTCCATCACTCACGGTTACGTCAAACGACGGATCGTGACCGGCCAAGGCGGTCAGCGCGGTAAATGACGCCGTGGGCTGATCGGCGTTGTTCAGCGTCACCGCCGGGCCGGAGGTCTGCGTCCATTGGTACGTCAGCGGGCCTGGGAAGTCGAGCGTGTTGACGTGCAACTCGACCCGGTCCCCGCCGTGGAACGGTTCCGGTGCGGCGTAGGTCCACTCCGTGTCCTTCCACGCGATGCGGTTGCCCTCGGCATAGCGATAGTTCGGCAACAGCAACAGCTTCACATACGCCGTGCCCGGACGGAACGCCCGGCTGGAGTTGGCGTTCACGCCGCTAATCGTGGCGGAGTACTCCGTCCATTCGTTGGGGACGATGTTAGCGGCGAGCGCCGCGTAATTGTAAGTGCCTCCCGAGACGGCATTGCGGACCGCACTGCCCGCAACCAGTTCAGGTCCGGCCCACGCCGAGGCCAAGGTGATCGTATGCGTGGCGTAGTCGATGCCTCCCGCATTCCAGGCATTGTTGTAGAGCACGTTGCGTGTGTACGTGTAATCGTCGTAGACGTGACCCGTGCTGTCGCTGTAGCCGTACCATGCCAGACTCCGCTGATGGCTGGCACCAGCATTGTTCCAACCGGTTGAATCCGTCAACACAACCGTCCTGTCGCCTGGTTTCAAAGTGACCGCCAACGTGGTATCGGTCGCTCTTCCAAATTTCATCACGTGGTGCGGCGCAATGAGATTCGCATCGATGTCATACGCCGCGAAGCCGAAGTATTGCCGATTCGAGGGACTGAACTGATTCCCCTCGTCGTCTCCCGAACGGGCCCAACCCGACAGCTCGTACGACTTGGATAAATCCACCGGAACTAGCTCGTCACTGGTGAATCCCCCATTCTTCAGCGTGCGTTGGACACTCTCCGAACCGCCGTTCCAAGTCGCCGCGTCCAACAACGCCTCCGCGCCGAGTTGTTTCGTTGCCTGCCGCGGAGCCGTATCGGCGGAGACGACATCGATGAGCCCGTACCCGGAGCGGAAGTCGAATCCTGGAGCTTCCATGTCGACTGCCGAGTCGCGAATTGCGTCGTATCGCTCGGTCGTTGTGGCACTAGGACGGAGGCCAAGCAACAACGCGGCTGCGCCGGCGGCATGTGCGGCGGCCGAGGAGGTACCGGAGAAGTTCGGCAAGGTATCGGCGTCGCCGGCCGAATCAGCTCCAAAAAACGTCGTGTTGCCGCCGTCCGGAGCAATGACATCGGGCTTGTTGTGAACCAGCGGAGTTGTCAGCGCGGCACCGGCGGCGTCGAATCGAATCTCCGTACCACCTTGGGAAGTAAAGGTCCGTAGCACGGGAGGCGAGACTCCGAACTCAGGTGTATCGCTCCAGGATGCCGCGCCCACCGCAAGGGCGCCGTCCGTGTTGGCGTGACCGTACAGCGTGCTGCTGCCCGTGTCGTACTCCAGGTCGCCCATGCCGGGGCTGCCGTTTGTGATGTTAATGTACTTCAGCCGATTCGGATCGGGACCGGAGTGCTTCACGATCAGCAAGTTATACGCTTGTGTGCTGCCGCTGGTGTTGGTCAAATCCAAGACCTCGAGGGGATCGGCGTTCGTATTAAAGTCGACACTGCCCGCCACGATTTCACCGCTCTCGTGCAACACGAAAATATCCATATCGGTAGCGGCACCGACTCCGCCCGTAACCGAGGCGAACGGTTGGTCCCATTGATACGAAAGCGTGATCGACTGGCCGGCGTCGAGTGTAAACCCTTGCAGGTCGTCTCCGCTTGCCGCATCAAAGACATGCGCGGTGCCGCCCGTGAATTGCGGCGCACCGGGGGCGGCGGGAAAGGCGGCGGGTACGAAGGTAAACGTGGACCAGTTGAAGTAAGCGGCGTTGTAAAACGAGCCTGCGGAATAGTTTCCCTCGTAGGAATTCGCGCCGTTGTTTCCGGCTGCCGAGAAATATGCGACGCCGTTGGCGAAGGCTTCGTTGGCGGCTTGCGCAATGATGCCGTCCTGAAAGAACGGTTCGGCAAAGTAGAGGATGTCGTCCACGTGATCCGGAACTCGGTCGCTAACACCGGCGAGCAAGTCGCGGCGCTCCAGATGCTCAAGCCGAGGACGGCGAGACTTAACACCCTTGCGTTTACGAAGCAGACGTGATTTCAACTGGAGCCATCGGGAAGAGTGAGTCATGTTGCAGATCCTTGTGCGAGAGCTTGAATCTGGAGATGGCGAGGCATGAAACGCGCGACAATCGCATGAGCACGCACCGTCGTCCGCCGGTACTTGTGACGACATATCGTCGGCAGAGTGCCTAACAGGCTCGGGCTTCGTACGTTAACTGCCATCGCTGCATCATTCGCGAAGTCAACCGCGAACTGCCTTGAAGTACGACGTTGGAATAGATCCTCGAAACGGTATCAAGAGGAAAGCCCGCAAGGTCTTCGTCAACCAGGGGGGCGTGGGCTTTGCCAGGTCCTACGGGGCGGGCGTTTTTTGAAATTCGGTTCAAGGGCTCCCGGCCATTGCTGCGGTGGTCGCGTACGCTCGGTGAACCTTGCGACCGCGAGCTTCGCAATTTATAGTGGAACCGCTGGCCCCGTCTGTCGCGGGTTCGGCGGACGCAAATCCCCGTCTGGAACGCCCTGGGCTGACGAGGGCGACCGGCCTCGCGGACGGTTTTCTTCTCGGGACTTGAACCCTTCGGATACCGAGTTCGTACACACGAAACCTGTCTACACGTAAACTCCGCGGACAGCGGTCTCTTTCGTAATACCTAGCTCCTCCCAATTCAAAGTGGATACACATGGCAGATCAAGTTGCTGAGGCAATTCCGTCATTGGCGGACGACAAGCCGCAGGCCGAGTCGAACGTCGTCATCGAAACTCGAAACCTGAGCAAGGTTTACCGCGATTTCTGGGGCCGCCAGAAGGTGCGTGCTCTGAAGGCGCTCGATCTGGAAGTCCGCAAGGGCGAGATCTTTGGGTTGCTCGGCCCCAACGGCTCGGGGAAGTCAACAACGATCAAGCTGCTGCTCGGTTTGTTGTTCCCGACCAGCGGGCAAGCATTGGTGTTCGGCAAAGATGCCAGCGACGTGGGCAAGAACGAACGAATCGGCTACCTGCCCGAAGAATCATATTTGTACAAGTTCCTGAACGCCGTCGAGACGCTCGACTTTTATGGTCGCTTGTTTGACATGCCGGCCGACGTGCGGCGTGACCGTGTGAACGAGTTGATCACGCTGGTCGGGCTCGATTGGGCGAAGCGGCGCCAATTGAAGGAGTACTCGAAGGGTATGACTCGGCGTATCGGCTTGGCTCAGGCCTTGATCAACGATCCCGAACTTGTGCTGTTGGACGAACCCACGTCGGGACTCGATCCGATCGGTACCCGGGAGATGAAGGATATGATTCTGCGGCTTCGTGACGAGGGGAAGACCGTGGTCATGTGCAGTCACTTGTTGGCGGACGTGCAGGACGTCTGTGACCGGATTGCGATTCTGCATCAAGGCGAACTGAAAGAACTCGGGCGCGTTGACAGCCTGATCACGGTGAAAGACATGACCCAAGTGCGAGCCGAGGGCCTCACAAAAGAAGCGGAAGAAGAAATCCGTGCGGTCATCGCAAAGCATGGAGGCAAGCTTGTGGCGATGGAGAACCCGACGACGACGCTGGAAGAATTGTTCCTCAAAATCGTACGCGATAGTGAAGCAAAGCCTGGCCGTCGTTCGACGCAGAAAGACTAACGGCATCCCCGCCTGCGGCATCGCAGCCCAGGCGTTCATTCTTCTTTCCACGTGAGATTGCTTCGAGGCACCGTCAGACGTCATGACATTCGATCAAGTTATTCCAGATTTCGGTGAGTATTTGTTCGGAGGCTTTGTCCTCTCCTTGATCCGCGTGGCGCTCTTGATCGCCGCCGGCGTTTTCATCGGGTTCCTTGTTGCGTCGCTTCGTCGCGGTCCGGTCGAGGGCTTTTACTCGGTTGCCAAGGTCATTGCCAGCAGCGTTAACGATCTTGTGAACTGGTCGCTGCGCCGAACGATCGCAATGGCATCGCTGGCGGTGCAAGAAGCGATTCGCCGCCTCGTCTTAATCGTGTTCGTCGTGTTCGTGGTGATCCTTCTGTTCGCTGGTTGGTATCTCGATACGCAAAGCGAGAATCCGGCCAAGCTGTATCTGAGCTTTGTGTTAACCGCGTCGAATTTCTTGGTGGTGCTGTTGGCTCTGTTTCTCAGCGCGTTCAGCTTGCCCGCGGACATCAAGAATCGAACGATCTATACGATCGTGACGAAGCCCGTCCGCGCTTGGGAAATCGTCCTCGGACGCATCCTGGGCTTTGTGACAGTCGGCACGATGCTGCTGGTTCCGATGGGAATCGTCAGCTATTTCTTCGTACAACGCGGTCTGAGCCACGATCACGCAGTCGAGCAGGTCGCCGCCGTTGCGGCGGGTAATGTCACTCAAACAGGCGAGACGACGTTCGACAGCCATCATCGTCACACGTTCAAGGTGTATGACGATGGAACCGGCGAGACGGATGTTGTCAAGCGTCATTGGCACACGGTCACGAAAGTGGGCGAGGGTGACTCGGCGACTTATGAATTTGGGCCGTCCATCGGTTTGCTCCAAGCACGTGTGCCCGTCTTCGGCGGTCTGAAATTCAAAGACCGCGCTGGTGCGGATACGAGTGAGGGTATCAACGTCGGAAGCGAATGGGCCTATCGAACCTACATCGAAGGCGGCTCGCTGGCGGCGGCGATCTGGACCTTCGAGGGGGTCACGCCGGAGCGCTATCCGGAAGGATTCGATTTGGAAATGAATCTGCGTGTCTTCCGGACCCACAAGGGCGACATGGAGAAAGGCGTTCTCGGATCGATTGTGTTGCGAAATCCCAACGCCAGCGCAAAGATTCGTCGCAGTGAAGCGATCACCTTTACGGCGAAAGAGTATGTCTCCGACAAGCAGACGATTCGGAATAATATCCGCGTTGTCGACCAAGAAGACGGCAGCATTCGAGATGGGCAACTGTTCGATCTGGTCGACGACGAGGGCCGCCTCGAAGTTTGGATTCAATGCGGCGAACGGTCCCAGTATTACGGCATGGCCGAGAAAGACGTGTACATTCTCGACCGCGATGCTCCTTTCATCGCGAATCTCGCCAAGGGCTACGCCGGCATCTGGCTCCAGATGGTGATGGTGACGAGCTTTGGCGTCATGTTCAGCACGTTCCTCAGCGGTGCGGTCGCGATGATGGCCACATTGTCGAGCTTCGTGGTCGGCTACTTTTCGACGTTTATCTTCGAAGTTGCGACGGGTGCGAAAGAAGGCGGCGGCCCGCTCGAATCGCTGTTCCGCATCGTCACGCAACAGAACGTTCAAGTCGACCTGGAGATCGGCAAGACTCCGACCTCGATTATCCAAGGCGTTGACTTGGTCGCCATGATGTCGATGCGAGTCATGACCGGCATGCTGCCCGACTATGCCAACTTCATGGGTACGACGGAATACGTTGCGAACGGTTACAATATCGACGGGACGCTGATGAGTATCCAGCTACTCACGGCGTTTTGTTATGTCCTGGTCGTATCGCTTGTCGCCTATTATCTGCTCAAGACACGGGAAATAGCAGCATGATTCAGAACGCTTCTTTCCAACGCAAGGTTTTGTATCTCGGTCTGATCGCGTTGCTGTTGATTCCGCTCTATGTGATCGGGCATCCGGCAACTGGCGATCCGACCAAGCTGAACTCCAGCCCCGGCGGGCAGCTGGCGCAACTTCGATCCGAGTACGATCTCGCCCCCACCGAGCTTGGCGAGATTGATCCGGCCAGCGAGTCGATGAAACTGGCGACGCTCGGCATGAAAGGAATTGCGGCCAATGTCTTGTTGATGAAAGCCAACCACTACAAGAAGACCGAAGAATGGGAAAAGCTGATCGGCGCTGTCAACCAACTGGTTAAGCTTCAGCCTCATTTCGTCAAGGTGTGGGAGTATCAATCACACAACTTGTCGTACAACGTCTCGGTCGAGCAAGATGACTACAAATTCCGCTATGCGTGGGTGAAGAAAGGAATCGAGTTCCTGACCAAAGGGGTGCGATACAACCGTCACGAGCCGAAAATGCCCTGGACCGTGGGCTGGTACACGGGACAAAAGATCGGCCGCGCGGACGAACACGAGCAGTTCCGCCGTTTGTTCGCGGACGACAAGGACTTCCACGTGGTTCTGAGCCAGTACGTGCCAATCGACACGGAGGCACGCGGAGCCGACCAACGTCCCGACAATTGGCTGACAAGTCGATTGTGGTACGAAAATGCTTACAGCATCGTCGAAACGGGACTAGGGCCGATCCGAGGCAAATCGGAGCACATTTTCTATTCGGATGGACCGAAGGCGTTGATGAACTACGCCAATGCGATCGAAACCGAAGGCGTTCTCGACGAGAAGGCTCAATACGCTTGGCGTCGCGCCGGTGAGAGTTGGTACATCTACGGCGATCGTGTCGTGCGGACGTCCTGGGGCACCCTTATCCGGCTGAATGACGAAGAGTCCGCACGAGCCGAGGCGCTGCGATTTTCGGACGAACTCGACAAACTTGTTCCTGGACTCCGCGAGAGAATTAGGCAAGAGAAAATTGCGGCTTTGACGGAACCCGAGCGAGTGGCGCTCGCCAAGGCGTGGGAAGAGATCTCGGGCGAACTTGAGATCCCGCGTAAATACCAAGCCGAGCATAAGACGCAAGTCTCTTACCAGGAAGTTGCCGAAGCCTCGCCCAGCGACGTTCGCGCCCGCGCGTTCCGTCTGGCCAAGCAGGCTTCCGACAAGGAAACCGAAGCAACTCGCATTGCGTCCTACCGCAACAATGTCAATTTCAATTACTGGAAAGCCCGGTGCGGTGTCGAGCAACTACCGAGGACGGTCAATGCGCGACGTCATGTATTCGAGGCGAAGCGGCTGATGGAACAGGCGTCGATCGACGAGGCCAAGGAGGAATTCGAACTCGCCTGGCAAGATTGGGGAGTAACGTTTCGGGAACATCGCGAACTCGTCAACGAGCTGACGGATGACGACTTGTTCGAGGACATTCAAGAATACATGAAACTGCTCGGTCAGTTGGACGAAGAACTGCCGCCGGACTTTGCTTTGCGAGAGATCGTGTCCAAATACATGCCAATGCCCGCCTCTGAATCGCAAGCTCCCCCAGCAGAAGCCGACGTAACACCTTCAACACCAGGTGCCTCGGCCGACAAAGAGCAATCGAAAGACGAATCGGCAAGCTCCGAGTCCGAGAAACCTGCTGCAACCGCGCCAACTCCCGCTGCTGAATCAACGGACGCACCGAAGGAAGGCAAACCCGCTGAGCCCGCTGCTGAATCAATTCCTCCAGAGTCCACCAGCGACGAGTAAGTCATTGCTGCCGCAGCACGTGGTCGTTCGCTCCGCGAACGAAATCGCGTTTTCGCGGAGCGAAAAGCCACGTACAACATTGCCGCAGTGAGCGGCATTCCTTCTCGTGGCGTCCGTCTCCGCACCTTGACCTCTCGCAAGACAGTACGTAAACCAGGATCTTATCAAGTGCCTGCGACACTTGGTCCGAATGGTTTCAGTCTGCGAGAGTTTCCGATATGGATAGTCCAACCGTCCGTCGAGCCCTGATCAGCGTCAGCGAAAAACTGGGATTAGCCGATTTCGCGCACGGTTTGACCAGTGCCGGCGTCGAGATCTACAGCACCGGCGGAACGCGTCGACACCTGGACAGCCAAGGGATCCGCGTTCTCGACGTCACGGCCTACACCGGCTTTCCCGAAATGATGGATGGTCGGCTCAAGACATTGCATCCGAAAGTCTTCGGTGGAATCCTCTGTCGTCATGATCGGCCCGACGACATGGAGGCGATCGACGAACATGACATCGTCCCCTTCGAGCTGATCGTCGTGAATCTCTATCCGTTCGAGGCCACGATCGCTCGCCCAGGCGTCACGATGGCCGAAGCAATCGAGCAGATTGACATCGGTGGCCCCAGTCTCGTACGGGCAGCGGCAAAGAACCACAAATTCGTCAGTATCGCGACGCACCCGGAACAGTACTCGGCAATCCTCGAAGAAGTCTCGAAAGATGGCTGCACGTCGCTTGGGCTACGCCAACGTTTGGCCGCGGAAGCCTTTGCCCGCACGGCCGCCTATGATCGGGCAATTGCGGATTACTTCTGCGGCGAGACGAACCAGGGACCGTTTGCTCCCACGGCGAACATCACATGGCATCGAAAAGCCGTCCTCCGCTACGGCGAGAACCCGCACCAACAAGCAGCCGCTTACAGCGAAGTTGGCTCGCGAGGCGCGAGTTTGGTGACCGCTCGTCAGCTGAACGGCAAGGAGCTTTCCTACAACAATCTGCTCGATCTTGACAGCGCCCTCGCGGTTGCCAGATCGCTGCCAGGAGCCGCTTGCTCGGTGATCAAGCACAATAATCCTTGTGGAGCCGCCTCCGGCAAAACGTTACGCGAAGCAACTCAGAAGGCGATGGCAGGTGATCCGGTGAGCGCATTTGGGTCGGTGCTCGGTTTCAACCGCGTCGTCGACGTCGCCACCGCCGAGTTCCTGGCCACGCCCGGATTGTTCATCGAGGCGATCGTCGCGCCTGACTTCGAAGCAGCGGCAGTCGGCGTCCTGACCAGTAAACCGAAATGGCGCAACAATGTCCGACTAATGCAAGTCGGGCGGTTGGAAGAGGTCGGGGCACGGCGACAGTATCGATACATCGATGGCGGCATGCTTGTCCAGGACGCGGACACGCTGCCCGATCCAGAAGCAGAATGGAAAGTCGTCACGGACAAACAGCCAACCGACGAACAGCTTGCTGAGCTGCGATTCGGGTGGACCGTGGTGCGGCACGTCAAATCCAACGCGATCGTCTTGTCGAAGGGCCAAGCCTTGTGCGGCGTCGGAGCTGGACAGATGAGTCGTGTTGACTCGGTCGACATGGCGATTCGCAAGGCCGGTGATCGCGCCGCCGGATCGGTCCTGTCGTCGGACGCGTTCTTTCCGTTCTCGGATTCGATCTCCAAAGCCGCCGAAGCCGGCGTCGCCGCGATCATTCAACCCGGCGGTTCCAAGAACGACGACGAAGTCATCGCGGCGTGCAACGAAGCCGGAATCCCGATGATCTTCACAGGCCGTCGGCACTTTAAGCACTAAAGCAGGCCATCACTCACACACTTCGAGTCGAGGTTCAGTAACCGAGTGTCCACCATCCTCGACAAGATCGTCGCCACGAAACGGGCAGAGATCGTGCGAGCCAAGCAGCTTCGCCCGGAAGCCGAGTTGCGTGCGGCGATCGCGGATGCTCCACCGCCTCGCGACTTCTTCCAGGCACTGGCAGCTGGAGGCGCGATCAAGCTGATCGCCGAAGTCAAAAAGGCCAGCCCGTCGAAAGGACTGATTCGCGCGGACTTTCAGCCCGTCGAGATCGCCAGAGCTTACGAGGCGAATGGTGCCGCCTGCATTAGTGCCTTGACGGACGAACAGTACTTTCAAGGCAGCCTTGATTATCTGCGGGCCATTCGCGCAGCCGTCCATGTGCCGGTCCTCCGCAAGGACTTCATTCTCGATGCGTATCAGTTGCTCGAAGCCCGTGCCGCGGGAGCCGATGCGGTTCTACTGATCGCTGAATGCCTGGACGACTGCAACCTCCGCAAGCTCCACAACGAAGCGGTTGAACTCGGCATGGCACCGCTCGTCGAGTTATACGATCCGGCAAATCTAACGCGTGTGTTCGATGCCGGAGCCACGTTGATCGGCGTCAACAACCGCGACCTGCGGACATTCGAAGTCGATCTGCGGCATACGATCCGGATGCGCGAGCGGATTCCCGACGAGTGCGTACTGGTCGGTGAAAGTGGCATCCACAGCCGGGAAGATGCCCTGCTGCTTCAAGAAGCCGGCGTCGATGCCATGCTCGTTGGCGAACATCTCATGTCGCAGCCCGATGTTGGTGCGGCGGTCCGCGCTCTCCTTGGACGGTAGGGTCATGCGTCCGCAAATCGAGAGATTCCGCATAATCGATTCGATCGTCGCGTTTTCTCTCCTCGGAACAGTCTCCGGCTTCGGATCGTAGTGAGGTAGAATTGTGAACGCCGATGAAGTATCGAGGCGTTCGTGATTCCTGCAACCCATGTCAGCTCTTAGGAAGCGAAGCGATGGCTAACACGAGTTTGATCGAAAAGGTATCGATTGTCACCAGTGCGGTTCGCACCTTGCTCGCCACCGTTCTCGTCGGCGGGTTAGGCATCGGCGGCTGGTACGGATACACCACGTATAACGCGACCGAGATCGAAGCGAAGCAAGCCGCGGCAGCGCTCGCCCAGGCGCAGGCCGATCTCGAATCGAAAGAGGCCGTCATTCGTGTCAAGGAGCAGGAGATCGGCGCGTTGAACGACGAAGTCGCCGCGCAGCTCAAGGAAATCGAGCGGCTCGACACGGCGATGCGGCTGCTCAAGGTCGATCACCGCATGGCACGCGTCAGTGTCGTCGAGCAAGTAAAGGACGAAGCGGCGGGTAGCGCCGTGACTCATGTCGACTTTCAAGAGATCAACGGCAACGGCGATCCGATCGGCGCGCCCAAGCGGTTCGAAATCAAGGGCGACGTCCTGTACATCGATTGCTGGGTCGTGAAGTTCGACGACAAGTACATCGAGCAAGCGGATATCGACCGTTCGACGTCACTCGTTCTGTTCCGGAGGATCTTCGGCGAGATGCAAGAACCTCGCGACGGCTTCGCGCTAGACGAGGACGGTTTACGGCCGGTCGTTTACGGACGCGGCGGCGAAATGTCTGAATTCGAGCAGAAGATCTGGGACGACTTTTGGGAAGTTGCCAACAGCAAGGCGAAACAAGACGAACTTGGCATCCGGGCCATTCACGGTGAAGCCCTCTCGATCAAGGCCATGAAGGGGAACACCTATTACATCGATCTGCGAGCCTCAGGCGGCCTCTCGTTAAAGCCAGCGAGCGATGTCGTGACTCCCGTTCGACCTCCGGCTTAAGTACGGACGGGATAACCGACACGATATCGGCGTCCGCCTTAGAAACTGTGGACAAACTAACTCCTGGACGGCGATTTGGGAGGGCGATTTGGGAGGGCGATTTGGGA
>JAQBZB010000287.1 GCA_027622275.1 Planctomycetota bacterium | reverse complement strand
AATCCCGCCGGAGCCCGGCGGGCCACAGTTCTTGGTTAGTTTAATTCGACGCGCCAACACCGGCCTCTCGTAGTGCGGGGAGCGCTACGTGTCCTTCTCGATACAAAACATTATAAGCACAAAACGGAATTACGTGCCCGCTCGGCAAGACGTGGTGTGTGCAACATTTCATCAGCCGTCGCACGTCGAAGTTGTAAGCGTCCAGGAAGGAAGTGATCGTGATGCGAAAGACGTCTGTTGCGCCTAGCTGCTCGGCAATCACCTTGTTGAAGAACTCGGCTGCCGCGGGCTGATCTTCTTTCGGTGGCGTCGTGATCGGCAACAGCGAAGCGGAAGCCGCGTTGTCCTCGTTCGTCGAGCAGTCTCCTCCGCAACATCCTTGTCGGCCAAGGTATTGCAGCATCAGGTTCCGTGCCGCCGGTCGCGTGAAACTGATCCCGTTGGCGAGCAGATCAAGATTGTTCTTCGCGTCAATAAATCGCATCAGCGGAGTCGCCTTGCCGCCGGTGCGATAGGCGTACGAAATCTGATGGCAATTCGGATGGGCACACGGGAGCGGCATGAAATCATCTTCGCGAAACATGCCATCGGTTTGTGCGGCGATCCCCTTGATGACATCGGGAAACGTAATCCTTTGCTCCAACTCGTCGGGCAAGAAGTGTCGGCCGGAGTAGGTGGCTGGTTGGAAATTGATCCCGGTGATCCACGGACGTTCGACGCCAAACTTCACGAGCGGACCAAGCTGGTCGTTGTTCACGCCTCCTTGCAGCGTCACCGCCAGCGTGACGTGAACGCCGGCTTCACCGAGCGCTTCGATCGCCTTGAGTTTGACGTCGATCAGCGACTCGCCGCGCAGGCTCTGCGACACTTTGTCATTTAGTCCGTCAAGTTGGAAGAATACCTCCAGCCGATCGCCGTAGCGGGCCAGCTTGTTGACCAGGCCGCGATCGTGAGCGACCCGAATGCCGTTCGTGTTGATCTGGACATAGTCGATCGGCTGGGACATCGCGTAATCGAGAATCTCCTCGAAGTCGGGATGCAACGTCGGTTCACCGCCGGACAGCTGCAACACTTCTGCCCGGCCTTCCACTTCGACGAGCCGATCGATCGCCGCCCGGCACTGGTCGACCGACAGATGTTTGCCGCCGGGTCCGCTTGACGCGAAACACATCGGGCAACTCAGATTGCACGACGAAGTCACCTCGACCAACCCGATGCAGGTGTGCTGTTCGTGTTCGGTGCAGAGTCCGCAATCGTAAGGACATCCCTTGTCTGGCTCGATGCCAAGGACTTCGGGCAATTTCGCCGGCGTCGTGAACTCCAAGCGATCGTAGTACTTCACGTCACTACAGACGAAGTCCTCGCGCTCGCCGTGCGTCGGACATCGCTTGCGAAAGTAGACTCGCCCATTGCGGACAACGATCTTCGTCGGTGTGAGCGCGAGGCATTCCGGACACAGGCTTTGCGTCGTGCCGAGAAAGGTGTAGTCGCGAAGTTTCATGCGTTAACTCGTGTGGTGAGTGCGAAGCAAATGGTCCGAAATCATGCGTTCGAGAGTACAACAATGCAAATCACGCAGAACGTCAAGAACGCTATGATCGAAGCGAGGGCAATCAAGGCGATGATTCCAAGTACCTTAAAGACATCCGCGACGACACTTCCGTGCTTGACCGTCGCAGCCGTCGCCGGACTTGCATAGGCCTGCTCGATCGCGGCCTGATCCGTTGTCATGGGACCACCGGATTGAAGCCCTTTGGCAACGGCAAATGTTGCGATCACAAAGACGATCCCCATCAGGACGCCAATACCTGGTGCCGCTGCAAAGACGCCGACGGTGACGACACCCAGCGTGACGATCCCGACGATCAAGGCGATGCGCGTGGATGTCGATTCTTGTACATAGCCTGAGGGCTCGCCGACGACCTCTGCCGTTACGAGTTCATCCGCAAGATCCCAACCGCACAGCCAACAAAGCTTCGCGTCATTCGCGACCGCCGCGCCACACGACGGGCACACCGTCAATTCACTAATGGAACCAGGCGATTGTGCGTTCATGCCTGCACCTGTTCGTTGCTTGTGATCGACGCGGCGGCGACGCGACGTGAATAATCGTCCGCCAACGCTCGCACGCGGCGAATGATCTGTCCCGTGATGATGCCCGTCAGCCCGAGGCAGGCGAGCGTCATGATCTGTTCGACAGGCGCGACGACGTGATTCGCATCAAACCACTCGTCGTCCTTCACGCCGACGAGGAAAAGATAACCTGCCATCGAACACAACGTTGAACACCAAACCAGTCGCAGGCTAAACCTCAAGCCCGCCAGCACGATGATCAAAAAGTAAGCCGCGACCAGCGGACTGAGCGGGCCGGCACCGATGGATGCGAGTGACGTGACCAAGATCGCATCGCCCGCTGCCGAGATGAACTTCAAAAAACCAGGGAAGACTCGTCGCCGGAGGCACAAGAGAATGGCCAGCGACATCAACGAACCAGCCACGGCTAACGCGGTCGCAGCTTGATGAAAGGCGACTGCCTGACGGAACTCCGTACTCCCGGGAACATGCTCGGCGAAACCGTAGTAATGAACCAGTTGGATCGAGTAGAAGATTCCAATCGCGAGGATGCGGATCAAATTAGCTCGCCCCTCCCCCTCGTACTCCTGCCATCGGCCGACGATATACCACTGGCGATCATTCACCGAGGTCGTCGCGTTGACCATAGGAGAACTCCTGGGACGGATCTTGCTTTCGACAAATGCAACCTATCGCAATGGGAACGAACGAGAAGGCCAATTGTCTGGGACATCGGTCCGAACAATCAACCCCAGAGAGGTGTCAGGCCAGACGACGGAACGTCGACGGCTTATGTCCAGCGAGCTAGAGATCACAGTGCATGCCGACTTCGGCTGCGCCTTTCCAGGCGAGTTGGAAGCCGTTAAAATGTCGGTCTCTTCGGAGGGTATGCGAATGGCTAGCGGCCTGTTTGGAGTACAGGTGCCCCGCAAGGGGTTGAGGGTTCGAATCCCTTGCCCTCCGCTTCTCGCCACGGCTCGCCAGCCGTGGCCTTTCTTTTGCCAGAAGCGTTGATTGACAAGACGTTACAGTGATCGTTGTCGGTAGCATGCCGACGGTCTTCCACCCCCTTGTCGTCGCCAACGCTCGCCAGTCTATCCCCACCGCTCGCCGCTGTACTGCTGGCATTTTGCTGGCATCTGCTGGCATTTTGCTGGCACGATCCATCAGTTCCGGTTGCCTTTGCGGACACGGCTTCGTGAGGGCTGTCGGGTTTGCTGACAGGTTGTAGTGCTTCGAGCGCGCCCGTTAGGTCGTGAAGGCGAGTGTGAGAGTACCGCCCGATGGTGAGCTGCGGGCTCGAATGCCGTGCAAGCTCCTGAGCTGTCTTCACGGACGCCCCTCCGGCGACGATGGTGCTGATGTAAGTGTGCCTCATCGCGTGGAAGTCACAGAATCTACCTGACGAGTCCTCATACGCGAGGAAGTCGGACTGCTCCCGTTCCTTTCGCCTCGCTTCATCCTCATCCTCGTTGAGCCAATGGGCTCTGGCGGCATCGAGATCCGCCCGCATCATCCGTGCCGTGTAGCGCGGAAGGTTGCAGAACAACCGCTTGCCCTGTGGTCGCCCTTCGAGCCAGCCACGCAGCAGTTCAGCCAAATCTTGCCGGATTGGCTGGACGTCAAGTCGGCGATGCTTAGAACACGCCGCATCGACCGTCACGGTCGGTGGGTGGTCTTCGAGGGCAAAAGACTCCGGCGTCAGACTTCGCAGTTCCTTCGCCCGAAATCCAGTACCCAAAGCGATACGATAAACGATCGCACGTTCCGGTCCAGCTAGGTTGTGAGTCCGCAACGTGTGCCCTTCCACGAAGGAGAGCAGGTACGTCATCTCCTCATCGGTCAGCTCACGACGCATGTGGCGTGGGTCAGTCTCAGCGTTGAACATTTGCAGCACAACGAGCGGGTCGTCGATTGTTCGCTTGTCCCGATACATCCAGCGAGTGAACGACTTGACGCACTGCAAGTACGAGTTGCAGGTCCGCAGCGACCGCCCCAAGTCCCTGATTGATTTGACTTCCTGCTGAATGGTCGATGCTGTCAGGTCTTTGATTTCCTCAGCGTTACATCTCCTGATGAGTTCTTGGACTTGGGCCACCTTTTCGTTGACGTGCTTCTCAGTGTTGCCATTGGCAAGCAGTACGGCTCGGAAGTCCGCAAGATGTTCGTTCAACGGACGACGTCGCTCCGTCGCGTACCTCTCCTGATTCGTGTCGATAAAGCCGCGTTTCCGCAGCATTGCTTCAGTTTCCAGCCGTGCTGCCAACTGTTCCGCCGCATCCTTATCGGGTGTCTTGCTGTTCACTTCCACCCGCGCGTCATTGTGATCGTAATACTGAATTAGGTAGTGCCCCGCCTCAAGAAGAATCTTGTCGCCGTCTTCATTTAACGGAGCCTTTCGCTTTCGGCCCGTCTTGCCGTCCGTCCAGACCGCCAGCCGCTTGCCGCGTTGGGTGACGATCTCCGCGCCCGCAGGGATTGGCTTCGTTCGCGTTCGTTTGTAGACGGTTGCCATCGAATCACGTACCTTTCCGTTTATCGTTCTGATTGTTCGCGACAATTTCGAGGTTCAAACATTGGCCGATTTTGTCGATGCTTTCCAGAGACAAGCCGGCCGTACCGTTCACGAATCGAGACAAGCCGGCTTCGCTGATCCCCGTTTCCTGAGAAATGCGATAGCGCGTGATTTCCGCGTTCACAATCGCATCGCGTAGCTGGCCACTCAGTCTTTGTCGTTTTGCTGCCATGTGACTATCTTATCCGTTACTTGTTGTTATAGCAAGTATCCTTTGTTCGGTTCGTTGGTGTCGTTTGCTGCCGGATACGCGCGGCGTCAGCCGCAAGTCGCCGGGCTTTCACGGGGGGATTGCAATGAAGGCAATGCCGGCAGCCGAGCAAATCCCACCAACACAACAGCCCGTCGCATCGTGGACAAGGTTCGGGCGGTTCGATGCGATCTTCCCACCGGGGACCATCGTCCGATTGTTCGGCTTCCAGCTGCCGGATGATTTCATCGCGCTGCCGTCTCACGTCCGCCTGAAGGTCCGGTGTGAATGAACCCACGGGAGCGTCGATATGCAGCCGTCCGCCTTCCGACCGCAAGCGAATGTCGTGGGCTGCTAGTGTGGCGAGTAAGTGGTCTAGTTGGTCGGGTTGGTCAGGTGATTTGAGCATAGGTAGCACTTCGGGCGAGAAATGTTTTAGAGATCGAATTGTTCTCGTTTGCCGCTCCAAAATTGCTTCTTGTCCGTTTTCGTCTCTACCCCTGTAGAAAACCCGACCAACCCGACCAATTCAGCGTTAGTCATTATCGTGTCGCGGTTTCCGGTGGTCGGGTTTTCACAACCAACCTGACCACCGCAACTACTTGCCGCGTCGGCGCTAGTCGTTGTCTGGTCAGGTTGGTCGGGTTTCATACGGATACAGTTTGCCCGCAGGCTTAGTATTTCGCGGCGTGTACCGCTGATGGTTTTCCTGACCGTCAATGTTTGACGGGTGGTGTCGGTTTCGGCCAAGTAGCCACGTTCGCGTAACCGTCTCCGCAATGTTGTTTGGCCGACTGCGATTGTCTCATTTTGAAGTCCGGCCAGCCGCTGAACCGCCGCGAATGAGGCATCGGGTTCAAGATAAAGACGATCACCGTCAAGCCATCCCACAAGTTCGCCGCTAGCCTGACCACTTCGCCAGCCCCAGCTTTCGGCCGCGTCCGGTTTGTCCCCGACGATATCTGCGACGTAAGCACGCCCGGTTGCAATCGCGGCAGTCAAGAGCCGAACGAAATGGGCCGCCGGTTCATTCGCAATCTGCTGGTCCGCTTGAGAATTCGCCGCGTCGATGAATGCTTCCCAGCCTCGGCCAAACAGCATTTCGAGTTGACTTTCAGAAATCGCCTTGGCATCCGTCGCGAACCGCAGGAACAGCCGCCAGCCAATGGCCAACTGGGCGACAATGCCGGGTGTACGCGCGTGGTATCCGTTGTTGGTAGCTTTCGATCGATACTTCTGTAACTCGTCGGGCAATTGATTCACAATGGCGTCGTAACGCGGGGCGAGCCAGTCGATGAATCCAGCCATCCCCTGGGCATACAATCCACCGGACGCATCGCTTTGGCATTTCGTCAGGCACAGCTGGTCGATATCGCCAGCCGAAACGTCGAGAGTGAAAAGACGCGCCCGCAGCGATTGTCCGCGGGGAACATCTTCACCGGTACTAACAATCAGCCCGCGGGGCGGTTTCGCCGGTCGCAATTGCCCGTCGCGAGTCATTCTTTGCCGGCCTGACTGATTCCCTTGAGCACGCAGCAGCCGATCGGCCTCACGATGCAATCGTTGTACGTCACCCGATGATCCCGTTGGCGCGAAGTCGTCAACGACGAAGACGGCATCCTTGGCCAGAAATGCGGCATACTCCAAACTGTTGCCCGTGCTTGACCAATTTCCCGGTAGATTTCGGGCATCCAGTTCGGGACCGAAATGCTGTTGTGCCAGTGCCGCTAGTTCGCTCTTAAACACGCCGCTGGCACCAGCCAAGTGCAAAGCAAAATCAACGCCACCGCCTGCCGCTCTGAACGTCGCTGCCAAAACAGGAAACATCAACCGGTCTGGCGCAAGTTCCAATAGCCGTAAACATGCGAGGATCGCGTCAATTTGGTTCGTCGGCTTTGGCAAGACATACTTCTCCAAAGGTGGTTGCAAGTCAACCGAAACCGTCGCATCGCCTCTCGGTAAACCGATTGCCCCACTCGCGTGCAAGTAGATCCAACGCCCGTTCATTTTCCTCCAGCCCGTGTGACAGAAGACCGTCCGACGTTCTTTCTCAATTGACAGGGCCTGAATCGCCGCGGGCAGTGATCTAGCTTCACCGGGCCACACAATCGCATCGCTACCCCAGTTTGGGACAACCCAGTCAAGCCGGCTGAATGCTTCGCCGGCTACTTCGATCCGTCGTAACAGTCGCCCGTTTGCCAGCTTGCCCGATATGCCAAGCATGACCCGCGATTCCGCCCCGTCGTCGCGAACCGTTTCATCGACAATGCGGGCTACAAAGTTTGCGAGAGGAACAGTCAGCAGGCCGTGTGGAGTTAGCTTCGTTCTGCAAATCGAGCCGTTGCCTTCGAAGAACCCGCCCGTTGCCCCTCGTGCGAATTCGGGTGGTTGTTCCTTAACGGCTTCAATGACGCGTTTTTTCAACGCGTGGTCGAAGTCGCGAAGTCTCACCCGGCCGTCGCGTAATGTTTGACGAACTGACGCGTAGGCGTCGGGGTCACCAACGGAAAGTTTCGCAATTCGGCCAAGCAGTTTTTCATCCGCAAACAGGGCTTGCGGGCTGTCGTTCAACCGTTCGTTGACCAGCGCCGTGATTTCGTCCGCAACCGATTGTTTGTCCTGTACACCGGCTGCCTTCGCGATTTCGCGGGCTGCCTGTAAAGCATTGTCGCCCGTCAACACTTCGGGCTTGCCGCCAGCCGCTAGCAAATTATCAATGCCTTTGCCGTTGGCCGCGTCCCATCGTTCAAGTTCAACCGCGAACCCGTCGCCGGCCAGGGCCTGGAATGATTCAAGCAGGCAACGGGCAACATTCTCGTTTTCCATCGCGTCGGCATCGAACGCCAAGCGAACGGTTTTGACTTGCAGCGTTTTCAAAACGGGCAACACCGTCCGCCACGATGTCACGCCAGGAAACGAAATCGTAGGAATGCCCGACAACGCCGTTGCGACATCGGCTTTGAATTCGCCTTCCGTGATTCGCGCGAGGTCACAAGGGCCAGTGATTCCCGTGGGAACGTGGGCGGGGCTTCCAGGTCCAGGGCCGTGTTGTTTCGTACTCGACAGATACAAATACTTCCCGCTGTCCTTCGCTTCGTCCCGCCGCAACTTCAACGCCACGATTTGCCCTTCAACGTTCCGGACTGGAATGAGCAAACCGGGCGGGGCTGCAATCGTTGTTTTGAGCAAGCCAGGGACCGAGAGCAAAATATCATCGCCGAGTTCCGCCCGCAATTTCTTGATTGTCGGGCCGGTATTTTTTGGCAGTGTTCGATAATTGCCCGTCTCGATCGCGGAATCCGTCAACCCGCGTGTGCGTAGTGCTTCCCGATGCGGGGGCGATAATGCCAGTTCGTCGAGCAGCCGCCGATATACACGGTCAAGCGTTGTCAGATCGGCGCATTCAACCGGTTTGTCCGCTGGCTTCGCCTTGGATCGCTTGCCGCTCCGATTCGCTGGCCTGTCATCGCGCAGAACGTGAACGAAGTATTCCGACCCGTCCTTGTAACGCCTTGTTTTCGTTGCCCCTTGCGATTCGCGTCGGCACGCTATTCGGTTGCCGTCTGGTGAACGTCGGCAATAATCGGGCTTCTCGCAGATCGGGCAAGGATGCTCGGCGTTAACTTCGCTCCATTTTACTTTCGTGCTCACCGTCCTGCCCCCTTTCCGTCAACGCGAGAGCATCCGTCCGCGATCCATTTCATCATTACGGAACGCTGATACCGCACCAGTGTTCCGTTAATCTTGATGGGGGGCGGCGCAACGCCGGATCGGGACCAGCGCCATAGAGTTCTTTCCCCGCAGTTGACGAGCCGAGCCGTTTCTTTGGTCGTCATAAGTTCGGGGACAATTCCCGGCGTCGCGTTTCCATCAATTGCCGGGGCACTTCGTTCAGGGGCGGGCGTATTACTCATCATGACCTCCCTGGGCACTTTGCCGTGTTGTCATCGCATCGACGACTGCCGCCAACTCGTAACGAACGACTTTTGGTGACAGACGGATGGGCGTAGGAGTGCAAGTTCATCTCGGAGGCTCTTGAGTGTTTATCGATTATTCGACTGACCAATCGCGCTCACCGGTGAAGTCGTCGGAGAACGCCAACGTCTGACGCATCACCAGCGAACGTGGAATTCGTTTCATGAGTGAGCGAATTCCATAAAGTGTCATCTCGGTGTCTATGAAGACCGTGCCGCATCTCAGTGGATCAGCGAAGTCAATTGCAATCCCGATGAGACGAATCATGATCGGTGTGGTGGACTTAACCATCCACGGGCGCATGATCCCGTCGTCCGCCATGACGAGAAAGCGGCCAATTTCACTCGTGGACTCCGCCCGGAAGGCGTGGGTGGCTCGTTGTTTGATTTCATCGATCGTTAACATCTCGGTTCCTTTCTGGGGTGATGTTGCGCAGGGCGGGAAGCCTTGGGCTTAGGCCACGCGAGCCAGCTCTCGCGACGTCTGCAAGGGCTTGAATTCGCAGGGGCCGAGGGGTGACGTCGCGGATGGAATCGGCGGTCGACTGCGAAGTGGTACACCAAGCTCGCGTTGGGGCCGTTGTGCGGCTGCAGTCAGTCAGGAATGCTGGCTGTGAGCGATGCAGAGCATGCTCTTGGTTGGTATGATGTCTCATGTCAGATTCTTTGACATCAGGTCGCCATCTTTGGTCGAGTCGGCGGCCTGCTGTCATTTCTTGGATTAGTCAGACTTGCCTCGTGCCCCCTGAACTCCACTCATCGTCCCGACGAGATTCGCGACAACCAGGTCGCGAAGAGCTTGGCGAGGGATGCGACGGCTCTTGCCGAGCTTGACGTAAGCGAGTTCACCCCGATCCATCAGCGAATAGACCAAGCTCCGAGATGCAGAAAGCTCCCGCGCTGCCTCGGTGACCCGGATCAAATCAACACGGTCTTCAGGCGAGTGACCAACGTCCAAATTGTCTTCTAAGTGCTTTGTCATCGGTCGGAGGCTCCTTCGTACATTGATGCGTGTGATACGTTATCTTGTCGTTAATCGTATTCCGTTGCTTTCCTGCTGCAATACGATATCTTGCCTTAGTCCGTAACAGTTCCCGTAACACACGGAGGCAAAAAGATGCAGATTCGGACTTCGGTCACAATGCACCAAGAGGTCTGCACGGACGGTTATGCGTGGCTCCAGGTCGCGTCCGAAGAAGGACACGAGTTCGAGATATTGGTGCCAAAGCCATTTGCAGCCAATCCACCTGCGATGGCTATAACACCAGACTTTTACAGGGACATGCCCCGCGAGCCGGCTCTCTTCAAAGTATTTGCAGACTTGCAGCCCACGCACGAAGCGATCATTGAGTTCGCCGATATCTACGGTTCCTTGTGCGGCAATGCTTTCACTGGCCGATCCGGCAAGGTTGATTTCGCAGGGGATCCGTTTGTCGTGTGGCGTTATCACATCCTGACGATGCGGCACTGGCTCACGATTTGGGACTTGGTGAGCGAGGGGAACAAAGAGCGTTTGCTCACGTACGCCCAGTCGAAACCATCCTTTGGAGTTGAGTTGCGAGTCGACGTTATCGAAAAGAATTCGATGGAAGCCTATGATCGGCATCGGTTTGGAGTAGCACGCATTATCGAAGCGCCGCGAAAGCAATGTTTGATGGTCGCACGAAAGCAAGTTTGGGATGCCGTCGAAGAGCATCTCTTCACTTCGCAGTTCCTTGAGGCAAATGACGATCTCTTCGTCTTCCTATTCGGTCTTCAGTACGATACTGGTAATGAAGTTGGAGAATTCACGCTGCAAAAACGGGGAGAGGGACTTCTACCTTATCTTTGGCTTCAATTCGCAGACTCACTCGTCGAAAACAAGCGGTATCGTAGGTGCAGTACGTGTAACAAGCCATTTGAACTCGTGCCCGACATTGCGAGGACGAATAAGCTGTTCTGCAAAGATGCTTGCAAACTCAAGGCGTACCGATCGAGGAAGCGAAAAGCACGAGAGATGCGAGGTCAGGGCAAGACGCTTCAAGAGATCGCGCGTCACTTTGGTTCAGACTTCAAAACAGTGAAGGGATGGGTAGAAGGCACGTCGCGAAAGCATGGCGAGCAATGACTCAGGCGTTTGATCGCTCGCTGGAGCAGTCAGAAGTTTCGTACAAGGAGAGGGCGACGTAGCCGGCTTCAACAAGTCTTGCCGCGAGCAATACGAAGCCATCAAACGCGAGCCAAACGAGTCACGCAAACGCGAATTGTCCGACAATCGCGAAGTGTCGCCGCTGCTGTTCGGGATGAGTCGCACGGTCGATCGGATGCGGCTCAAGTATCTGCGGGCGGGTGGCGGGTTGCCGCGCGAGGCGGCGTGAGTGAGATAAATGGGCAGGGTTCCCGCCCCTACTGGCAATGGCATTGCAGTTGCTTTACCGTATTCACAGGTATAGCAGGTGTGGCAATCTACCGGCGAGGTAATGATGCCTGTACGGTCAATCAATCTCAAAATGCTTCTCGATCGAAGCGCCGATGGGAAGTTGCTCAGGCAGCAACTTTGGACCACTCACACAACGATTAACGGTGCGGGTGCGCACATCGAAGGCGTTCTGCTCCTAATGCGAGGCGAACGCTATCGTGTTGACGATGACATGTATGTTTCGCGTGACGATGTACGGCAGCAGGCACTTGAGCTAGCCAGAACTGCACAAGAGAGAAACTCGCCGATCCAGCGGGGAAGTGACGACGAAATTCTTGAGGCGATGCGAAAGCTATATGAGGCGATCGTGCCGTCTTGTCTCCTGGACGACAAAGGAGCGCCGTTGAAGGGCGATGCGCAAGCAGCTAACGCTTTCGCCGGCCCCCTTATGATCGCTGGTAGCAAAGGGCTCCAGGATGTCTTCGAGAAAATAATCGACCCACTTCCCGAATGGGTCACGCTAAAAACGGCGGACTCTCCCGCATGGATCGCCAATTCAGAGCAGTGGCTCAAATCGGAGGAAGCTCAACATCTACTTGGTCGAACTGGCAGACCGCTAACCTGGATAAAGCGTCTCCAGGAAGGTAAACCGTGGCAAGAAGAATTCCTCAAAGACCAGGAAAAGAAACGCGGCTCTCTCGACGTTCCCAGGCTAGTCCCAAAACAAGCGATCATTCGAAGTCTGCT
>JAQBZB010000286.1 GCA_027622275.1 Planctomycetota bacterium | reverse complement strand
GTGCGGTTCTCGTGAACTTCGAGAGAACCGCACGCTAGCGCGTGGCGGCTGATTTGCGCGGTGTTTTCGGCAAGATAGCCGAAACCCTTTTTACGAACGGATGTTTTGAAGAATGCTGAACGGTTGATGAATTATCCGGGTTAGGCGAAGCCTCGCCGCTACAGCACCTGCCCGGCCGCTGTTAGACCACGGACGATGCAGTCAGTCGCGGCAACGGCATCGACTTCCGTAACAACCGCCATGTTGGGACGCCACAGCGTGTTGGCTCGTCGATCGAAGACCGTTGCACCCTTGGTCAAATCACCTCGTGTTTCGACATCACCCGCCATCTCTTCGGTGTGAAACAACTCGGGCTGAATGATCGACAACAAGGCGACGGCCGCCGGTAGGCGAAACCCTTCCTGGCCGAGAACTTGATGATGGGCTCGAAACGCGAAGGGCATGATCTTGCGGAGAAATCTGCCGGCTTGGATCGTCTCAGCTGGCAGTTCTTCCATGACGTCGAAAGTCAGAGCAACTTCGCGGCTGACATCCAACGGCACCAACGTCTTTGTCATCGCCGACCGGAACACGCTCCGCGCGCTCACCGGGTCGTAGTACATGTTGAATTCAGCCGCCGGAGTGACATTTCCGCCCACACCAATGCTCCCGCCGGCAATGACTACCTGGCTGATCATCGTGCAAAGATCAGGATCACGCTTCAACGCGCGGGCCAAATTCGTCAGCGGGCCCAAGCAGAGAATCGTGACTTCGTCCTCGGCGGCACGAACTTCGTCGCAGATGATCTTGTCGGAGGGGTGTTGATGGTGCAGCTCCGAGGTCCGAAACTCTGCGTTTCCCAAACCATCCGAGCCATGAAGTGCCGTGCCATCCGTGGCCGGAGCGTCTTCGATCGCGGTCGCGACGCCGACCCGTGGCAGCCGTGGTGGATCGAGTTGCTCGATGATCGTTTGGACGTTGCGGCTGGCCTGGTGTGCGGAAACATTGCCCGCCACGGCCGTCACGGCAACAACTTCGAGCCTGGGGTCGAACAGGGCCATACAGAGTACGATGGCGTCGTCGATCCCTGGGTCGCAATCAATGATCACCTTCCTTGCCATAGCGAGCGATTGTAAGATTCAACTCAAGAATCGACAAGGTAGATTGAACCATTGCCACAACGTACCGACTTTTATCGCTCCACCCGTCTTCGAGGTCCACACATCAATGACAATTAATATTCGAGCGATCACGGGACGGGTTTCCGGGGGCGAGGATCTCGAGATGGACGAGATGGTCGGCGTGATCGGTTCGATGATGGATGGAAACTGGAACGACGACGAAATCGGGCTGTTTCTGAATGCGTTGCGGCTGAAGGGAGAAACCGTCGCGGAAATCGCGGGCGCGGCGCGGGCCATGCGTCAGCACATGACGCCGATCCGCACGACGCGGATCGGCTTCATCGACACCTGCGGCACTGGCGGCGACGCTTCCGGAACGTTCAACATCAGTACCGCGGCCGCCATCGTCACGGCGGCTGCCGGCGTGCCGGTCGCCAAACACGGCAACCGCGGCATCACGAGCAAGACCGGGTCAGCGGACGTGCTCGCTGAGTTGGGAGTCAACATCGAAGCGTCGGTGGCGACGGTCGAACGCTGTCTCGACGACGTCGGCATCTGTTTCTGCTTTGCGCCTCAGCTGCATGCATCGATGCGGCACGTTACCGCGGCGCGGAAGAAGCTGGGTGTGCCGACGATCTTCAACATGCTCGGACCGTTATGCAATCCGGCCTCCGCTCCCTTTCAGTTGTTGGGAGTCGGCAAGCCACACCTGCGCAAATCGCTCTCGCAAGCCTTGTCTTTGCTCGGCGCGAAGCGTGCGGTCGTTGTGTGTGGAGAAGATGGGCTCGACGAGGTGACGCTCAGCGGTGCCACGAAAGTCACCGAAGTCGTGGGGCACGCGCTCACCGAGCTGACCTGGCAGCCAACCGACTTTGGTCTCGCGGAATCCGGGAAAGAGTCGATGCTGGTCAACGATCCACAGGCCAGCGCGGCGATGATCCGAGAAGTTTTGAGTGGGAAGGCCGGAGCGTCTCGCGACATCGTCGTGATGAACGCGGCGGCTGCCTTATGGACCGTGGGCGTTGATGAATCGCTGTCCGCGTGTGCTGTGAAGACGGCTGAGGCGATTGACAGCGGTGCCGCCAATTCTCTGTTGGCGAAGCTTGCCGAAGCGAGCCACGTCTGATGGTTCGCGCAACGCTGTACCTGGTGTTGCTGGTTTCCTCGGCGCACGCCCTGGTGCATGTCTACGAGTTGGCACTTCCCAGCGTCGAGCAGCAGATTGCCGCCGAGTACTTCGGCACCGACGAAGTGAGCGGCAAGGCGATGACGGGCCGCTTGTCGAACATGTGGCGATTGATGTGGGGATTCGGCGCGATTGTCGCGGGACTGCTGGTGGATCGGTTCGGAGCGCGGCGGCTGTTGGCGATCTACTTGTTGGGATGCACGGCGGCTTGCGCGTTGGCGGCAACTTCCTCGACAGAGTCTTCGCTGTTCGTCGCCATGATCGTGATGGGCGCTTTGGCTTCGATCTATCATCCCGCCGGGCTGTCGCTGATCTCTCACGAAACAACGGCCGACAATCGTCCGCAGGCGCTTGGCTTGCACGGCATCTTTGGTTCGGCGGGAATCAGTTTCGCTCCGTTGTTGGCCGGCGTGTTGCTGGCAACCAGCTTTACTTGGCGACAAGTCTATTGGGTATTGGTCGTGCCGGGCGCGGTACTGGGGCTCGTCTTCGTTTGGCAGGCCATCCGGCATCCAGCGATCGAGTCGCGGCGCAAGAGTGCCGAGCGATCCGAGGCCTCGGCCAGCACCAAAGATGAGCAAGATCACGTCGATTGGACTTCGTACTTCACGCTGACCGCAATGGCGTCGGTGCAAGGCTTTATCTACTCGGCGTTGATGAGCTTCTTGCCTCGCTATTTGAGCGGTGCCGCCGAATGGTTTGGCTCGGCGAAGGGGGACGGAAATTTTCTGGCGGCGGGCGTGCTGCTCGCCGGGTGTGTCGGCCAGGCAGTCGCCGGTCGAATCGCCAAGTCCTCGATCCTTGAGAAGCAACTGGCCTGGATCACGTTCGGGAACATTCCGTTTCTCGTCTGGATGGCCTTTGCGGGAACCTGGGATCGCGTTCCGGCGGCAGGCCTGTTGGCACTCGTCCATTTCATGCACCAGCCGATCTACAACAGCTTGATCGCGAAATACACACCCCGTCATCGCCGCAGCCTATGTTACGGATTCAGCTTCGCGATGGGGCTGGGGTTGGGGAGTTTCGGTGCCAGATTCGCCGGCGCGTTTCAGAGTGATGTCATCGTCTACGGGACACTGGCCGCGGTCGCGGGAGTCGGTTGCCTGATCTGCGTCGTGCTATGTGTGCTCAATCGACCTTCCGAGTAGGCCGGAACAAGACTTTGCGCAGTTCCGGCAGCGGCGTGACGTCTGGCATGTGGCGGAACTGCGAAGCCTTGTTCTGGGCTACATTTTGCTCAGTTACGCGAGTACTTGGCGGGCAGAGTTGCGACGATCTTGACGGTCTCGATGCTGACTCGCACGACTTGGCCGACGAGCCGGACGATGCATTCGGGGTCGTCCGCGCGGTTGGGGTCGCTAGTAATGCCGCTGCGCTTGTCGGTTTTGACTCGGTATTGGTCGATCACCCAATCCAACGCGCTGCGGTTGCCCAGGCGGTACTCGTAGACTTCGGGCGGGATGTTGGCCAGTGTCAGCGACTCGTTGATCGACAGGGACGTCTTGTCGCGGCTGAGTTTCATTTTGTCGGCAACGCGGTACGACAACGGGACGTCTGGCGATTCGACCCACTCCAGCGCGTACGGCTCAAGCTGTTCATAATTCAGGTGCAAGTCGGCGAGCTTTTTCCCGGCATCGGCGAAGGCGCGGAAGCCACTCGCTCCCTCTCCACGTCGGCGAGAGGGTTGGGGTGAGGGCGCAAGCGGGATGCGGGGCAGTTCGCGCTTGAGGTTGTCGGCGAACTTTTCGCGATAGCCCGCGTGGTGTAGCAAGCCGTACACGTAATAGAAGATGTCCCACTTGCTGATCGATGGGTCGCCGTAAGCACTGCGGAACTGGTCTAATGCCCAATCGGTGATATTCTCGCGACGGTTCCTGCCGTTTTCATCATAGAAGTAGAAAGGGAAGCACTGGCCCGGTCGTCCACCAACAGCTACTTCCGGAATTTGATTTGTTAACTGCACATTGAATGGCAACTGCGAGTGATTTGTACAGCAGATAATTTGATTCTCGCGTTCGGTCATGGCGCTAGGAAGCATTACCGGAACACGATACACATCTTCACTGAAGGCACGATGGGAAAAATAGAACTTCTTCGTGAAGGGGCGATACAAACTGATTCGAATACTTAAGTCGTCGAACGACAAGTCTGAGCCCCGAAGGAGTGTTCGCTTCGTATTCCGAATCCACTTGAGTACCGACTCGTCCACTCGCAAAAAATCGTCCACATTTGCAGGTGATCCACTTCTGATCCAGCGATCATGTTCAGTATTGAATGACTCAACCATTGCAATTGCGCGATCTCGACTACGAGCCTTCACGAAGTCAAAAACATATATATCCGAATTTGTTTTCACGCCAGAAGTGAAAGACTTAAAAATAGCTTCCGTTGCGATGTCCTTGCTCGCCTTCGAGGCTTTTGTTCCGATCGGCGTGAAGCTCCCGAACTTCTTCGCATGTTCCGGGAGAAGCCAATGGTGATCGTCGTCGGGCTCCAAGATGCGCCATTGCCCGGCTGGTATTGCCCCTCGTTTAGATAGGGAATTTAGCTTTTGTTCCTTACGCCAGTCTTCTGGTACTCGATCGTAGCAGATTTGCTGGGTGGGTCGTTCAACTGACCGTACGGCGAGCGTAATCCCAACGCCAACTTGAATGCCGAATACATTATGCGTCGTCCCGCTCAGCTTTGGATTGACACGAACATCACCGTGAAGATCAATATGGTAAATCTGAGTGAAGTCTTGCCAGAGATGCTTTCGCATTCCATTAAAGGCGGTCTTTAGCGCAAAGCTGTTGTTACTTACAAAGCAGACAATTCCGTCCCGATTGCCCAAGCGATCGGTCGCCCAACGGAAAAACTTTACGTACGGATCGTACAACTGCATTCTAAGCGTAGCGTCAGAGTCCTTCACGTACGTGTTGGCAACCCGCTTGTCGACGAATTCATATCGCCGATTTTTGTTGTCGTCGTTTTCGTCGACTTGTCCTACGTTGTACGGCGGATTACCAATAATCACTGTAATTGGCGTTTGTCGTTGCCGTTCGACACGCTTTGTGTTCTCTTCGTTCATAAAGGCGAACGTTTTTTGTTCACGTTCCACAAGATCAAGTGTGTCAACAAAGCACAAGCCTTCAAACGGTTCGTAGTTACCAGTTTGCTCCCAGTAGGCGTGTTCGATGTTCAACGCGGCGATGTAGTACGGCAGCAGCATGACTTCGTTCGCGAAGAGTTGCTTGCTGTACATTCGCGGCAGGTCACGTTTGGAGACGCGGCGGAGCAGGTTGACGACGAAGTTGCCCGTACCGGTGCAGGGGTCCAAGATGTTGACGCCGGGTGAACCCAGCCGCTTGCCGAACTCTTGCTTCAGCACCTGCTCGACGCTGGCACACATGAAATCGACGATTTCCTGCGGCGTATAGACGATGCCGTGCGTGTCGGCCACCTTCACGCTGTAGCCCTGAAAGAACCGCTCGTAGACCGTGTTCAGAAAGTGCTGCTTTTCGCTGAAGTCGGTAATCGTGGACGCGGCATGTTCGATGGCCAGATAGAAGCGGTCCAGCGAGTGCAAAAACTCGTGGCGGCTGAAACTTTCGCTCGTCAAGGCCGCGATGACCTTTTCGACTTCGCGGGCCACGGCGTTCCGTTCGCGGAAGTCGCCGACGTCGAAGATCGTGCGGATCAGCCGTTCGGTCAGCAAGTGTTGCACGAGCATCTCGTCGACCGCGGCGACACTCAGGTTCGGGTTCAACGACGCGCGGCACAGTGCGTAGAAGCTATCGAACGCTTCGATGAACTGCTGGTTGGACTTGTGCGCCTGTTGGATTTTCTCGACCAGCCCGCGAGCCAGATCGGGAACACGCTGCTTGAATTCGTCGATAGCCTTGTTGAAGTCCTCGTGAGCCGGTTCGGTCCAGGCGAAGAATGCGTTGAGCAAATCGCACAGTGACTGCGGTTCGGTCAACACGGCAACCATCACTTGCTCGCCGTTCTGGTAAAGGTACGCTTGCCGCGTGTCTTCGAAGATAATGTTGGTGAGCGGGTAGCCTTTGTCGATTTTCTTGCGGATCTCGGTTTCCAGCTTGTCCTTGGTGTCTTTGGCCTCCCAGAAACCTCGCTTCATGTAGAAGTCGTCTTGCAGCGTGCCGTCCGGTCGAATCGTGCCGCCTTTCACTTCGAGCGGCTGCTCCGGAATCAGCGTCCAGCCGCACTTGCGGCCGCACTGATCAAGCAGGTTTTGAAACGCGGAGCGGACAGCGCCCTCGTGGTCGACATCCTGGCGGCCGTAGGCTTCGAGCGCGGAGTAATACTCTTTGACGGGCTTATGTGACGGCTTGATGGACAGCGTGTTCGACATTCCGTGTCGGGCCTTGATCGTGGCAGAGCGAAATCCCTGACGCGCGGGAATAGAAGAGTCTACCCAATCTTTGAGGAGAACGGCAAGGAGCGGAAGTTCGCGATCAGGGCTTTTGTTTGTTTGAAGTTGCGTAAGAAGTAGCATGGCCTCGTGGGCCGTGTCCAGTCGGGAACGCCGGGAAACACACGGCCTGCGAGGCCATGCTACTCATTTGCACTCGCCGCAGATTGAATAATACGAAAGCCCTGAGTTCGCGATCAGGGCGATTCAGTTTGAAAAACTGAATGCCCCTGCCAACCGCTCGCCTTGTCTTGGTCCAAAGCGATCGCGACGATAGAATCTCGCGACCTTTGCCACCAAGAGCAAGCTGATGTCCACGGACGAGACCGCACGAAAACATACTTCGCTGCTAGCGAGACCGCTGGCTGGGGTGACTCGTGGCGTGGCCAAAGCCCCGGTGACGGTCCTCGCCGTGGGAATGGGCCTTGCGCTGCTCTGCGTCGGGCTGGCCATCTTTGCTTTAGAGTTTCGTACCAGCCGGCTGGATTTGTTGAACCCGAAGAGTGCCTTCAATCAACGCTGGCTCGCGTATCTGGACGAGTTTGGTGACGCGGACGACATTGTCGTTGTTATCAACGGAGAATCGCAGCCAGCGATTGTTGCCGCGATGGACGATTTGGCGGAAGTGTTGCGGCCGCTCCCGGAATTCCGCTCCATTATGCAGAAGGTAGATCTGTCGGCGCTGCGGCCGAAGGGGCTGCATTACCTGTCGGTGGACGAACTGCGGCAGATCGAAGAATTCCTGGCAGCGTTCCAGCCGGTGCTTGACGGCGACTGGAATCGGCTGAGTCTTGCGAACGCAATTGCACCGGCCGCGGAAACTTCGACGCAGCGCCCAACTTCGAGCGACCTTCAGACGCAACTGTCAGCTGTATTGAGCGGCGACGCAGTTGAGATCCGAGAGCCTCGATTCGCGACCGGGCTTGCGCAGCTCGATGCTCGGCTTGCCTCGCGATACCTGCTGTTGGATGACGGGCGGACAGGTGTCGTCCTGCTGCGCCTCGCGGACACGGATGCCGCGATGCCTCTCGAACGAGCGATTCCCGAACTGAGCGAACAGATCGAAGTTGTTGGTTCACGGCACCCGCAGGTGACGCTGGGTCTGACGGGAATGCCGGTGCTAGAATTTGACGAGATGCGTTCGAGCAAGCGAGATACAATGCGGGCCAGCGTGCTCAGTTTGGTTGGCGTGTCGTGCGTCTTCATTGCTGGCTTTGGCGGGTTACGACGCCCGCTGCTGGCAGTCGCCGCGTTGCTGATCGGGATTGCTTGGTCGATGGGCTATATGACGCTTGTCGTCGGGCACTTGAACATCTTGAGCGTCGCCTTCGGTGTCATTCTGATTGGGCTTGGAATCGACTTCGGGATTCACTACCTGGCTCGCTATCTTCAAGACCGCGAGCAGATGCTGGGAACCGATGACGCCTTGATCGAAACAGCACACAGCGTCGGGCCGGGGATCGTGACGGGTGGGCTGACGTCGGCGTTGGCTTTTTTCATGGCCGGCCTGACGGATTTTACGGGCATTGCCGAGTTGGGAATCGTGGCCGGCGGGGGCATTGTGCTGTGTGTCATTGCCGCGCTCACGATGCTGCCCGCCATGCTTCATTTGACCGACCGGCAATTCGCTGTGACGCAGCAACCTACCGCGTTGCCGTTCGGTAAGTTGTGCCGGTGGACGACTCGCTACCCGCGACTTGTGCTGGCAACCCTGGTCTTGGTAACGATCGCACTTGGCACAGGCTTAACTCGGCTGCGCTACGACCATAACCTACTGAACCTTCAACCGAAGAATCAGCAGAGCGTTGATCTCGAACGGCAACTCGCGGCGACGCCGGAGCGAAGCGTCTGGTACGCCGTGTCGATGTGCAAGAGCCGAGCCGAGTTGTTGGATCGCAAGGCGAAGTTCGACACGATGGCCAGCGTCGTCGCGACCGAAGAGATCGCGTCGCTCGTCCCGGCGACGAGTGCGGACCAGCTCGCAGCCATCGTGCGAATCGCGGATCAGTTGTCACGGCTCCCCGAGCAGCCGCCGTTGATACCCGTTGTCGATCAGGAGACATTCGTCCAAGGCTTGATGCAAGCCGGGCCAGGGGGCTCGCCGTCGATGACGCCGGAACTGGGGCAGATGGTCGATGAGTTGAGACGCCTGCCACCGTCGGAGTACTTCGCTCGGATATCTCGCTGGCAGCAGACCACCGCCGGCCAATTGCTCGACGCGTTCCGGCGGCTTGGGTCAATGGCCAGTCCGGCACCACCGCAGATCGGCGACTTGCCCGAGCCGCTCGCCGCGCGCTACATCGGCCGCACGGGACAACACTTGCTGAAGGTCTATGGGCACAGCGACATCTGGAACATGGAGTCGCTGCGGCAGTTTGTGGGCGACGTCGAATCCGTCGATCCGCAGATCACCGGGCATCCGATTCAGACTTTCTATGCATCAAGTCAAATGCAGCAAAGTTACATCCACGCCGCGATTTACTCGTTGCTCGCCGTCGCGATCGTGCTGATGCTTGACTTCCGCACGATCAAACATTCGCTGTTGGCAATGCTGCCGATGGGGCTAGGTCTCGTGCAGCTGCTTGGTTTGCTCGGTTGGCTGGATATCCCGCTGAACCCCGCGAACATGATCGTCTTGCCGTTGATTCTCGGGATCGGGATCGACGACGGAGTTCATGTGGTCCACGACGCGTTGCGGCAAGGTGCCCCTGATCAGAGTGCCCCTGATCAGAGTGCCAGTTATCAGAGAGCCAGTTATCAGATCTCGAACGCCACCGCCTCGGCCGTCTTTCTGACATCGGCGACGACGATGATCGGGTTTGGCAGCATGATGATTGCATCGCATCAAGGCTTGCGGAGTCTCGGCCAGGTGCTGACCTTGGGGGTCTTCTGCTGTCTCGTCTCGTCGGTCCTCGTTCTGCCCGTTTTGCTTGGGAATCGTCGCCTTTCCAGCGACTGAGATTGCTGCTACTCTTAAAGTTCTATTCACACACTAAATCACCCCGATAGATGGGAGACTCTCGATGGCCAAGCCACATCGCAAGCTGAAAAAAGCCAATCACGGCGCACGACCCTCCAACAGCAAGGCCCGCAAGGCCCGCCGCCAGAAGGTGAAGACCTAACGAATGTAGGGTAGGAGCACGAGACGAAAGGGAGCGGCAGTGGCAGGTAAAGAGCTGATCATCGAGTTGTCGAAGCTGGACTTCGAGAATCCGGTTGCGGATATTGAAGCCATTCGCCAATACAATCCGCAGCGTTTTGAAATGGAACAGCTGACGGCCGTTGTTTACGAAGACACCGAGAAGCATATTTGCGTCGGGTACAAAGACATCACCAGTGACGAGTTCTGGGTGCGGGGCCACATGCCTCGAATGCCGCTGATGCCCGGTGTCATCATGCTCGAAGCCGCGGCTCAGCTGTGCAGCTACTACGTCCAAAAGCTCGACCTGCTTGGTTCACCGATGATCGGCTTCGGTGGATTGGAAGATGTTCGGTTTCGCGACCCGGTGCTGCCCGGCAGCCGATTGATCATAATGTCAGAGCTGGTCAAATTGCGGCGCGGCCGGATGCTCATCAGCCGTTTTCAGGGCGTGGTCGGCGAGTCGATCGCCGTCGAGGGGATCATCAAGGGCATTCCGATTCCGGTCGAAGCCTTGAAGCAGATGCAAGACAACGCCGCCTCTTAGTATTTTGTTCGTTAGGCGGCCTGACGATTTCCGTCCGCGAGAGTTGCCCACTCGATCCAGTCTTCGACCTCGTCCTTGTCTGGTGGCGAACTGTTTCGCAGGATTCGTTTACCGTCGCGGCTGCTGGCAAAGTTGATGGCGGCCGCCAGGATCTCGCCAATCGACGCTGCGCGAATCTCGTTTGGCGTGGCGAACCCACAAGCGACGAGCATCTGGGCATCGTGGCCTCGTAGATTGGGCACGCTGCAAACCAGCGCTGCTTGGTCTTGCCAATCCTCGACCAATTCCGCAGCGATGTGCCGGACTCGGAGTCGCTGAGCGATGTCTTCCGGATCACCGTCGAGCAAGTCTTGGACTGTCGTGATCCCGACTCTTTGCAACCGTATTGCCGTCTTCGGTCCGATGGACGGCGCGTCGGCAACATCGTCGCTCGGCTTGAGGTAGAACCGTGGCAACCCCGACGATTTTCTCACGTGCTTTTGTTTCGACGTACCTTCGCTTGCTTCAACTGCCTGGCGTGAAATGCTCACGACTGGCTTGCGCGGTGTCTCGCGAGTCGCCGTTCCTTCGCCGTGCTTCTGTCCAATCGGACCGAGTGGCTGTTGGTCTAACTCGCTGACGGAGACCTTCAAGACTTCTGCCGCATGAAGGCACCGGACTTCGCGGTCATCCGACGGCATCGTCTTGTCGACACGGCCGTCCTGTTGAAGTTCGTCGTACATGGCTTTCACGACTTTGCGATCCCTCGAATCGGCCATCTTCTTCGTGACCCAGCTGATCGGAATCGTCAGCGAGGCGAGGTAACCGGCGAGCGTCACACCGGTCCTTGGCGGTTCGACGTCGGCTTCGTCGAAGACGCGTTCCAGCACGCGGGCGAATCCGACGGCGGCCAATCCCAACTGCTCGGCGATCGCATCCTTGATGGTTTGATCGAGGCCACGAGGCGGATCGTTCACACCGGCGGCCAGATCGTAGTGATCGATAATCGTTTGGTAGTGCATGTTGCCGAACTCAGCTCCGCCTCGGATCATATCGCCGAGCCAATCGGCTCCGTCGAGCGATTCCACTTCCGGATACCCTTGCCCGCACTCCAAGATGTTTTGCAATTCGTCGTACGACTTGGCGATGCTCCATTCGACGGCGCGATGGATTTGCGTCTCTTCTTCCGACTGAGCCGTATGAAACGGCATGAAGGGATCGGTAAAGTAATGGCTCAACACGCCCGCCGAATAGATCGCCTTGCTCCACGCTCCCCGGCGCAGTTCGCGCACCGTCGTCTTGTACCACTCTGCCGCCTTCCCAATCGCTCCACCCCAATAATTCTGATTGACGTGCAGCACGTGATTCTTGAAGTCCTTGAACTTCTTGTCGGGAGCTGTTGAGCCGTCGAGATACGAATCGAAGTAATACAGAAACAGATTCCGCCACCGATCCGCGTCTTCATCTTCCAAGTGCCGAAGCGAGTCGAGAGCCAGCTTGTGATGTGTGCTCGTACATTCGTTGGCAAAGACAACTCGAAATAGCAACGACATTGCAGCCACCTACTTCGACTGTTTTAGATCTGTCTCTTGTTTAAGTTGGATGGTGCCAATTGGTTATGCCGCTTCCAG
>JAQBZB010000285.1 GCA_027622275.1 Planctomycetota bacterium | reverse complement strand
TGTTAAGAAATCAAGTTATGACAAATCTGGGGGCCTCGCGCTAGCCGTGTTATGAGAAATGCGGGCTAGCTCACTGGGCTGGTTTACACCGTACTACGGCACGCTGCACTGGTCCAACGGCACTGTCGTTTGGCAAGGCTACAACCCTGGCAACATCGACTTAAAGATCAATTGCAACGGCAGTGGCTCGGGCATTTTCGGCACCGGTGCGTGCTCTGGGACCTTGGTGATGGACTGGTGGTTCACCTACATCGCGCCACAAAACCGCAACTACGCCCACACCATCTGGGTACCATTCCATGGGTTCTACATCGTCAGATCCGATGACGGCTTTTGGACGTCCAAGAAAGCGCACGCGCGCATCGATCTGACGGCGGTGGGTTACCAGTACAACTACAAGGCCACCGGCAGCACCAACGTGTTTGACTTGCAGGACGACAACATCAACGTAAACGATCGCTTTGACGGTTGGCGTACGATGTATTATTCTGACCTGCTGGGTGCTGACCGAGCCTATCTCAGGGTGAGCGCCTCGTTCTACGTGTACGCGCGGGGCAGCGGCTCGACCGCCCAGTTGAATTTCAGTGATGGCAATGCCAACTACATGGGCGTGCCGTGGGTGTACATCGATTAGCGACCGTAGGGCACAATAGGCGACAGCGCCTAATGCGCTGCGCCTATTGCGTCCGAACGAGCGGATGAAAGAGTGCTCGGTCAAAACGCACCTAACAATGCGGTCAACCCGAGCGGCGGATCGGGCGGGTCTTGAAATCAACGGTTCTTGGCCGCCGCCGGGTTACCTTGGACGTTATGCCGCTAAACCGATCGCTCACTCGCCGAAAGGAGAATCGCATGCATCGTCACGTTCATCATCTCGGCGTCGTCTCACTTGTCATCGCCGTTGGTTGTGGCCGCGAATCTCCCAGAGAACACACGATCGAGCCTGCTGTACAACACACCGTCGAAAAACCCGTCGTCCCGACACCTGATCCCGTCCAGGAGCGAAAAGATCAAGCCGAACTCATAGCTGCCAGCGCAAGCGACGCAATTAACGCTAGTAGACCGGATGAAGCAATCCGAAAGTACAACGAGGCGATCGAACTAGATCCGCACAACGCCGATTACTACCACGGGCGCGGAATCGCCTTCTTTAACAAGAACGAATTCGACATAGCAATCGCAGACTTCAATGAAGCCATTCGAAGAGACCCAACGCACTCAGAAGCACACCGGGTCCGCGCACGTGCTCGCGATGAACTCGCGTCGCGTGACAAACGCGAAGGGACCGTAGCGCTATTCAACAATATTGTCGACGCCGACAAGGAGCTATGGGGACAGGACGTAGACAATTTGCACGTCCTCGATCGCGGCTTGCGAAAGGTCAAAGCGGTAGACGAATCAACCGAGTACGCTAAGGCTGATCCTGCACTTCAAGAATCGTGTGACACGTTCGTTCGCCTGTCCTACCGCAGAGTTGCCTTGATCCGACGAATCGAAACGGAGTTTCTGCCGCGAGTGAAGAACCTTCAGGGCAAGATCGAAGGCTTCGAAGCTCCCGAATCACTCGGACAATTCCTTGCACTTGCCGCTCAATTCGGTGCGGGCGTGGCTATTTCCGAAGACCTAGAAAAGGAAGCAAAAGAAATTGAACGCGAAAGCAACCAACTGTTACACGATTACAAATCGTGGTCCAACGAGTTTGACCGCCCCCTTCGATGGAAGCTGTTCCCAAAGCCGCGATCAGAGTATGCCGAAGAAATCGAAATGGTCTTGGATCAAGATAAGGCGATCGGCGTTGCGGATCGCTCTGCCAGTACCGTTGCCACCAGCATGCGAGAAATCGATCTCGTTCATTGTCCCGCGGAGTTCCGCGCGGCATACCGGGACCATATCACGGCATGGGGCGAAAATGATTATGTCAAAATCAAAGAGACCTTCTCCGAAGTATTGCGGATTGCTCACGAGCACGGCATAGATGTCAGTCGATTTGAATAAGTGGAATAACTCAAACGCTATGCCGCTACTTGGACCACCCATTTGCCAGAAAGGACCAGCACATGTATCGAGTCACTCCTGCCATCGCGATGTTGAGCGCATTGCTCATTTGCGTCGAAGCTCAGGCCCAGTTCAAGAAGAAACCCGTCGAATCGGGAACTCACAAGTTCGAGATGAAAAGCCCCGCAGGTGAGAAGCGAATTGTACCGCTGCTCAAACGTGAGTCGGAAGACACCATGGAAGTCGAACGCGATGCTCTTCTTGCCATCCCAATGGAGTGTTTTGCCGTTCCAACTGATCTCGCGACCGGTGAATTCGTCGAACCGGGTAACCGAGTTCGCGAAAAGGCGGAAACGGTCAAGCTCATCCTAAAACTAAGTGGAAAGGTGATCGACGGATTGAGCGACAGGGCTGAATTCATGCAAGACTTCGTCGACCGCGTTCCCTGTCTTCATCCGGAAACGGGCATGGAAGTCGCCTTCAAGGAATACCTGAGACATTACGTCACGACAAATGGCTACGTCGAGGATGGTTACTTCACTGGTAGCGACTTAGACAAGGACCCTGTTGGCGTCTTCCTTCGGCTACTGCTGTTCGATAAATGGGTGCTTTACGAAGCCAAACTTATCCACGGACCGGATGGTGGATGGTACAGCATGGAAGATTGCTTCAAAGGGCGCTTCAAGAGTCCGTATTCACACCTTGCACTGGAATCACTGAAGAATGCCCTGAAATTCCAAGGCGAGGCTAAGGACTACCCAGCGATCAGACTTGTTTCGAAGACTAAAGCCTATACTGGATCAATTGCGTCCTACATTAATACCTGTCTCTATATTGTCGAGGCGAATCGAGACCATCTCTTAAAAACAAAAGTCACGACTGCCTGTTACGAACGAATTCGCGGCGCGGCTCTGAAGACTCACGTGGTTGTCCACTATCGTACTCCATTGAAGATCGCGATCGTCGACTAGCCGATACGCGGCATAACCAGTCGCTGAACCCGACCGGGAACAGGCCGGCGAGTTGAGCGGTTCGTGAAATCAGTGTCGTTCGCGCCGGCCTGTTCCCGGCGGGTTAGCTCGGTCGATATGCCAGTCACCCAAAGGCTACTCATGTCCCGCTTCTTTGTGACATCAACGCTTGTCGCGGTTCTCGCTACGAATGTCGTCGCTTGCCCGCCGCAAGGCGAAGACATCAGAAAAGCTACCAGGCTTTTGGAGAATCTACGCCATCGCAAAATGAAGACTGATGGACAAGGGCACGTCTGGTATTTGGATATTTCGGAGCAAGATGCGGTTTCGGATAAAACGATTGCCGCCGTAGTTCATCTGCCGCATCTTCGTGAAATATACGCGATCTTCTGTCCGATCAGGGGCGATGGCCTTGCGCATCTTGCCGGGCTGAAGCACATCGAGAAACTTGATCTTTATGCCACTCAGATCGACGATAAAGCGCTCGAACATGTTGCGAAATTGCCGACGCTCAAGTACCTTGACATCCGCTCGATTGGCGTCACAGACAAGGGGATTGTCACGAACAGTCACGGTTCAATCTCGGACGATGGAATAGGGCTGGTCGCGGACCACCTGCCGAACTTGGAATCACTTCTGTTCTGTGGAACTGTAACGGACCACGGGTTGCTGCAACTCGTAAAACTAAGGAAACTCAGCTACGTAGAAATTGGCTCGCCGAGGGTCACGTCCGAGGGAATTAAACGGCTTCAAAAGGCAATTCCCAATTTGGAGATCGATTGGTAATCGGACGTGGCATATCAAATCGGTGCACGGGAGGGCTCGGCGCAGTCGGTTTTGAAACCAACGTTTTCCCCTCGCCCCCCGTGACCTTAGTCGTTAGCGACCCAAAACGAAAGGAAGTGAACCAAATGGCAAGATCCTCAGTTCTCGCTGCTGCCTTCGCTGTAGTAGCCTTGTTCGCGACAAATGTGTACGCAGTCGACCCGATCGTCGAGGTAATCCCCATGACCAACAACTGCGACTGGGCTATCGGACCAAATGGCAGTGGCATCGTTGTCTCGACAAGCGACAGTTCTCCAGCCGACTATCTTGTTGGCATTACTTCATCGGCTGGCCTAACGCTAATTGAACTCTCGGTGGGATTTGACGGCGCATACATCAGCCAAAATGGCAACTCCGGCCTTTCCGTCGCAGCGCCGCTTGTTCTCGAACGAAACGGCGAAGTGGCATTCGCTCTCGCTGTTATGCCAAACGCTGGAGGCAATTCGTCCACTTCCAGTTGGGCATCACGGAGCTGGCTAGACGGCTATGCCGATTGGTTTAGCGGGACTTTCGGCAGTGGTTGGAGCGAAACTGCTGGCGGCGTAATTCACAGCGTCATCACGACAGTTGTTAGTGATGGAACGCTTGCAAACACAAGTGACGGAGCGCTCCTGACTGGCACTGTAATTGTCTCTGTGCCGATTGCGATTGGCATCGTTTACGGTGGTGAAGTTGCACTTGGTGTTGGAACCTTCGGCGGAGGTGCGACCCTGGTCGGTTCTACCGCGGTCGTCGCTCCCGGATTGGGGGCTGGTACTTATCCAGCGCTCGTAGTTAACGGCACCGTCTACGTTGCTCGTTTCCACAATATCGCATGGCAACTTGCCGGGGCCACCGGCACCGAAACGTTTTACGGGTTTGCGACCATCACCGCATCGGGTCAAGTTATTAATCTGATAAAGTGATGTTGCCAATGAGCTTTTCCATTTATGAATTCGACGCACTTACGGCTGAGCGGCTTCAGAACTACATGGAGGCGCTTTTGGCGCGTGATGATTTAGTCGTCACACCTGACCAGTTCTCGCAACTATTCGCTGGCTTAGGTCACTACGACCATTATCATCTCGTATACGCACTCAACCTTTGTGCGCGCTATGACGTTAACGCAATCGCCTTACTGTTGCCCAACATGTTAAGTCACACCGAAGGGGCTGTGTTCTGTGCTGCCCTCAATATTCTTCAAGGTATTCCCGCTAAGTTCGTGACGTCCGAGCTACTCCGTCGAATCGAAGCCGTAGTTGTCGATTCTCGTTTTCGGCCGATTGTCAAATCGCTCTACGCGCAGCTAAAAGAGAGGTCGCTAACAAACGGATGAACCCGACCGGAATATGCCCGGCGAATTGGCGTCAACTGAAAATAACGTATTCACCGCCGGGCACATTCCGGCGGGTTATCCTGAGCGTTGGGCCGCTAGACTGGTCCGCCCAAACACTGCGGCGTGGAGCGTTTGCCGATGAACGTTCGGCGCATTTCGAAAACAACAATAATCGGCAACACGTGATCAAAATGTATCCGGCCCATTTCAACCTGCGTCATTTCATGTCCCACCTTGCACCAGGCGGGTATTATCTTCTCTATATTGTACTCTTGGCATTTCTGGTTCTGTGGTTAGTGTTTCCGGCATCGATTGAGAAATCTATCCCCTCTGTCAACGCCCCGATTTCTGGTCTTCTCACAGTGTCATTTGCCACTTTCGTCGTGATAGGATACTTTGTTGGCGTCGTGTTACGGCTCCCTTCAGTTGATGCAATCGATGCGGTGTCCGTGGATTACAACCTCCGCCGAAAGTTACGATCTGAATCAGAGTGCTGGTTAATCAGACATCTCTTGGAGTTTAGGGATTTGGCTGTGTCAATCGGGGGAAGGGAACTTCCCCGGAATGCCGTGCGCCACGAGACGCAACTGGAATCGCCACCTACAACATTTCGTGAATTCGTCCGATCAGTGGCGGCAAGGAGTCTTCTCAACGCCGCCGCACAATCACATGATGAATGACAGTAATGGGACAGGTCCAGTTATTGACAAGGTGGGGAGTTTCGTTACCCTGAGTCCATGCCTAGAACAGCGCGAATTGCACCCGGCGGTCTGGTTTACCACGTGGGGACGAAAAGGTTCCAGGAACCGAAAGCAAGTCGCAATTGATTCCTGACGCGAATGGCTGCGCGTCGAACTTGTAATTGGTTGCGGCGGAAGGCCGCCCTATGGCAGCCCGGGGACGAAAAGGTTCCAGGAACCGAAAGCAAGTCGCAATTGATTCCTGACGCGAATGGCTGCGCGTCGAACTTGTAATTGGTTGCGGCGGAAGGCCGCCCTATGGCAGCCCGATCTTATCCTTCCCCATCCACGGCCGCAGAGCTTCCGGGACATTGATCGAGCCGTCGGCCTGCTGGTTGTTTTCGAGTACGGCAATCAGGGCGCGGCTGATGGCCAACGCGGTGCCGTTCAAAGTGTGTACGAACTGAGTGCCCTTTTCGCCTTTGCGGCGGAATCGGATGTTCAGGCGGCGGGCTTGAAAATCGGTGCAGTTGGAGGTGCTGGTGACTTCGCCGTACTCGCCGCCGTCGCCGCGGCCCGGCATCCAGGCTTCGAGATCGAACTTGCGATAGGCCGGTCCGCCGAGATCACCTGTGGCCGTGTCGACGACCCGGTACGGAATACCTAGTCCATCGAAGATGCGACACTCCAACTCGCAGAAGTGATCGAGCATCGCCTCGCTTTGGTCAGGCAACGTAAAGGCAAACATCTCGACCTTCGTGAATTGATGCACACGATACAGTCCGCGCGACGCGCGACCGGCGGCACCCGCCTCGGTGCGGAAGCAATGGCTGCTGCCGCAGATCTTCAGCGGCAGCTCTTCGGCGTCGACAGTTTGCCCCGCGAGCAATCCGCCGATCGTAATCTCGGCGGTCGCGACCAAGTTGAGGTTCGAGTTTTCAATGCTATAGATTTGTGTCTCGGGGCCGCGCGGGATGTAGCCGGTGCCGTGCAGGATCTCGGTGTAAGCCAGATCGGGCGTGGTGACCGGTGTGAAACCTTCGCCGATCAGCATCTGAAGCGCGTACTGTGTCAGTGCGAGTTCGAGCAGCACCGCGTCATTCTTTAGGAAGTAGAAACCAGCTCCCGCCACGCGAGCGCCACCCTCGAAGTCGATCAGGTCTAACTTCTCGGCCAGATCCACGTGATCGAGCGGTGTGAAGTCGAACTCTGGAGGTGCGTGCTGGCCGGTTCGGATTTCGAGATTCGATTTGTCGTCTTCACCGATCGGGGCATCCGGATGCGAGAGGTTGGGGATTCCGGATTGAAGCGTCGTAATCTCTTTGTCGAGTTCGTCGTGTTCGCTCTGGACGCGTTCTTTCTCCTCGCGGAGCGTTCGGCCTGCTTCCTTGTGAGCTTCGCGTTCTTCGGCATCTTTGGCTTTGCCGATCCCTTTCGAGACTTCGTTCGCTTGCCGGTTCAGCTCTTGCACTTGATTGAGCAAGTCGCGGCGTTTTGCCTCCAGAGCGACAAGGCGATCGACATCCGCCTCCACTCCGCGATTGGCACAGTTCTGTTTAACGGCTGCGGCATTTTCGACGATGTATTTGCGGTCGAGCATGAGTTTATCTTTGTCAAAAGTTCCCTGTAGGATGGACCCCTGGTCCGTCCATGACATCGACGGACCAGGGGTCCGTCCTACGCACCCAACTTCCCTAACTCATCCCACAAAGCCGCGCTGGCCTTAATCCCGCGGTGAAAGTCAGCGAGGCAGAACTTCTCGTTGGGACTGTGTGTGTTGTCGTCGTCTAAGCCCCAGCCTAGCAACAGCGTGTCGGCTCCAAGTTTCTCAGCGAAGGCATTCACGATCGGAATCGAGCCACCTTCACGAATGAAGACCGGTGCGGTCCCGAAACCTCGCTCAATTGCCTTGGCGGCCGCGGACATGAACGGATTGTCCAGCGGCACCAGGACCCCAGGCGCACCGTGCAGATCGATCAGCTCCAACTTGATGCCAGGCGGACACAACGAGCGGAGCATTTGTTCGAGGGACTCGCCGATCTTCTTGGGATCTTGGTTGGGGACCAAGCGGAAACTGAACTTCGCGCCAGCGCGACACGGCAAAACCGTCTTCGCCCCCTCGCCACTGTAGCCACCCCAAAAGCCATGTACGTCGCAAGTCGGCCGCGCCCAACGACGCTCGAGTGTCGTAAAGCCGGCTTCACCGCTCACGCCACCGACACCAATCTGCTTCATGAACGACGCCTCATTGAAGGATAACGCAGCAAACTGTTCTCGTTCCGCATCCGTCAATTCAACGACATCGCCATAGAAGCCCGGAATCTGAATGCGTCCGTTGTTGTCGACCAATGCCGCAAGCATCTTCGCCATTGTGTTGAGCGGATTCGTGACCGCACCGCCAAATGTTCCGGAATGCAAGTCCTGTTTGGGGCCAGTCAGTCGCAGCTCGTAGTAGGCGATGCCACGCAGACCGTAAGTGATCGCGGGTCGTCCTGGCCCAAATTGAGACGTGTCACTGATCACGATCACGTCGCACGCCAGTTGCTCGCGCCGGCTTTCGAGAAACGGCTCGATGTTCGCGCTGCCGACTTCTTCTTCGCCTTCGATCAAATACTTGATCTGAATGGGCAACTTGCCCGCCGTGGCGAGAACCGCTTGGACGCTCTTCACATGAGTCAGCATCTGCCCCTTGTCGTCGGTCGCTCCGCGGGCGTAGACATTGCCGTCGCGTTTCGTGGGCTCGAACGGAGGCGAAATCCATTCGTCGAGAGGATCGGGAGGCTGGACGTCGTAGTGCCCATAAACCAGCACGGTCGGAACGCCGTCGACGGGAGGAGACTCGGCGTAAACAATTGGGTGCCCTGCGGTTTCGACCAGCTCGGCGGCGAGGCCAAGCGACTTGAACTGACCGAAAACCCAATTGGCCGCCTGCCGCAGGTCGTCTCGATGGCGGCTATCGGCGCTAACGCTGGGGATCCGCAGCAGATCGCATAGATCGTCTTCGAACGCCTCGCGGTGTTGTTCCAAATACTGCTGGATGTCGTCCATAATGCTCCTTTCGCATAGCACGAGCGATACAATATAATGCCCAACTTGACGATCGACCAACCCAGTTGTGTTGGGACATGATTCTGGTTCTTTGTTGTGCAAACCCGTCCGCTTGAGATGGATACTCTGCGATGAAACTGAAGACTGCCGTGCTGGAACGTCCGCTCCAAGCAAAACAGAAACCGCAGCCCAAGCGTCAACCGCGATATCACGTTGTACTCTGGGATGACAATGAGCACACGTACGATTACGTCATTCAGATGATGCGCGAGCTGTTTGGTTTCCCGGAAGTGCAGGGGATGCAGATTGCCGCGTTGGTCGATCGGGCGGGTCGAGCGGTCTGCCTGACGACGACGCGCGAGCACGCGGAATTGAAACGCGACCAGATTCATGCCTACGGCAAAGATCGCTTGATTCGTCAATGCAAGGGCTCGATGTGGGCTTCGATCGAGCCACAGCCGGAAACCTGACCCAAGTACGATGGCCTTCCAAGGCCGTCGATCACCGGCATCGTCAAGACACGACGGCCTTGGAAGGCCATCGTACGAAGAAGGGCCTCCGCCTCAAGCAACTTTATCAACATGCCCGCTACGCTGAAAACCGTGACACTCGGTTGTAAAGTCAACCAGTACGAAACCGAGTATGTCCGTGAAGGCTTGGTCGGCATCGGCTATCGTGATGCGTCGCAGGACGAGACCGCCGACCTCTGCATCGTTAATACCTGCACCGTGACCAGCGAAGGCGATTCCAAGAGTCGCCAGATCATCCGACGACTGGCACGCGATAACCCCGGCGCGCGCATTGTCGTGATGGGATGTTACGCCACGCGGGCACCCGATGAAGTTGCGGCGTTGCCGGGCGTTGCCGAAGTCGTCACCGATAAGCGCGAGTTGCCGGATTTGTTGGGTAGGTTTGGCGTGGTCGATATCCCAACAGGCATCTCGCGATTCGGCAATCGGCACCGCGCTTACGTCAAGGTACAGGACGGATGTTTGCTGCGGTGCAGCTACTGCATTATTCCGAAAGTCCGGCCGAGTCTTTACAGCCGCCCCAGCGAACACATCTTGGACGAAGTCCGGCGGCTGCTCGATAACGGATACCGCGAGATCGTGCTCACCGGCGTGCATCTCGGGCACTACGGCGTCGACTGGAACGCGGGCAAGCCAAAGTCGCAATGGTATCGACTCGCGGACCTTGTGCGCCAGGTCGTCCGGATCGATGACGGCTTTCGTGTGCGATTGTCGAGCATCGAAGCAACCGAAGTAACTCGCGAGCTAGTTGGAGTGATGGCCGAGTTTCCCGACAATATCTGTCCGCACTTGCATATCTGCCTACAAAGCGGTTCGGATCGAATTCTGCGACGGATGAAACGGCGCTGGGGAGTGAAGCGTTTTCTAGATCGTTGTCGCCTCGTGGTCGAGACGCTCGATAAGCCCGCGTTAACGACCGATGTGATTGTCGGATTTCCGGGCGAGACCGATGCAGACTTTGAAGCGACTTGCAGCACCGTTCGCGAAGCGGGCTTCTCCAAGATCCACACCTTTCCCTTCAGCCCGCGCCGCGGCACACCGGCCGCCGAGATGTCCGACATGGTTCCGAAACGGATCAAGGCCGAGCGAAGTCAGCAACTTGCCGCGATCGGAAAAGAACTCCGCGAACAATACTTCCAGAGCCTGCTTGGAAGGCGATTAACCGTGCTGGTCGAGGGAGCGAGCGAGCGCGGCGAGAATTGGATGACAGGCACCTCGTGCCGATACGCACCGGTCGAATTCCCGGGCGACAGTGCCCTTGAAAGCTCGCTCGTCGAAGTTGATGCCGAGCAAGTCACGATCGATCGGATTGTCGGTGTCATCTCAAGCAATGATGTCGTGGACGACGCTGCCGTGAACGTCGGTTAAGCGAAAGTCTCGCCCCGAATAGCGATACGTCAGCCGTTCGTGATCGAGTCCCATCAAATGCAGGATCGTGGCGTGCAAGTCATGGACATGCACTCGATCTTCCACCGCAGTCAATCCAAACTCGTCCGTCGCACCGTGGCTGTAGCCTCCTTTGACGCCTCCGCCCGCCAACCATGTCGTAAACCCGTAGTGATCGTGATCGCGACCCTTTTGACCTTCGGACGTTGGAGCGCGTCCGAACTCGCCACCCCAGATGATCAGCGTGTCGTCGAACAGGCCTCGTTGCTTGAGATCCGTGATCAACGCGGCGATGCCTTGGTCACAGGCGTCGGCGAGTGCTTTGTGCCCGCCGGCGATATCGTTGTGGCCGGTGTCCCACGCGATGTCGTAGCCGTCGATCGATAACGACAACTGCACCATCCGAACGCCTCGTTCGACAAGCCGCCGCGCGAGCAAACATCCCTTCGCGTATTGGCTGCCGCCGTACATGTCGAGCGTCGTTTGCGTCTCGGTCGTGACGTCAAAAGCTTCAGGCACCGCGAACTGCATCCGAAACGCCATCTCCATCGCTTGAATGCTGGCTTCCAACTGCTGATCGCTCTGCTGACGCTCGAGATCCAACTGATTCAATCGCGTCAGCAGATCCGCTTGCCGACGCTGCTCTTCTTTCGGCAGCCACTGGTTCTTGAGATCACGCAGAATCTCATCGGGTTTCATCTGCGCGAGGTTAACATAAGTTCCGGCATAGGCTCCCGGCAGAAACGCGTTGCCCCAGTTGGCAAGCTTGCCGCGCGGTTGCGCGAAGGGACTCATCGCGACGAAGCTGGGCAAATCTTCGTTTTCCGTTCCCAGTCCGTATCCCAACCAGGCACCCATGCTTGGGCGACTGGGCTGCAAGTGGCCAAGATTCATCATCAACATCGCGCCGGCGTGTTCCGGGATGTCGGTGTGCATCGAATGAATGAACGCGATGTCGTCGACGTGCCGGCCGACGTGCGGGAACAGATCGCTAACCCACTTGCCGCACTCGCCGTACTGTTGGAATTCAAACGGCGAAGGAAACAGCCCGTTCTTCGTGTTGCGAAGCGACTTGCGATCGACGATCTCGGGACGCTGCCCCTGGCACTTGGCGAGTTGCGGTTTATAGTCGAACGTGTCAACCTGAGAAGGACCTCCCGGCATAAATAATTGGATGACATGTTTGGCTTTGGGTGCAAAGTGAGGAGCCTTCGGTGCCAATGGAGACGCGGCAGATTCGTTACCTCGTGTCGACTCGGCCAAGACGTCGGCCAGAGCCAAAGTGCCGAAGCCCGCGCCGATGCGATGCAGCATCTGGCGACGGTTCAACGGCGGAAGTGGATCGCGGTGAAACATCATGGCTCTCGATTGGTAAAAGTGTGGCCCGCCGGGCTCCGGCGGGAACGAACCTAGCGGCAG
>JAQBZB010000284.1 GCA_027622275.1 Planctomycetota bacterium | reverse complement strand
TGTACTCCCTTCATGTCGACCGTCGTACTGGCCCAATTTATCGGTGGCAGTCAAGCTCCCACTCGCCTCATCAAACCGCCACCACGCGATCGCATTCGCCGCGGGGAGAGCAGCCAGTGTCTGGAGGGAAACCGTCCCGTCGTGTACCGCTGCTACGACCGCAGCAGGTTGCGCGGCCTGAAAGATGATCACCTCGTCGATCGATCCATCGAACGGCTTGTCGTCACCATCGTTCGGGTAATTCGCCAAGTAGTTGATCTGGTTCTGCAAGTAGACCGGGCCAGCAACATGAACAGGCGATTCGATGTCGACTTCTCGCCCGCTCCCGGTTCCCCATTGATAGACCGTATAGGGTTGAATCGTTGACCAATTGCTCGGAGGATCAGTCAGCTTGCGACGGACGAGTTGCACGACGGATCGGAGCTGATGCGTCGCTTGAATCTGCGGGTTCGCTGGATCAACGACACTGCCAATCGAAGTGATTGTCAGACGATAAGGATACTCGGAGTAGTCCGGGTCGGTGACGGCGAGCGACGCGTCGCCTGTTGCAAAGCTGACCGCATAGGTCGATCCATCACCAAGACTGCCGTTCAGTCCGACATCGACGCCGCCCCAAGTGGGCTCCGTGATCGTCCGCAACGCGACGCTCATCCCAGTCATCGCTGCCTGCCGCGCCGTCGATCGGTGGCTGGTATTGCGTTCGGTTTGCTCGATCGTGGCCTGCGTTCGCAACATCGCGTACGACAAAGCCAACGTCATCGAGACGAGCGCCAGCACCAAAATAATGCTCACGCCACGGCGCGAACGACGCCGCAAACAAGTGTGTGTAACTGATCGGCAGGTTGCGAACATGGCCTTCTATCGCTCCAGCGAGTAGTAGATGGCGGCGGATCCAAAGAACGGAATCGCGAGTTGCTTGTCGTGCGAAACGACATCGCCCGGCCGCAATTGCAGTTCGATGCGGCACAGTGCTTGTCGCTGGCCGAAGTTTGCCCCATAAATGCCCTGCACCCACGGCAGGCTCTTCCATGAAACCGATCCTGTTTGGTAGGACTTCCACTCGGCGGCGGACGGCCGCAACACTTGCTCGAACCGGATGCAGCCGCGTTTCCCGACGGGTTGGCCTGACGAATTCGTGACCACCCCCACACGCATCAAGTCGGTGAGAACGGCGGCACGGGAACCGTAATCGGCGTACGCCGAGCTTTTGAGCTTCGACATCAAGTACCGCCAATCATCGTCGTTGGCCAATGGCGGCACCTCGCTGGTATCGCTGGAACGGCGAAGTTCCACGAAACGCGCCGAATCGTCCGAGGCGGGCGTGAAGACAACTAATTCGTTGACTCGCGGCAACCCATCTGGAGCCGCCGGCTGGCCCTTCGGTTTCCAAACAACAAGCGTATCGGGAAACGTCGAGCCGTTGACGGTTTCGCTCATGACGATGAAGCCGGGGAACTGCTGGTTGACCGTCGCACCCTGTATCGCGCGTTCGATACGTCCGATTGCCACTTGGCCATGCTGTAACGCAAGCCCATGTCCCAGCTGTTGTTGATTGGCGACTTGAACCGTCGTCGCCAGTGCGGCCAGTGTCGTCGCAAGAATCGCCATCACGGCCGAAACCATCAATAGCTCGACGAGCGTTAAGCCGCGTCTTTGCCAGCTCAGCGGCTGACCAGCGGCAGGTCGGCGGCTAGTTGATCGTTGGAACGTACCCATAGACTCGCCTTACAGTTACCAATTGCCTCGTACTTCCGTTTTCGTCGTACCTTTTGACGGTTACCTCGACCGCGCGATAGCCGCTTGTCTTGGACCCGGTCAGATTCTTTGATAAGTCCTTTGCGTCCACGTAGCACACGCGGACTGCGACAGCCCAATCGTCAAAGTAGTTGTCACGCAACTGAAAGTTCGGATGCCGCGAGCCGCCTGCGCCATCGCCTTGCCCCAACTCGATCGCCCAAGGATCTCGCAACGGTCGAGACGAATATCTATTGAAGTCGTCGGTATCGTCGAACAGAATTCGTCGTTGTGGCGACGAGATTTCGTGCGATCCGGGGATGAGCGGATACTGATACGGTGATACCCCGGCCGCACCGTATCTTCGCCCCAGCACTTCATCGATCATTTGATTGGCGATTCCTCGAGCCAGGTTCTGCTCGAAGGCATATTCCGAGGAGTCCATCGAGGTCTGCGTCGCGAGCAACAGCGCCGAGCCGGCCAACGCGATCAAAGTGATGGCGACCATCGCCTCGACCAGGGTGAAGCCACCGCTTCGTCGACCGCTCCGCCAGCCACCGCTTGATGAGCGTTCGGTCGTACAACTCATAACGGACTCCGAGCAAGCAGAAAAAAACGCGGCAGGGTCCCCATTAGCTCCCAGCTCCCCACCACGTGTCGCGCCATCCGCCCCTCCCCAGAGACGAAGGCACATCAAACAATAGGTCGGGCGGACGTCTCGTCAAATCAGCGTCCAACTTCCCACCGAGATGATGCCGAAATACAACACGTCGCCAGAAAACAACTCCGCCCCCAGGGAGTTACGCCACGGCGAGCCTTCCCGTTCGCAAGTAGATGGGTTAGTTTAAGGCACGGTCGTTAAGAAAGTGATTATCAACAACTTCCCGATTTGAGTTTCGCGCGGGGCGAGGCTCCTGCCGAGCCATACGGGAGCCTCGCCCTCCCAAATCGCCCTCCCAAATCGCCGTCCAGGAATTAGTTTGTCCACAGTTTCTAAGTAGCTGATCTTGCAACCCTTCAGCAGAGAGCCAAAGCAAACTCAGATTTTCTCGATGGTCCCCAACGAGCTTGTCTCGTTGGAACCCAAGATTGGTTAGTTAGCAGCATGTCTCTGAAATCCGAAGACCCCCACGAGCTTGTCTCGTGGGTGAATCAGACTCAGCAGGACGGAGTCATTCGCCAAAGCGGTGCTGAGTTCGAATCTGATTCACCGAACGGGACAAGCCCGTTGGGGTCTTGGTTCCGTCAGCGATCGCGACTAACTCACAAATCTTATGTCCCAACGAGGCAAGCTCGTTGGGGACAGGACGCACGCGCCGGTCACGTAACAACGCCGCCTATCGAACTCCAGAATCGTACCCACGAAAGCCCCAAGAAATGCCCGCAAGACGTTTAGCCTTGATCACTATCAGCCTGTTGCTGCTTGGATGCACGTCCCGCGCGCCGTCCAAGCCGGGCAATACCTTGATCTACGGTCGCGGCGAAGATGCGAAGACGCTCGATCCCATCAACGCCGAGACGGGTGAAACGGTCAAAGTCCTACTCAACCTGTACGACACACTCGTCGCCTTCGCTGACGAAACGATGGAGATCGAGCCCTCGCTGGCGACTGCCTGGGAAACGTCCGACGATGGTCTAACGTGGACCTTTCAGTTGCGGGACGTGGTTCAGTTCCACGATGGAACAAACGTCGATGCCGATGCCGTCATCTTCAGCATCAACCGGCTGAGGCAGGACGATAACGCGTATGTCACCGACTCCGCACGTCCTTATAAGCCGAGCTTTAACATCATCGATGAACTCGTCGCGACCGGCCCGCTGACCGTGGTCTTCAAACTGCGCGAGCCGAGCGCCGTCTTCCTCAACAACCTCGCCATGTTTCCCGCAGGTATCGTCAGTCCAACCGCCGTCAAGAAACACGGCAAAGGCTTCTCGACGAATCCAGTTGGCACGGGACCATTCCGCTTCGAGCGTTGGATTCGCGATCAACAACTCGTCCTCGCCGCCAACGACAATCACTGGCGTGGTCGCCCGCACTTTGATCGCGTCGTGTTCGTCCCTGTTTCGGAAAGTGCCACGCGGATTCAACAACTAGTCCGAGGCGAAATCCATATCGCGGATAACCTTCCGCCAGCGGAACTCGACGAACTCGCGAAGAATCCCGGCTTGACGGTCGCGGAACAGATCTCCATGAATGTGGCGTATCTCTCGATGCAAACGGAAAAGCCTCCGCTTGACGACATTCGCGTCCGACGAGCAATCGCCCTGGCGTTGGATAAGCAAGCGCTCATCCGAGTGGCGTACGCCGGCCACGCCGCAGCGGCAATCAATCTGTTGCCGAAGGCCATGTGGGGACACCACGACGGAATCGAAGACCGGCCTTTCGATCCGGACGCGAGTCGTACGCTGCTGCAAGCCGCGGCAAATGACAAAGGGTTTAAACTCCCGCTCACGCTGAGTCTGGCGGTCATGTCCGAGCCGCGGCCCTACATGGAGCAACCACTTCTCGTCGCCGCGTTCGTCAAGGACTCGCTGGCGGCGGTCGGCATCAACGTCACGATCGCGCCGAAACCGAGCGAGATGCACTTCACCAAGCTAATGCGAGGTGACTTTCAGATTGGTCTCACCGGTTGGACCACCGACAACGGGGATCCCGACAATTTCCTCTACTCGCTGCTTGATCCCGACAACATCAGTGATAGCGGTAACAACACCAGCCGCTATCGCAACGAGCGGGTGCATGAACTGCTTCTGGCCGGGCAACGTGAACTCGATCCGAACAAACGCCTCCCGCTCTATCACGAGGCACAAGAGTTGATCTTTGCCGACGTACCGATCGTTCCGCTGGTCAGCACCAGGCAGCGCGCCGCGCATACGTCGCGCATCAAGGATTATCGGCTCCATCCCGCGATGCTGATTCGACTGCGTCAAGCTCGCTTCGGGGATGTGCCGTGAGCGGGTTCCTGTTGCGCCGGCTGTTCCACGCCGTGGTGACGATGGTCGTTGCCGTTTCGCTCATCTTCATCGCCATGCGTTTGCTGCCTGGCAACCCGTTGGTGGCAAAATTCGGCCAACATCCCGACGCTGAACAAATGCAGCGCATCATTCATGAGCAAGGTTGGGACCAGCCGATCCTGTCACAACTCGGCCGGTTTCTGCACCAACTCGCAACCACCGGCGACTTTGGCGAGTCGATATCGCGAAGCAACGAGAACGTCAGCGGCGAGTTGGCTCGTCGCATTCCCGCCACGATCGAGCTGACCGTCGTTGCCATGATGCTCGCCATCCCGCTCGGTGTCGCCGCCGGCATCACGGCGGCAGTGTGGCGGAACCGGTGGCCCGACCGGCTCTGCATGGCGGGCGCGATGCTCGGTGTGAGTGTGCCCGTGTTCTTTCTCGGCATCTGCCTGCGCGCCGTCTTTACGGGAATGCCGATCGGGTTCCGGCTTCCAGCGTTCATCATCGACTTTGAACCGATCACCGAGTTCTACTTGCTCGACACGTTGCTGCAACAGCGCTTCGATCTGTTCGCGACCGCATGCAGACACATCTGCCTGCCCGCGTTGGCGCTCAGCTCGATTCCGATGTCGATCATCGCCCGCATCACGCGCAGCAGCATGCTCGAAGTACTCGGAGCCGACTTCGTGCGGACGGGTCGAGCGAAGGGCGCTTCCAGCTGGCGCGTGGTAATGCGGCATGCGTTGCCGAACGCCGCCGCTCCGATCGTCAACATCGCGGGTTTTCAGATCGGTCTGCTGCTCTCCGGCGCGGTGCTCACCGAGACGGTCTTCGATTGGCCGGGCATGGGCAAGTATGTTGTCGACGCCGTGCGTGAGAACGATTACGTCATCGTGCAAGCCGGAGCGTTCGTCATCGCCGCGATTTTCGTCTCCGCGAATTTGACCGTCGATCTTTTGTACTTGTGGCTCGATCCGCGCGTTCGAACGTCGTAGAGCTTGACCATGAGATCCGCCGACACCATCGAGACACCCAAACAACGCGCCTGGGTGCGGCTCCGCCGGAGCAGTTCCGCGCGGACTGGGTCGATCGTCGTCTTCGGCTTTCTGCTGATGGCCGTCTTTGGTCACTGGCTCGCGCCATACGCTCCCGACTCCCGCGACGCGACGGTCGCGGCACCGTCCGGTCCGAGTGCAACGCATTGGCTCGGCGTCGATGCTAACGAGAAGGATGTACTTTCGCGAGTGATCTACGGCTCGCGTCTTTCGCTGTTTGCCGGCTTGGTCTCAATTACCTTCGCGGTCGCGTTGGGCGCGCCGGCAGGCGCGGTGGCGGGCTTCTTCGGCGGATGGGCTGAAACGATCATCATGCGAACGATCGACATCGCGCTCGCTTTCCCAAGCATCTTGATCGCGTTGTTGGTCGCCACCGCCTATAAGCCCGGTTGGTCAGCCGTCATCATCGCCGTGGGGCTGATCAACGTCCCGGTGTTCGCTCGCCAAGTACGCGTGACCGTGCTAACGCTTCGCAATTTGGACTATGTGACAGCGAGTCGCGCTTTAGGTGCGTCGCCACTTCATATCCTACGCCGAGTCATTCTTCCAGGCATTGTGAATCCAGTCGTCGTCTTGGCCACGATGGGACTCGGTGCAGCGATCCTCGAAGTGGCTGGTCTGTCGTTTCTCGGCGTCGGCGGCGACCCGACCGAGCCCGAGTGGGGCAGCATGTTGGCACAAGCCAAGGACCATTTAAGTTCAAGCGTGTGGCCCGCCGTCGGACCGGGCGTTGCGATCTCGCTTGCCATTCTTGGCTTTAACTTGCTCGGAGACGGTCTGCGCGACGCGCTCGACCCGCGATTGGGCGAATCCTAGCGGCGGATTATTCATCAGCGGTTCTCGCGAACTTCGAGAGAACCGCAGGCGATCGCGTGGCGGCTGATTTGCGCGGTGTTTTTGGCAAGATAGTCGTAACTCTTTTTACAAACGTATGTTTTGAAGAATACTCACCGGTTCATGAATAATCCGGGCTAGCAGCGAGTGTGGGGGCCTGGCATGACTTCCGATCACAACAATCGTAACGACTTGCCCGCCTTCGACTTGCCGTTACAATTCGACGGGCCGGGGCGATTCCTTGACATGCACAGCTTGCCAGAGTTTACTAGTGTATTGTTTGGCTGCCCACCTGATGACCCACCTCAGCACCGGTGGCAAACGGTCACCGGCCCCGTCACCAGTTTATTGTTAACCACTTGGAGGAAGTACAGGATGAAAAAGGCTGGAATATTAATGTTCTGTGGCTTGGTTGCTGCGATGCTTGTCGGCTTTTCCGGAAGTGTCGATGCTCGCCCAAACTACAACAAGGCACATGACGAGATGCACAAAGAAGCGAAGAACGCGGAGGAACTGAAGGCCGCGAAGTGCAACAAATGCCACTACGGCAAGAAGAAGAAGGACCGCAACGACTATGGCAAAGCGTTAATCAAGTTGGGCCTCACCGAAGAGAACTACAAAGCGAAAAACAAAGACGACAAAGAAGGGCTTGAAGAGGATATCAAGGCGGCTTTGGAGAAGGTCTTGAAAGAGAAAAACGAAGCTGGCGAGACTTACGGTGATCGCATCAAGGAAGGCAAGCTCCCAGGCACGAATCCTGAAGAGTAAGCTCTCGTTGCCAAACACAGTCATCACAAACGGCTGGATCTCCGGATTCAGCCGTTTCTTTTTTCGAAGGCAGTCAGCTGACTTCCAACTCGACCCGCGACGTAAACGACTCGCCGGGCTGCAGCACGCGAAGGCCAAAGTCGACCCCAGGCACGTCCAGTCCAACCGTTCCTGGCACGCAACTGTAGGGCTCGACACAAACAGCTTCACGGTGCGGCGGCGTGTAAACAACAAGCTCTCGAAATGACCGATCGAACCGCATCGCGAGGCGTGCATTGCTCTCTGGGTCAACGATCTGGCAGACACAATTGTCTCCGCCGAACACCAAACCGCCAAACACATCGTCGAACGTCATCTCGCCGAACCGCAGCCCTTGCTGATAGGCACTTGCCTTCTCCAGATCCGTACAACCACCGGTCGGTAGCATGTCAACGAGTTCCCAATGTTTCGTGGCGGGCACCGTCACGATGCAGGAATCACCAGAGCTTCCACCAAGAGGCAAGCGAAAGTAAGGATGCGTACCAAAGCCGCAGGGCAGCGCTTTGTCATCGGGATTCTCGAATACAAATGCCGAGGCCAGACGGTTGCCCATCAATTCGTACGTGGCGGTCACGCGAAAGTCTGCCGGCCATTGTTCGAGAATGGTGGGATCATCGACCGATGCTTGGAACCGTCCGACGACTCGCGACTCGCTTTGCTCGATAACTCGCCAAGGTCGGTTCAAGACAAATCCATGAATTGCGTTCCCGCGACCGTCTCCCGCTTCGACTTGATATCCGCGCCCCTCCCATTGAAACGTCGTCCCGCGCAATCGCCCAGGGAAGGGAAACAACAGCGGAATGCCGCTTCCCGACGGTCGCTCGTTGCCGCTGACGAAATCGGGAACGGACCAGATCACGTCGACGTCTCGTCCGTCTAGCTTGGCAATGAATTCATAACAGTTGAAGCCGAACCCAGGCAAGATGCTCGCTCGCGCACCCGTTGCCGGATCGTTCAACGTGACATTCTCAACGGTCATTAGAGGTCTCCCAAGTTGCCGCCGTGTGGGCGTGAAGCGGCTTGGCCAACGCGAGCCGTGAGGTATAGGTCATCAAGATCACAACGGCGTACATCAAATGAATCGCCAGCTTCAGGGTTCGCGGCCGCGTTTCGCCAAAGGCCACCGCTGACAGGTGGTGCATTAGCCACAGGGCTCCTACGATCGACAGACCAAAAGTGCCTGTGGCCAACAAATCGCTGCCCATCAAGCGCTGCTGCATCGAAGGAGGCAGGACACTGAGTACCCAGACGCCGACCAGAATCTGAAGCAGGGTTGGCAGCAGCGCGATCCGCGCACCCCAGACTGCGATTCGCGAGCCGGTTTCTTGCTGATCCTCGTTGCGAAGCAGCCACTTCCCATAGCTGATCAACGACACGCCAGTCACGGCGAACGACGCTACCCAAAAGTGTACCGAACGAGCGAGCACGGAGCTGTCAGTCATCAAACTACGAAAGATCGCGGCATCGACTTTCTCGGGCACCTGCAGATATCCGCCAGCAACTTCCGAGATGACGATGAACAACACGGGAAAGTGATACAGCAAATTCGTTCCCGCGAGTACGGCGATACTGGCTCGCCCGAGCTTGCTGAACAAATGACGCGGCGCGCCGCGTGCGACGAGGACCGCGTACAAGATCATCAGCATCAACGAGAATAACAACTCCCAGGCCCCCCACTTAATCTTGTACATGAACGCATGCATCAGATCGTGGTACGCATCGTTCCACAGAAACACCGCCACGAAGATTCCAAAGACGGTGCCAACAATCAACATGGCGAGTGACTTGTACGCCAAGAACTTTGCTGCCCGGCAAGCCACTTCATTTCCGCTGGCACTGCGCCAGTCCAACCACACACAAACCAACGGCCCCGCCGCCGCAATGTTCATACAAATCAAGTGGAATGCCAGGGCAAACGAGCTGAAGAAGTCAAGCAACACAAGCTCCTCGGCTTTGCACGCGGCCCGATTGACACAGAACAGAGGGCAAAAGTACGATTGGGGTGCGATTTTTTTTTTGGGCGTTTAGCTCAGTTGGTTCAGAGCACCTGCCTTACAAGCAGGGGGTCGCGGGTTCGAGTCCCTCAACGCCCACTGGTCGTCAGTTTAAGCCGGATCAAGCCTTTACGATACCTGTCGGTGGTCAGCGGTGCGGCCCGTTCCAAGGAGCCAGGCGGGACAATTCGTCATTGCCGGACCACATCTCAATCAGTAGAAGTAGTACATCATGAAGACCGCCAGCGAGCAAAGCAGCCCGGCCCAGGACCGATCATCCAAGAGCCAATGGGACGCATCTTTCCGCGGGTAGAGCTTGATCGCGCCTGCAAACATGCCGAGCGTCCACAGGACTCCGACCACCGCACAGATCGCTGGATTCGTCCCGGCCACCATGACGCCGGCGAGAATGGCGAAGAAGCAAATCGAGCCCAGCAACGCCAGAAAGATATTCCTGAGCGTCCCCGGCTTGTGTCCCCCCAGCTCCGTCCAAACTAAGCGGCTCTTCACTTCATCCTTTGCCGTCAGCAAGCTAACAACCACGTGGATGACACAACAGAGAAGGATGACCCCCACGACGCGATGAAAGAAGTTCAGCTTCGTGCCAAAAAATTCAGCAACCCGCGGGTCGGTTCCCAAATAGTGGTTGTAGAGGTACCCGATCAGCCACGAAAAGAAGACGCCGCTGACGATGGTCACAAACGCCGCCGTCGCCGTCCCGCGCTTCCACAGCATGCCCAACACGAATGCGACGAGGATTCCCGGCGTTAAATAGTTCTGGTAGTCCACGATCTGTAGGAAGAAGTTCTTCTCCGAGTTTGGATCGAGGATGAAGATGGCCATGAGCGCGGCCAACACCACAAAGACGACGATCGATAGCCGCCCGATCAGGATCATCTGGCGGTCATCGGCAGCGGGATTGATGTAACGCTTGTAGATATCGATGGTGACGATGGTCGCGGCCGAGTTCATCATGGAGTCGATCGAAGACAGAATCGCTCCAATCAAGCCGGCCGCAATCAATCCCACGATGCCAAAACCTGTCGGCACCACAAGCCGGACGACTTCCGTGAAAGCCGTGTCGGGCGCGATTTCCCGATCCAACCGCTCCTTGAACAAATAGAATGCCGCCACGCCTGCCGCAATCGCAAAGAACGGAATCAGCAGCTTGAGGAATCCCGCCACGATGATGCCAAGCCGAGCTTCGGTGTCGCTGCGCGCGGCCAGCGCCCGTTGGACGATGAACTGATTCGTGCCCCAATAGAAACAGTGCATCGCCATCAAACCCGTGAAGACGCCCGTCCAGGGAAGTTCGGCATGGTTCATCGGCAGATACAGATGCATTTTCTCACCGCCGGCTCGGTCGGCCGCCATCATCGCGGACCAGCCGCCGATCTCTCGAAACACCAAGAAGGCGACGAGGAGTCCCGCGGCCAACAACAGCACCGACTGAATGACATCGGTCCACACAACCGCTTTCAACCCTCCGAAGATCGTATAGCTTGCCGAGATGACGGCCAACGCGATGACAAAGCCCGTGTAATAGCCATGATTCACATGATGCTTCGTCACCGCTTGCGAATCTTCCTCACTCGCGTCAACACTTGCCTGCTGAACCGCGTCGCCGCCCAGCAGGACGCAGATACTTCGCGCTCCGATGTAAAGCCCCGGCACCATCTGCACCACAGCCATGATGATCACCATAATCACGGCATACGAGATCTGGCTCCGCTGGTCGTAACGTTGGCGCAGGTATTCGGACAGCGTGAACACGTTCAGCTTGCGGTAGACCGGTAGAAAGCCGTAGCAGAGGACCATCAATCCGGCGATCGCGCCGAGTTCAAAATGGCTTTGGGCAAAGCCGATGCTAAAACCGATCCCCATCATTCCAACCATGTGGTTGGCGCTGACGTTGCTGCCGAAGATGGAACCGGCAACTCCCCACCAAGGAATCTTTCTGCCAGCCAAAAAGTAATCCTCGGACGTCTCCTCTTTGCGGCCGGCGATCAGGCCGATGGCCATCACGACAATCAACGCCGCGAAGAACAGAATCAAGTCAAGAGGTTGAAGAAGATCGCCCATGGGGATTGATGATTCCGGGTTTCGGATTTGAGGGTTTGATAAGGGGAAATCAATAATCCGGGTTCGGCGTTGTCGTGGAAACGGTTTTACTCAGTACCGTCTGCCGCATCGTCTGTGCGAATGTCTTCGAGCACTTCCTGGAGTCTTTCCAAGGCGTCCCAAGCGGCGGCAAAGCCTGCGTAGGCGGCGACCTGAAAGATCGCCTCGCATATCTCTTCGATGCTGGCACCGTTACGCAAAGCCATCTGCAAGTTCAGCTTCAGCGCGTTGTTCCGCCCCAATGCCGCGAGGACGCAGATGCTGCACAGTGAGCGAGTCTTCAGGTCGATCCCGCCGCGCGTCCATATTCTGCCACCAACGACAGAGACGACTTCCGTTTCGAAGTCGGGACACACGGCGTTCAGTCGAGCGGTCAACTTGCCAATGTTCTCCTCGCCAACCATGCGTGCAAACTGAGCGTAACCCTTCTCGTAGTCGCTACTCACGTGACTCCCTTTCAGATTCTTGCCATGCGTTTGAGAAGTTGCTACCGTGCCATCGTGTCCAGTTCCGCGGCTTCCTGTGGTTGCAACAATGGTTGACGGAGAGCCTGTTCCAACGCTTCCTGTGCAAAGAGCACGCTCGCAAACCAAAGACACAACATGGGGAATATCAATCGTGACATCATCCAGCGTGTACCTCGTGTGAATTGGGAGTGTGAATTGGGAGGGTGAATTGGGAGGGTGAATTGGTATGGTGAATTGGGA
>JAQBZB010000283.1 GCA_027622275.1 Planctomycetota bacterium | reverse complement strand
TACGGGGAAAGGCTCGGCAGGAGCCTCGCCCTCCCAATTCGCCCTCCCAATTCGCCCTCCGGGAATTAGTTTGTCCACAGTTTCTTAGCAACCAACGTATCGTAAACTCGTCCGCTTTGCACCCGGAAAACTGGCGTGGTTTCAAAACACTCAGCCGACCTTCAACCAGTATACATTTGTCGCGGCGATTGGGCCGTTCAAACACTCGAAGGTCGATCGGAATCGGGCCGCGCGGGCAGCAAGCAGACCGCCAATACGATGCCGAACACCATCATCGCAGCGCACACGGCGAAGCTGGCCTGGAAGCCGAACGCTCGACTGCTGGAGACTCCGAACGCGGTGATGTTGTGCTGGCGGATGTAGTCGGAGATGGCTCCGAACAGATATCCCGTCGGGGCTGCCGGAGCCATCAGCATCGTGACGAACGCCATGTTGCGGCGTATTTGCGACGGACGCGATGCGGACAGGATGTAGTTCGGGGCGTAGACGCCGATCAACTCGCCTGCGCCGTAAATGCCGAACGCGATCAAATACGCCGCGCCAGTCGCAAAGATGGCCCACAATTGCGCGGCCACAAAAATGCAGCCGGTCAGCAGGATGCCGGCTCTGGGATTCGTTTTGGTCAGAATCCAGCCGAGCAGAAAACCGGCCACGACCTTGAAGGCAAACCGCAGCGTGTTTTGGTAGCCGGCATAATTCTCCGGCAAGTCGTCCAGGACTTCGGCCGTGTACAGATTCATGTTGGACGGAATGGTGTTGCCCGAGTAGATGAGCACCGTGACGACGGCGGCGATCAGCAGCACGCGTTGCGAGAGAATATCGCGAAAATGATGCACGAACAGCATGCCCGCCAGCGCCAGCATGACGTGGCCCACGACAGCGAATTCGAGGTAATAGAGCAGCAAGGACAGCGAACCAACGAGGATTCCCGCACACAATCCGCTCACCTTGGAAAACGGTTCCCGGACGACTTCGACCTCCGGCAGCGGCACGACAAAGCGGCTCGCCAGAAACGCGGCCAAGGCCATCGCTGGTGCCGCGGCTGCGAACAGACCGGCAAAATTCCACGGGTATGGCAGGCCTTCAATCTTCCAGCCACCCATCTCTCCGCTGAGCAGCAACTGCGAACCGAGTGACCCGACGACAGCGAGCATCGGCCCGGCTCCAAACGCCAGGCTCAACGCCAGCCCCCGCCGCGACGACTCCGTTCCGCGCCCGATGGCTTCCCACAAGAACGCAATCGCGGCCGGCATTGCGATTCCCGAAACGGCTCCCTGCAGAATGACGAACCCGATGCGGACGTTGTCAGGCAAGGGCACGATCAGCGCGAGCGCCATGGCGGCAAGCATGGTCGCGCTGACCGAGTAACACGCGACCAGATTGCGTTTCAGATACGAGACATACGGGAACAACCACGCGATGAGAGCGGGCACGGCGGTCATGGCGAAGTAGAACGTGCCGGGCAAGTTGGCGAGTTTCGCATCGGCCCCCAAGTGGTCGCACAGCGAGGCCTGTGTGATCCCCACGTACAGCACGGGTGCCGACAAGTATTGCAGGCCGGTGCAACCCGCGAACAGGATCATGTTGCGGCGCTGCTCGGCCAGACTCAGTGGGCATTTGCCAGCACGAGCGGTGCCGTTAGGGTCGTTCACCTCGCCGTCGGATGTGATTTCATCGGTGTTCATTCGCAACATCCACCCGGCGGGTTTCTGGCAGCGGAATTCGCAAGAATTCCCAAAATCGAAAGTCTTGCACGTTCTGCGACGAAGTTTACAGCGGCAGTTCGACGGCCTGACCGGTGCGGGCCGAGATCAGACAGGCTTCACAGATTTCGACGGCGGCCCTCCCTTCCGCGCCGCCGACTTTCGGCGGGCGCTGCTCGCGGATGCTGTCGACGAATTCTTGGACAACACCAACGTGCGGCTCCAATCGGATAGGTGATTTCGGCTCTTTCAGGTAATCGAACTTTTCGGGCGTAAAGACGCGCTCCCACTTGTCGCCTTTGCCCAGATCGAGAAAGTCGAAGTTGTCGAAGTCCAGCATCCCGTCCCGGCCGATCACCTGAAAGCGAACCTCGCTGCTGGGAAAGCTTGGCGATGGGAACTCCGACGAGATCCACATGTGGCCCATCAAGCCGTCCTCGAAGACGATCTGCGCCATGACGCTTTGCGCGGGAGCCGCGATGTCGCTGAACGTGTTGACCTGAGCGAAGACCTTCGTCGCATTGCGTCCGCTCAGCCAGCGCAAGAAGTCCGTATTGTGGGAAGCCATCCCCATGAACAACCCGCCGCCATGGGAATCGTACATCCACTGGCGGTCCTGAAACAATTCGCGGGTCACGTTGATGGGAAACGCCGACATGGTCCGCATCATGCGAATCGGTCCGATCTCGCCGTCGTCGATCAGCTGTTTGGCCTTGCGAGTTAATCGTCGAAAACGCTCCGTCTTGACCACGCCCAGATTCACGCCTGCGGCACCGCAGGCCGCGATCATCTGGTCACACTCGGCGACCGTCGGGGCCATTGGCTTCTCGACCAGCACGTGTTTACCGGCGGCGGCCGCTTTCTGAGTTATCTCGACGCGACACTGATCCGGCGTGGCAACGACCACGGCGTCGACATCCGCGCGCGACACCAGCGCCTCGACGGATTCCTCGGCCGGCACTCCGTACTCCGCAGCCAATCCACTCGCGCGACGGCCACCAGTGACCGCGACCAGACTTGCGCCATCAACGAGGCTGACGATCGCTTCGGAATACGTCAGCCCCATAAAGCCGCTGCCAATCACGCCGATACGAACTGTTTGCATGACGATTCTTCCCTATGGATAGTAGTTTGCATGTCTGACGCCGATCTCGACGAAGCTGCATCGTCGGCTGGCAGCGCATGATACAGCAAACCAGTCGACCGGGCACGCATACTGAAAGGGCAACAAAGAAGGGAAGATCACTTTTCATCACACAATGACGGTCACTAGTCTGGCATCATTTTCACTTTGAGCAGTAACCTTTCGAAGAGCGACGCCGGTATCAGCTAAAGCCCGGGGTGTCGAAAGTCCCCGGAAGAGACGCGCCCGCTTGTCTTGGCGAGAACCCTAACGGACAAACACCCAACGGAGGTCCGCGATGTGTGCGGAGCGGGAGAACGGTTCTTGCGGCACTTTTCGCGGCGATGCTCGATGGGAATCGTCTTCGTCGAGCCTGTCGGCTGACAACGATGGCGTGCGGGCATCAGGTTGCACAACTGAGGATTTCATTCGCAAATCTGCTCTGACGAGAGGCTCGGCGGGCATGTTTCGCGTTAGTCGCAACCTGCGTCGGTGTGCCAATCCTCTGTACTTTTAGCGCCGTCCAAAACTCCAGAGGTCGATTTCACCAACGAACGCAACGCCGGATCATCAACCTGATTCGGTGTGTCGGACCGAAGGGCTTTGAGGCCGCATTTGACAATTTGAATCAATGTTGGCAATGGCCATTACTTGAAAGGGCTTCGTTCACTGATGATCAGACAAGGTATTGATTACGGCTTTGGAACTGTGTTTCTTGCTCGGATGTCAACACGAGGTCGAATTCGAGTACGAATTTCATCGTATATCGGAATCGAAATACCTTCGGCGACTTCCAACGTGACGGCTAAGCCGTATGTGACTGGAGCTAACACTTGGTCCGCATCACCGCGACAATTCACTTTGACCGTGAGCCAGTCGCCACTAGTAATGACGATAGCGTCGTTTCCCTCGAAAACTTCATGCTGAACTGTTCCACGACGGACAGCGTTGTGATCTGCATTTATCCGCGTGGGCGTCAACTTGCGGCCAGGCACATCGAACCATAACGCAGCGGTACGGTACTTCTGCGTCGTCGGCGCTATGGGTGACATCCACGCAAGCGTGACAGATAGGCGACGGCGGTCTGTCCTTGCGCCCAATGAAGGTGGTAGTGGCAAATGAAAAACGTGACCTGCACCGTCGGTCACCTGTCCGAACCCGAGGACCGTAGCTCGTTGCTCGGTACACTCCGTTACTCGATCGACTTGAGGTACTCCATAGCCGAGCCATTGGCTGATCCAGTGCTTAACGGATCGACCATCGGTCCGGCTGCAAAGTACGCTACGCAGTTTCTCTCCGGTTTCATCCCACGAACAAGCGTGAACAATCATCACCTTCAGGAGCGGAGCAATGTACGTACTCGGATCAATATCGCTCGCTTGCGTCTCGAACAGATTGAGCACATCGTCGTAACATATGCCTAGCGTACGAGTGACTAGCGCAGCTGAATTACTTGTGCCAGCTCCAAAGGCGATTTTACTGAGATCACCTGGTTGCGTTCCTGGCGCTGCGACTTGAATTCCTGGAGCAACCCGCCTAGGAAAGCACTGTATCGAACTTCCTGTGGGCGAGTAGTTGTACAAAACGCGACCGCCAGGAAAGGAAATGTCGGGCTTAATGGACCGCCGATAACCGCTGCCGAATGCAGAGATTGGGCTTGGCAGAGGATTCGAGAAAACGTCAATCAACCGCCCGGTTGTGCCGCCGGTCGATTTGTCTCCGTGGATGGCGTTTACCGTGATGCCGTTGATTGACTCGGCGGGAGCAAAAATGCGGCGGTTGCGGGCGTCTTCGTACAGTTGGCGGATGACGAGTTCTTCGCGCTGAAGCGAGGACAGTCGTTGAAATTGTGACTCGTTGATTCCGAGATCAATGTCTTGCCTCTGGTTACCTGCGCTAACGATAAACAGAACGCCGTATTTAGCACTCAGCCAATCGAGCAATCGGGCGATCGGGCTAACCAATTGGTAGAACGGTCGGCTGGGATCGCCAATCGAAAGGTTAATGATTTTGACGGTAGCGGCGGCAGGAGCCTCGTTGCCTTCGCCCTCAAATAGTCTGCGCACGGCGCGGTGAATCAGATCGACGGGTAACAATTCGCGCGGGACTTCTTCAGGCCATGGAGTGGAATGCCAACGAACGGGTTTCATGATTGGCCGAACGTAGACTGGACGAGTCAATGGTGGCTGGCCGTCGTTGAGATCGCCCCAAACAATTAACGAGCACATCGCCGTTCCGTGGACACGATCACGGACCTGATATTCGGGTGCGTAATCGTCAGGGTCTTCGATAATCAAACGATCCGCCAGCAGAACGTGGTTCTCCATCGGCAGGCCGTCGAAGATGGCAACGACGGGATCACCAGTCGGATACGAATGACGGTCGGCACTCGGAACGCCTTGAACCTCGCCTTCGACGGACTCCTTGCCCGCCGCCATCTGCCCGACGGGTCGAAAGAACATAATGCTGTCGCTTTTGACCAGTTCCGTAGTCGGATCCTGGACGATTCGCTCAATTTCGCGACGCGGCAGTTCGGCAAGTAATGCGTGATAAGCGATGTCCTGAATCACACACTGGTGAAGCAAACGCCCACCCGCTTGTGTCACAAGCTGGCTGATGGAATTCTCTGCGGACTGTCTTTGTTCAGGCGTGCGGCGAAACCATAGCTCGATTTCAAGTTTTACCGGATCGTTGGGAAAGTGCGTCAGGTCTTCCTGCCAGATGTGGAGAACGCCAGTTTCTTGCAATCGGTCCTGAATGCCCCAACGGCGAATGTCATGAAGGAAAAGAAACGCGTCGCGGAACTTGGTCAATCCGGTGGGCCACTTCATGTTTTGGTTTCTTTGGTATTGAGTCCAAAGCGACAGCAGTTGATTGAGGGCTCGGTTGTTGGTCATGACAAGGTAGAGGCGGCCTTTCATCTCGCCGTTGACCCTAACAACGTTTCCCGATTTGTCTTTCTTAGTCCGGTAGAAGTCGTCATCCGGCGCGATTTCGTCAATTTCAAGTTCACCGAGCCACTCAAGACCTTCAACTCTTGAAACCGCGCCGGCAAAGTTCTCGATACTTCCAATCGTTTCGATCACAATCACTTGTTCTGGATCGATTCCTACCGCAGTTTGCTGGATTTCAACAGCCCTCGCATCGAACGCCTGCCGTAGGGCCGAAAGCATTGGCCGAACGCGTTGCCCCTGCCGGCTTGCTGTAGGTCGATGAACATTCGATCGAGGTGAAGTGCCCTTATCGCAATCAGCAATTTGGGGCGAGGGAAAGATCAACAGAGGGCGTGTCGCCATTGACAATCGTCTCCGTTGTTACCGACCAGCTTGACGGAGCGAGCTTTCCAGGTCTTGAGCGATTCGTCGACAATTTTCTTCATGTTGGCTTCGGGCTGGCCCAGCACGAATGCCCGATAGACAGACGCCCCGAACTCTTCGGCCTCTGCGAAGTTGCAACCTGATAGCTTTTTGGCGAGTGCCTCGGGCGAACAACCCAAAGTCTGGTTAATGCGTCGTTCGAATCTGGCAAACCATTCGGCCAATCGTGCCTGTGTTGGCTGTGGCAATTCCACGCGAACTTGAAAACGCCGCCAGACAGCGCGATCGAGCAATTCTGGATGATTGGTAGCACCAACGACGACGACATGGCTCGGTAGTTCGTCGATTTGGAGTAGCAGCGAACTGACAACGCGTTTAATTTCACCTGTGTCGTGCGTATCGCCGCGCTCTTTGCCTAGCGTTTCAAACTCGTCAAAGAACAGTACGCACTTTCTCGTATTGGCATGCTCCAGCAATCGTCGAAGCCGAACGGCGGTCTCCCCTAAATAAGCGCCGACGATTCCGTCGTACCTGACTTGCAACATCGGCACCATCAGCGATTCCGCAATCGCTTCCGCCAGTGACGTCTTTCCGTTTCCAGGTGGGCCGACCAGTAGCAACCGATTGCGCGGTTCCAGGCCATAGGAGCGCAGCAGGTCAGCTCGATGATGCTCCGATACGACTTCCCTGACAACGCTGACTACCTCGGGAGGAAGGATCAATTCATCAAGCCGTTTCTCGGGAATAATCTCCAAAAACAGACTACTCGCGCGCTGCTGAAACGCACTCGTTCCATTGCCTTGGCCATTCGATGATTCGGCGGGAGAGAGTTCGAGAAGTCGGTTCAGCTTTTCCGCAAGCGCAACATGCTTCTTAGCTCTCTCTTCAGCGACGAGAGCTTCGACGGCTTTTCTGAACTTAACTCGATCACCGGTAATGCCGTAGGCGACAAGATCGGCTACTAAATCAGCTCGCGCCATTTGCTTTCAGATCTTTTCGGCGATGGTGTGTGCTGGGACTTACCCACTGGCCAATTGTCGCATAATTCCTGCAATTGGCGAAGGTGACCTTCAAGCATTGCGGTCTGGCAGGTTGCGATAGCGCGCCTCGGTCACATCGACCGAAGCCGCTAACTGCATCGAAACTGGAGGATCCGTGGCACACCGGAAGGTCGCGTAACCTCAACCCGAACAGGTACGCGCGACAGAGACAACCGAGACTATGCGCGATTCGACCGCCAGATCGGTCACCACGACGCCACTGACGAGAGTCGCGCGCGACACGGACAGACATTGCCGGGAGAGACACGCCGAGCCGCAAGCGAGTGAGATTCAACCGTCGATAACCCACTCGCTTGCACGTCGTGTTTTCATTCCGCGCCAGTTTATTCTGATCTCCGGTTCAAGCAACATCATGTTAGGACACTGCATCGATGAAGTTCCGCTCGCAATCTTGCCTCGATCAGTGCTAAACTATGGGTCTTGTATCAGGCCGGATTTGAACACGTAGCCAGACTCGCCAACGCTCGAGTCGGAAAGCAACCTTCCTCGACCAACGCCTGGCGAGTGCGGCGACACGAAGAATCAGAGGACTTCATCATGCGCCGATTCGGATGCCGACACGAGGATCATCCTCGGCTTGGCCGCCGCGAGCTGCTGCAAGTCGGCGGTATGAGTCTGGTCGGAGCAGGGCTGGCCGATCTATTGCGGCTCGAAGCGCAGGCGGACACGGCATCGAAACAGAGTCCGGGGACGGCGAAGTCGGTCGTGTTCATCTTTCAGTCTGGAGGCCCCTCGCAACACGAGACCGTTGATCCGAAACCTGAGGCGCCGGACACAATCCGCGGCGAGTATGGCACGATCCAGACGGGAGTGTCGAGCGTCCACCTCTGCGAGTACCTGCCCAAGCTGGCGGCACGGACCAACAAGTTTTCGGTTGTCCGGACGATGCAGCACGTCGCCGACAGGCAGTTTCGCAACGAACACAACAGCTGCCACTACCTGTTGCACACCGGGACAACGGCCTTGCCGCCTGGTGATACGAACGCTTCGATCACGCTGCCGCGCGAGGGCCGAATCAGTTGGCCGTCCATCGGCTCGATGATCGCCTACGCGGCTCCCACGGCAGCGGATGTCGCCTTGCCGGCGGTTATCGAGTTGCCGCGCGCCGCGCTCATGAAGTATCCAGGCCGCCAACCCGGCTTGCTAGGTCCGAAGTACGACCGCTTGGGAGTTGATCTCGCGCCGACGTGCAATGCCAAGGACGCGGCTGGCTCGTGTCCGAACTGCTTCAGTCATGATGATCCGATTCTGGATCCCGAACGTCGGCCCGGCCCTCACGCCAAAGCCTGGTGGGACAACAGCAGCTGCCGCAATCCTGATTTCCACTTGCCGAATCTCGGTCAGACCGCCGGCATCTCACTGCCACAACTTGAAAATCGCACGGCACTGCTGAGGAGGCTTGATGAACTTCGGCGGGGTATCGACGCGGCTGACCGCACTGGAGCGGTGCAGGCGTGGGATGCCTATCGCCAACAAGCCCTGCGATTTGTGCTGGCCTCGCGTCCGGGTCGGCACAACCCGTTTGATCTGACGCAGGAACCCGACACGATTCGGGATCTGTATGGCCGTGAAGAGTGGGGGCAGGGATTCCTGGTGGCCCGCCGTCTGGTCGAAGCCGGCGTGCGGATGGTGCAAGTGAATCTGCGTGGCTGGGACACACACCAGAATGCGTTCCGCGATCTGAAGGGCAAGCTGTTACCGTCGATCGACCACTGTCTGAGCGGTTTCTTGGACGACCTCGCGGATCGCGGTCTGCTGGATGAAACGCTGGTGGTGATGTGTGGCGAGATGGGTCGCACGCCGCGGATTTCGCCGATCAGTCCCAACGGAAAGAACGCGTCGGGCGAGCCCTTCACGCCGGGCCGTCATCACTGGGGCGACGTGTTTCCGTGTTGGTTTGCCGGTGGGGGCATCCAAGCGGGCCGGGTCATCGGTCGGACGGACGCACACGGCGGATTGCCTGAGACCGAAGCCTACACGCCAGAAGATCTGGCAGCCACGATCTTTCACTGTCTGGGTGTCGGCCCCGACCGCGAATTCCACGACGCCGCGGGCCGGCCCTATCGCGTCTATCGAGGAACTCCGATCCGCGCTCTGCTATAAAACTGGGTTCTTTCCATCTCGACATGACGCGATGGAGCCGCGCGGCGGAATTGAGGAATCCTGATACGTCGTGTCGCCTGTGACTTTGCGATAGATACTGCGACTTTGCGGGTAGTGATACCGTTTGAAAGTAGCCTGGCCCCCTGGACCGGGAAGTCACGGGCCGGGGGCCCATGCTACACGTAACGGTATCACTACCACTTTGCGGTGCAGCTTGATTTCCGATTCCGCCTGCCGTAAGCTGGCAAGCTCCGGACAGACCAAAATGTCTCGCTCAAGTTCGTACATCCCGTTACTGTCAGAATTGAATCAGGAGTCGAATGCCAATGTTTGTCAAGGTCGAGAAAGATTACGAAGCGATGTCCCAACGCGGTGCCGAGATCGTGGCCGAAGTCGTACGACAGAAGCCTAACGCCGTCTTGGGCTTGGCGACCGGCTCGACGCCCGAGGGCCTTTACAAGTGCTTGATTGAAATTACTCGCAAAGAGAAGCTCGACTTCAGCCAAGTGACCACGTTCAACCTGGATGAATACGAAGGCCTGCCTGCCGGGCATCCGCAAAGCTACCACGCCTTCATGTGGGAGCACCTCTTTGAAGGCTTGGGCTTGCGAGAGGAACAGACCAATCTGCTGAGCGGCATCGCTAGCGATTTGACGGCTGAATGTGTCGAGTATGAGGAGAAGATCCGACAAGCTGGCGGCATCGACATCCAAGTGCTCGGGATCGGCGGTGACGGACATATTGCATTTTGCGAACCCGGTTCTTCGTTGGCGGGACGCACGAGCGTCGTGGCCTTGCATCCGCAGACCATTTCGGACAACGCGAGGTTCTTCGAAACGGAAGAAGAGGTGCCGCGTCGAGCACTCTCGATGGGTATCGGCACGATTTCGGAAGCACGAGCGTGCTTGATTCTGGCCAAAGGCGAGGGCAAGGCCGATCCGTGGGCGGGGATGATCGAAGGCCCAATCAGCTCGCAATGCCCCGCATCCGCCTTGCAATTACATCCGTGGACGATTGCAATTTCGGATACCGCTGCTACTTCCAAGTTGAAGAACGTTGAATACTACCGGCATGTCGATCGCGAACGCGCCGATCAACCGTTCCTCCCGCCTTGGATCGTGCGTCCCGAGCTGGATCCGCGACGACAAGCCGAGCGGTTGATTGTCGAAACCGTGTAGCGATGCATGTCGTGGTTCGCTTCGCGAGCCAGACGTTTGTTCGCGGAGCGGACAACGACAATGAGCACACATTCCTGGAGTTGATACATGCGGCTGGTTTTGTTCGACCGTCAAACCGAATCGCGGATCAACTTCGATCCCGTGGCCCTCTGCCGACCCATCTGGGAGCTGCGGTGCGGGATGACGTCCCTGGGTGAAAAGCTGATCGCCAAGATCGGTGCTCGCGATGTGGCGGGGTTCCTTCCCGAGTACATGGCGGACGTCTACCGCGAACAATCCGATTGGCCGATCAACAGCGCCGCGAGCCTCGCCGGCGAAGACTTGCTGTTGGTGAATGCTCGCGTCAAGGCGGAGAGCTTCGAAATCGCGCCAACTGGCCCGAGCCAAGTTGCCTTCGATGACAACGGCGACTGTCTATTCGCACGCATCGCCAAAGAAGATCTTGGCAAGCTGGTCACGGATTCGATCGACGGCATCATCGAATCGGCGCGCGAAGCTCTTCCACGGTACGAAGGTGAAATCGCCACGTGGAATTACACGTGGGACTTGATCCTCAGCAACCCTGAGCAACTGACGAAGGACTTCGCCGCCGCCGGACGCAGTGGCAACGAAGGGCATGTCGAAACGCCGTCCGCGATCCGCGGCAACCTCAACGACGTCTACATCGGGAAAGCTGCGAGCATCCATCCGATGGTCGTCATCGATGCCGAACACGGGCCGGTGTATATCGACGAAGGTGCCGAGATTCATCCTTTCAGCCGCATCGAAGGGCCCTGCTACATCGGCAAGAAATCGATCTTGCTGGGCGCGAAGTGCCGCGAAGGCAACTCGATTGGCCCGCTGTGCCGCGTTGGTGGCGAAGTCGAAGAGTCGATCATTCAAGGTTACTCCAACAAGTACCACGACGGCTTCCTCGGACACGCCTACGTCGGCGAGTGGGTCAATCTTGGCGCGCTAACCACCAACAGCGATCTGAAGAATGACTACTCGGACGTCTCGGTGATGCTCGACGGCAAGCACGCCATCGATACCGGCTCGCGGAAAGTCGGCTCGCTGATCGGCGACCACACAAAGACATCGATCGGGACGTTGTTCAACACTGGTTCGTATGTCGGTGCGATGACTTTGATCGCCGGCACGGGCAAGCCGTTGCCGAAGTTTATTCCTTCATTCGCGTGGTTCCTGGAAGGCGTCGTGACGAAAGGATTCGGTAAGCGTAAGCTGTTCGAGACAGCCAAGATCGCGATGGGCCGACGAGGGTGCGAATGGACACCTGCTCAAGAAGCGATGTGGGAAGAAATCTTTACAATCACTGCGGAGCCGCGGATGGACGCCATCAAGAAGGGGCGCCGCGCGATGCGTGCTCAACGTTCGTAGGAGAATGAAAGAATGGCTAGTGTTCAGGATCGTGTGATTGAAGTGACGGCTCGCGTTTTGCAACTCGACGCGGCCGATATCAAACCCGAAGATAACTTTACTTCCGATCTAGGCGCGGAAAGCGTCCAATCGATCGAACTGGTCGCCATGTTCGAGGAAGAGTTCGGCATCGAGATGGACGAAGAGGGCGCGTTGGCCGTTACCACCGTTGCTTCCGCCGCCGAGTTCATCGCGGATGTCTGCAAAGAACAGGGCGTCGAGGTATAACATGACAACATGCTATCCGGCGAGCGGGTGCCGTGGGGCTCCTGATTTGCGCCAAGATCCGTTCCATTTTCGAATTCCATCAGCGGGCTAACGCCCGATCCCACTCACTTTGTAGTGGTGGCTT